>CAZWVK010000126.1:0-7165 GCA_964636785.1 uncultured Pseudobdellovibrionaceae bacterium | reverse complement strand
AAATCTAAAAAAGACTTTATAATTCCACAAGAAATTTCTATTCCATATCTGCCGCCCCCATCACGATAAACACGCGACTTTTCATCCACAATAAAAGGGGGGTTTGAAATAAAGATCTCACACTCCTTTGGAGCATCATTTGCAAACTGAGTCTGAACTGTTTTGACATTCTGAACCTCATTGATTTCAGCATTCAGCTCCGAGAACTCCAATGCTTTGGCATTAACATCAGATAGAAAAGCCTGGATGTTTCCCTTGCCCTGTCGTTTTAAAAAATCATGAAGTGCAAGACCGCCCACTCCAGAGCCGCATCCGATGTCAAAAATAACTCTTCCTTCAAATCGTTGGGCTTCAAGAAAGTTCAAGAATCGGTAGGAGTCTGGACCAAAAAACACCGAGTCCCTTTCTTCCGTTGGAAAACCAGAATGAAAGAACATGAGATCATTATAGGTCGATGCCCTCACCCTGGATTTCACCAGGTGACCTTGCTCTTCAATAAGCTCTGTGCGTTCAAGTGGTTCAATGATCGGACGGGGTAAAGCATTTTTATCAACCCACATATTCCAGCCAAAGAAATCCCTCAGAACAAGTTGGAGTGAGGTGTGTTTTGAGTGTGAGGCCCGCGAGAGAATGCGACTGTGAGAGTCAGGGGAGATTGTTATAAACTTATAGTCGTTTTCTTTAAGAGATAAAGCGACTTCACTGAGCGCGTTTTTCATAGAAATCTATTTTTTTAGATGGATGGATTTCCAGACTCTTCTGATTCATCACGAAAATTTTTGAGGCTAAACAAGCCGCGCTGCCGCCAGCTCGCTGAAACTCATCGAGGGGAGTCATATGCACTTTCTTTCCAAAACCTCTAAGAATGCTTTCAAGCTCAGGAGCATGAGTTCCAGTTATAATAACTCCATTCACTTCGACCCAGTTCAACGCGAATGCGAGAGCTTCTTTTCTATCTATAAAAATAATTTCAGAAATCTCATCACAGCTTTTTAGTTTATGAAGACTTTCCTGATCGAATGCGTCCCAGTGAGCAAATGCTATTATCCTCTTAGTGCCTCGATCTTCCCATTCGATAAAGTTGAGAGCCGTGTCGAGATGGTAGAAATAGGGATCACAGAGTTTCAAAGCGATAACTTCTCTTTTAAGATAAGTAGAAATTTCCTGGGCGGCTGATGAATCCGATCTAAACCCATACCCCAAGAATCCAAGGCGTGTGTTCGGGAGTATAACAAAATCGCCACCTTCAAATCCGGAATCAATGGCCATGGTTTCAATGCCAAGCTCGTTAAATTCCTTTGTTCGATAAGAAGACTCAAGTTTTCGATTCTCAAATCTGGGATTTGCAAGAATTGCTTTTGGTGAATCATCCGAATTCATTCTAAAAATAACACCATTGTCCTTCATAAAGACAGAATCAAATGCTCCATGAAGAAAGGGGAGCTTAATAATTTCCGCTCCAGCTCGGATGAGCGCATCTGCAAAATTCTGATGCTGAAGTTTTGCTCTTTCAATCGATACAGAGCCGATTTTCATATGAGGATTGATCTTCCATTTCACTTGAAATGAACAACCCGAATTTTCGCGATGATTCACTTTTTTTTGACAAGCTCCGCCACACTGGGTGGAACTCAGAAATATGACAGGTTTATCGATCATGTTATCTGACTTATCAAATTTACTTTTAAAGCACGAGATTTTAAAAGTGTTCTTTTTTTCACTTTTATCTCACAGTCATTGGATTCATCTCTGGCAGCGGTTCTTATATATTAAGTGGCCGAACTTAAGGAGATGTAATGCTAATAAGCACCCCAGACCTCTTGAAGCCAAAACCGTTTTTAGCCATATCACAACCCCCCAGAATAAATCTCGAAACGAGATTTGCGGAACTTGCACCAGTGCATCGTCTGCTCGCAAAATTCAACCGTGAACGTCTCAGCCCCAAAACTCCATCGGAAGATTGGATTGAGAATCTCAGTTTTGATCATGAAACTCTTAAAGTGGAAGAGCATGTTTTACAGTGGGAGATCAATCAGACTCGGGATTACTGCTCGAGACTGCCGCGTGATCCAGAAGATTTTATGATGTGGTTTGAGAATCTAAAACAAACCGGACCGGGCCAGGATACGAAGCTTTTTGATTGGCTCGAAAGTCATGCGACGCTCGATGAAATGAAATGGGTTATCAAACAAGAGGTTGCTGGCGAAGCTGGATTTGAAGATCTACTTGCGATGACACAGGTCAAATTTTCCTCACAAGCTAAGCTTGAAATGGCTCGTAACTATTGGGATGAGATGGGCCGGGGCCAATCCAAGGGCATGCACGGCTTAATGCTTAAGGAATTGGCCGATGAGCTTCAATTGGAAGAAAGCCCACTGGAAGAAATCGTTCCAGAATCATTATCTTTAGGAAACGCTTTGATTGGCTTTGCTGCAAACCGTCGTTATGCCTATCACTCCATTGGAGCTTTAGGTGCCATCGAACTTACGGCGCCTGGGCGCGCACAAAAGGTTTATAAAGCACTAAGGCGTTTAGGTCTCAGTCACAATGGCCAAAGATACTATTTGATACATTCCACATTGGATGTGAAGCATTCGAATGATTGGAATCGAGAAGTTATTTTTCCGTTGATCGCGCGAGAGCCCGATTTGATTCCATATATTGCTGAAGGCGCTCTCGTTCGCCTGAACACCGGAGCAAGATGTTTTAAACGTTACAGCGAGCAGTTTAATCTCAAACAACATTGAGAGGTGAAGATGGAGCAGGCAAACCGCTGGGGGCAGGATCATACTCCTCAAGAAGAATTTATAGGTGATGGAGTTCGGTCTAAAGATTCAAACGCAGCCATGCACAGTGATGAAGGAAATGGTTCTGCTTCTGAATCCATGATCATTGGTGCGATAGCTGGAGCCATTGCGGTGATCCCCATGACGATTGTGATGATGAAAACACAAAAACGTTTAAAGGGTTATAGTCGTCCGCTCCCGCCTGAGGAAGTAACGGAAAGTCTGCTCCATAAAGCAGATCTCGATTCTGAAATTCCATACTCTTCTAAACGATTTGACTTTCTCTTTGCTGCCAATCATTTCGGATACGGAGCCACTCTCGGTGCATTATATCCATTATTCTCTCGGCTTTTGCCGCAAACAAAGCCCATCGTGAAGGGACCGCTTTATGGCTTTTTAGTTTGGCTGGATAGTTATGCTGGATGGATCCCGATTTTCAAAGTGCTCCGCAAAGAGAAAGCATTGTCTCGAAAGAACAATGCCGCATTGATTTCATCTCATTTGGTTTGGGGAGCCATTTTAGCCGCACTCGCAGATCGAAGAGTGCGGCGGTAGATTCATAAGATATTAGGCTGCGACTTTTGGTGTGCCGCTGACGGCAGGTTGAAGAATCCCACGCTCTGAAAGCACAGAGATGCAATCGCCCCAAAATTTCTCTTTGATTTTTGATTCAGCTGGACCAAAGCGAACCTTTGGGAAATCCTGCCTCTCAAAATGAAGTGCAAATTCTTCTGGCGAACAGCTCTTTGCAATCTTAAGCAAGAGATTGCAGTGGACGTCTGTTATTTTTTGTCTGTCGACAAGGATCTTTCTTATTCCATTTTCTGGTGTGTGAAGTAGAAAGTCATGAAGTCCTAAAGTATCGTACTGAGACACAGCAATACTCCTTTTGAAATGTATAATTTTCTCATCGGAGAATCGAGGCCGGACTTTAGGCTTGATTGCAGATCTTGCGTTTAATGCTTCACATCTTCAATCTTCATGTTTATCCTCTTTTTCATGACTAAATTTCGTTTTGATCGTTGGAAGTATATGGCCCTATTTACGTTGATTCCGTTTTTCATTGGATTTGGATTTTTTCTCTCATCCGACAAGATGCCCAATAAACCGACAGTTCTTGAGGAGGCTCCGCTAGAGACCCAAGAGGCTCACATTCCTCTTGAGAAGGCCTATCCTCATAAGGTTCCCCGTGGCTCAAGTCTTTACCTCGCACTGCGTGCGTTGAATGTTTCTCCTGTTGCGATTCATGAGATCGTCGAGGCCGCAAAACCATTTGCCAATCTGGCACGACTTAAGCCTGGTGCGCGTTTCAACGTTGTAAGTGATGAAGCCAATAAAGAGGGCTTGAGTGGAATTTATTTTCTTTTCTCGCCCATTGAAAAGCTTGAGATCACAAGAGGCCCTGAAGGATGGGTTGCGCGAAAGATCGAAGAGAAGGTGGATTCAAGGGTTGTTACTTTTCGAGGCGTTGTGAAATCAACTCTCTGGGAGTCCGCAATCACAGCAAAGATGGATCCGAATCTAACGGCGGAGCTTGCCGAGATCTTTGCTTGGCAGGTCGACTTCGCTCGTGAGGTTCAAGTGAACGATCGCTGGAGACTTTCAGTTGAGCAAACAATGGTAAATGGAAAGACTTATGGCTGGGGGCGAATCCTCGCTGCAGAATATGAAAACAGTGGAGAGCTTTATCAGGCCGTTTTACTGCGTACATCGGATGAAGACTTTGGATATTTCGCGCCAGATGGTAGCAGCTTAAAGCGAATGTTTTTAAAAAGTCCGATTAAGTTTGGACGAATTTCTTCTCGATTTCAGCGCAAAAGATTTCATCCAATACTCAAAGTGAATCGCCCACATCTTGGTGTTGATTATGCGGCACCTACTGGAACTCCCATTCGTGCAGTTGGCGATGGAGTGGTCATTCTGGCTGCGCGCAGAGGTGGTGGCGGAAACACAATTAAAATTCGTCACAACTCTGTATATAAAACGGCATATAAACATTTGAGTGGTTATGCTAAAGGAATCCGAAGAGGCGCCAAAGTCCGCCAGGGTCAGATTATCGGATATGTTGGCTCCACAGGCATGTCTACGGGCCCTCATCTGCACTTTGAATTTTATCGCAATGGTCAGTACGTTGATCCACTTGGGCAGAAATTTCCATCGGCAGATCCAGTTCCCAAAAATCTTTTGAGTCATTTTAAAGCAGAGACTCCCATTGCATTGGCCTCTCTTCCAGAATGGGAGCGAATAGAGGCTTCTCGCTCGCCGGCTTCTGAATCTGTAGATGGTGAAGCTGTAGAAGCGCTATAAGATGATCACCTTAGTGCTCCATGGTGGTGCTGGTGCAATAAAGGATGATGATCCTCTTCACCAGCAATATGAAAAATCACTTTCAGAATATATAGACAAGGGATTTAAGTGGCTCGAGTCTGGTCGCACTGCCGTCGAGGTGGTGACAGAGGTGGTCCGTCTTCTAGAAGATGATCCACTTTTTAATGCTGGCCGCGGAAGTGTTTTGTGTTCTGATGGTCGAGTGCAAATGGATGCGGCGATCATGTGCGGGAAAACAGAAGCTTGTGGTGCAGTTACTTTAATTGAGCAGATAAAGAATCCGATTCTAGCTGCTAAATCGATTATGGAAAAGTCGGACCATTATAATATTCTGGGTGGTAAGGATGCAGAGATCTTCGCAAAAAATGTAGGACTTGAGTTGGTCGACAATTCTTATTTTGTCACGGAGCGAATGGTGGAGCATCTTCGCATGGCAAAAGCAGAGGGATTGGTCCTGCTCGATCATGATAGTGATAATTCGCACACAGTTGGTGCTGTTGCATTAGACTCAGATGGAAATCTTGCTGCTGCAACATCAACGGGTGGCCTAACAAATAAACGTCCGGGACGAGTTTCAGACTCATCAATCATTGGCGCCGGAACTTATGCAAACAATAAGACACTTGCGATCTCCGCGACTGGGACAGGAAGTGTTTTCGTCCAGAATGTAAGCGGATTTGATGCACATGCCTTAATAAAGTATGGAAAGCTCTCTTTGGAAAACGCATGTAGCGAGGTTCTTAAAAAGGTGAAAGAAAAAGGTGGAACTGGTGGAGTGATTGCAGTTGATCCATCGGGAACGGCATTCATGGGCTTTAATAGCTCCGGAATGTTTCGAGCCATGCGAAACTCAAAAAATAAAAAGCGAGTCCAAATTTTTTAATGACCTACGTTTTGCTCGAATATCCGTTGCGAGAAGTACCAATACGGTAGCGCCAGAATCAAAAATACTACTGCAAAATTGACTGCCGCGAATGCGGATCTTAATCCTAAGCGCTTATGAAATTCAATCGGTGGTGGATAGTAATTTCCAGGACCTAAAATGATAAATGCAATAAGTGCCCCGTGAAGTATGGTGTGACCTATGATTTCGACTCGACCAAAAAAGGCTGTGGTCGTTATAAAAACCAAAGTTATTGTCAGCGCCAACGGTCTTTGTAAAAGCCCAATTATAAGAAGATATCCAAGACTGAACTCAACAAAGGCACAAGCTAATAAAAAGAATTCAGGATCAAGCCCCATAGTGAGAGCCGGTTTCTGACTGAGAACATCAAGTCCCCAGTGCGGGTGAAATATTTTTTCTAGAGCGGCCCAGCATAGTGAGAATCCAAGCCCAATATAAAGTGTGGGAACACGTAAATTATAAACTTTTGGATTCTTAAATGATGAGAATAAAAGGAACAAACCGATAGCTGGATAAATTAAATAGTCCAGTAGGTGGAAAAAACCATACTGAGTCATTGCAAAAAACCAAAGAAAAACCATTCCAAGACCAGAAAGAGGGGTGGTATATGAGAGTAGCAAACCAAGCGCAATTGCGAATTGAAACCAGCCCCAGATAGGATGGGGAATAGCTAATTCGGGTGCAATCATCGCATCAGATTGCCAAGTCAGTAAAAGCGACGCACCTGTAAAAACACGCACTACAACCACAGACCGATCCGCAAAACTTTTGAGCCATTTATTGACCTGATCATATGGCTTCCAACTTTCAAATTTTCGATCAAAGTAAACAAAGATCGCGAGTGTGATCATAGATAATAGAAACAGAAACCAGAAAGATGGATAATTGAGTTCGCTCCAGTGCACTGGTGGCTGATTGATGCTGTGGTCTGTAAACCATTTTACATGTGCAAAGGCCGAATGCGGCACAATTAGGAAAACGAGTGCAAGAAGTCTACTCATCTTTAAGCTCCGTGTATTTTTTATTCTTACCTCTAGAAAGTTCGACCGGATATTTTTCTGCATTTTTTTTCATTTTCTGATCAAGCCCCGATGATAGATCGAAATCGAATCTTCGCGCAAATCTCAAGAGGAAAAAGAATACGTCA
>CAZWVK010000125.1:0-7196 GCA_964636785.1 uncultured Pseudobdellovibrionaceae bacterium | reverse complement strand
ATCGCCAACAATTTGACGATCAAAGTAGAAGAAAATGGTGATCAAAAAGTGGTTTTCATTGAAGACAGTCAGGGAAATGTCGTTCGACGTTTGAGCGAGCGCCAACTTTGGTCTGCAATTCAGGCCCTTGATCGTAAAAGTGGCTCCATTCTAGACAAGGCAATTTAGTCCATCTAACGAAAAGTCCAAGACATATTTTTGGCTCACGGCTTCAAAGAAAAGTCTGAGAAACTAAAAGAACTGGAAAGGGGTTTTTTTAGTGTCGACTATTTCATTTGGAGGAATGGCCTCCGGTTTGCCACCCAACATTGTCGATCAGCTTATGGAAGCTGAGCGAATTCCAGTGCATAAAATGGAGCAACAAAAAGGCAAACAAGAAAATCGTCTAAAACTTGTCACGGAACTCGAAACAAAATTAAACGAAATCACCGGCTCTATCGGCGAATTGGCAAGCACTCGGGGTTTTCGTGATATGAAACTCACATCTGGAGATGAAAACATCATCTCGGGCTCCGTCGATCCCGATGCTTCTGTCACAGGAAACTGGAATCTGGAAGTTCTTGATCTTGCAAGCAAAGCTTCTGTTGTCACCAATGGCTTTCCAGATAAGGACAAAACTCAAATCGGTACCGGATACTTTAAGTTTGATACACCGAATGGAACGAAGGAAGTTTACATCAACGGATCCAATAACACGCTTCAAAGTGTTGCAAATACCATCAACTCTGCTGGAGTGGGAATTCGGGCCTCTGTCATCAACGATATGAAAAACCCCGATGCGCCATTTCGAATTCTTCTTTCAGCCGATGGGGTTGGTGCTGACAATGAAGTGAAGTATCCCACTCTTTATTTTCTCGATGGTGACCAGGATATTTACTTTGATGAAACAAGACCTGCGAAGAATGGGAAGATCAAACTCGATGGATTTGAGTTCGATATTGGCGATAATGTTCTTAAGGATGTGATCCCTGGCGTGACTCTTGATCTAAAGCAGGCTGCTCCGGGACGAACTGTCAGTCTTGGTGTTAAAGAAGATCGAGAAGTGGTGGCTGGCAAGATCAAAACCTTTGTTGATGCCATGAACGGCGTGCTTGGATTTATTCAAAAGCAAAACCAGCTGAATGAAAACTCCGATACTTCTAGCACTCTCGGTGGTGATTCACTTTTGAGATCTGTTGAAATGAGAATCCGATCACTTGTTCAAAACCCTCAGTATGGTGTTTCCGGATCCATTAAGAGACTTGCTGACCTGGGAGTCATGTTCAATCGCAGTGGTACTCTGGAATTGAATCAAGAGAAATTCAATAAGGTGTTGGCAAGTGATCCCGCATCCGTGCAAAGTTTTCTTGCCGGAGATGGCTTTAAGACGGGATTCATTCCGACTTTGAAAAGAGAAATCAGCACACTGACAAACAATGCCTTCGGACCGGTTGGTAACCGAAAGCGCTCTCTTCAAAATCGCATTAAGCAGATTGATGATCGAATTGAAAACAAAGAGCGAATGCTTATTAAAAAAGAAGAAACTTTGAGAAAGAAGTTTTCGCGACTGGAAGAGACGATGTCGCGGTTGAAGTCTCAGGGAAGTGCAGTTGGAGCTCTGGGCTCAGGACCAGGATTTCCAGGGATCGGTGGCTAATGTATCAAGATGATAAGTTTTTGTTCCGAGAGGTAAATCAATGAAAGCTGCATACCAGAAATATAAAAACACATCTGTACAGAGTGCGAGCCGCGAAAAACTTTTATTGATGCTCTACGAAGGAGCAATTCGCTTCATTAAGAAAGCTATTATCGCCATCGAACAAAAAGATATTGCAGAAAGAGGCCTAAACATTGGAAAGGCTTACGATATATTTATGGAGTTAAACAATACACTCGATCACAAATCGGGCGGTGAAATTGCCGTCAATCTTGAACAGCTTTATATGTATATCACCGATCAACTCACTCAAGCCAATATCAAAGGCGACGTTAAGCCGCTGCAAAGTGTGCTTAAGATCACTGAGACTTTGTATCAGGGTTGGGTTGAAGCCGTTGAATCACTCAAAAAAGAAGAAATCAAAAAAGACTAATGTCCATGGGAGGGACGATGGAAAATATTATTAAGCTCATGACTCAGAGGAATGAACATCTTCTCAAGTTCAAAGAGATTAATGAAAAAGAGCTTATTAATTTTGCTGAAGGGCAATTCGACAATATCGAAGTGTTCTATCAGGCCAGAGAGACGATTTTAAACCTGGTGCGCTCCATCGACTCTATGATCAATAACGCGGTCGCTGGTGTTGATCCGAAAGATCCGCAGTTGAGTGATGAATATAAAAGATCGGTCATTGAATCCATGGATTTAAAGAATCAGATTGTGACGGAAATTCTCTCTCAGGATCTTCAGATTTTGTCCGTGATTGAAGATGCCAAATCCGGGATCATCAAAGAACTAAGACAGGTTCAGACCACAAAAAAAGCATTGGGTTCCTACCATTCCAAAGGTCAGGCTGGTCGAGTCAACGAAGAAGCATAGGCGGGTCAACTCTTTGACTCGAGTTAGAGTCAAAGAGCCATTAATCCATCTAGCCTGATTGGCATACCGGTTGCTCCCTTAAGTTTCAGAACGGAAACTTCAAAGGGAGGCAAAATTGTCCCAGTTAGTTGTCGAGGTCAGCAAATCAAGACCTGTTACCTACAATGTTGATACGCTCAGAAGCCAAGTGGAATTTTTCAATTCAAAAGGTCAACGTGAGCTCGCAAAAAGAACACTCATGAAAATCTCAATCACATCGCCTCGCTTTGAGGATCTCCTGACTCTGGGCGAAATGGAATTTGAGGATCAAAATTTTTCTCAATGCGTTCGACTGTTTGAAAGAGCTCTCGAAAATCGCGGAGCGGAATTAAAGGGTCTTAATAAGCTCTATCGTCTTATGGGTGCGGCATTGATTCAGTTGGGGCAATTTGAAAGTGCTGAAGACTATTTATATAAGGCGTTGGAGTATCCAGGGAGCTCAGACGGCGTACTGGTTAATCTTGGCACACTCGACATTCAAAGAAAGAATTGGGAATCTGCGACGATTTCATTTCGTGAAGCGATCCGAGTGAACTCAAAGAATGACAAAGCTTGGGTGGGTTTGGCGCTATGCCATCGTTTCAAAGGTGACCATGAACTCGCACTGGGAAATCTTGAACTGGCTTTGGATTTTGCGCCCAAGAATGAAACAGCTTTGGGGTTGCTTTTTGCGTGGTATGGCGAGGAAAAACCTCAAGTCATATTCAAACGTCTACAAAGCTATTTGAATCTTGATGGTGAAAATCAGAATCTGTGGTTGGCGTTTGTTGAGCTTTCGTTTCGAGCGGGATTCAAAGATACGGCAAAACTTGAGCTTGAAAGACTTCGTTTGACCCATCCGGAGTTTGTACCGGCTTATCAATTGAGAATAGGTTCATGAATCTAGATTTGGAAATCTCAACTGGCGAACAAGGACAGACCCTTGTTCGTTATCGAAAGCGTCAGTTGTGCAGCTTCATTGATCCTATCAGCGAGGCCAGGCAATGGGTGGAGCATTACCGTGATGAAATGGGCTTAAGTCAAAGCCTGGTTCTACTGGGACTCGGAGCGGGCCACCATGTGCTTGAAGTAAAAAGGAATTTCAACGGGAAAATTGTAGTGATCGAAAAGATCTCTCAACTGATTGAGAGATTTAGGAGTGAAAATCCATCCTCTTTCTTAGCGGATATTCATTTTATAGAGCTGGATCGGATCAATGGGATTTCAGATTTCGAAAGCTTCAAGCGACCATTTGGTGTTATGACATTTGCTCCAGCTATATATTCACATTTAAAAGAGTATGAAGATCTTTATGCGCTTTTAAAAGGTCGATCTCCAAAGAATATCAATGAGCAGTTTAAGCTTCGCGGTCATGATCATTTCTTCTGTCCACAATCATTGGATACACAATCACCTGCAGAAATGTACAAACGTCTCGCCCATGAGAGTTCCTTGGGCCTGAGATGGCAAAAAATCTTTAAAATCTTAGGTGAAATCATTCGATGAAAATACTAGCAGTTAATTTTCAAAGACTCGGTGATATTTTAATGACGGTGCCGCTTCTAAACGGAATTAAGAAGAAGTATCCCAATTCATCACTTCATTATTTTTGTTTCGAGGAGTTTCGCTCAGCTGCAGAAACAATGGAAGTTGTTGATCATTGGCACTTTCTACCACGTGAAAAAATGTTTGAAATGATTCGAAGTGAGCGCTCAGGTATCTTTGATGCTGGAGATACAATAGATCAAAAGCTAAGAGATTTGGATCAAGAGTCCTTTGATCTGATTATTAATCTCAGTCACACCGAGTTCTCATCACAGATCTCAGGTCTTATTCAAGGCAAAGAACGACTTGGATCCATCATTGAAAATGATCAAGTTCACTTTAGCTCAGAGGTTTTTAAGGAGATGGATTCGCAGATCACTCTGATCCAGCGTCATCTTCTGGATTGGTTTAGAAAAGGCTTTCAGCTTTCCTCGTCTGCGGATTGGACCTTTTCAAACCGAAAATATGAAAAGCCGATCTTATCTCAGGGAAGAAAGCTTTACCTTTTTCAGATTCTTTCCTCTGAAGAAAAAAAGGCTTGGACACGGGAGAAATGGTCACTTTTGTTTCAAGTGATAAGACAGCGCGATCCATTTGCTAAGCTCAAGATGCTTTGTGCTCCGAATGAAATTCACCTTCTTTCAGATTTCGCCTACCAAAACGAAGTCGAGCTTCTCAGTGGATCACTTAAGGATGCTTACCTTTCTATAAAGCAAGCTGATTATTTTATTACGCTGGATACCAGCACCAAACATCTTGCCAATGATTCAGACTGCAAAGTGATTGAGCTTTCTCTTGGAAGCTCAAACTACCTAAAACAAAGCATCTACAAGTCTGGCGCTATCATTCTCTCGCCAAATTCGGAATGCTATCCATGTCTTCCGAAAGAGAGGTGTCCACATTCTCGAAGAGTTTGCTCAATTGGGATATCTGTTTCAGATGTGGTGAGTGCCTTAGACCTCTTCGAAGGCAAAGAGTTTGGTGAACTCATGTGCAACGCATTTATAACTCGAACGGATGTAAATTGGAGAGCTGAAAGAATAGACAGGAAAGGAGAAATGGAATTTGAAAACGCAAGAATGTCTACACAAGGTCATAGCGAAGCTAGAACTATCCGCCCAAAAGATTATTGATACCCGAGGGTATTCGGAAGAGCCGGCGAAACTAAAAATTCTGTCAGAGTTCTTAAAGGAGCAACTGAAAAATGAAGATCCTCGTTATTCAACTCGCAAGGTTCGGTGATATTTACCAAACCTGGCCGAGTCTACTCGCACTCCACGAAAAAGAGGACTGTGAAGTTCATCTTTTGGTTCGTGAAAGATTTGTAGATGCAACGATGGGTTTGCCGGATTCCATCCATGTGCATGTTGTCAGAACCGGTACAATTATCGCTCCATTTCTTGCAGGTTCAGAGGCTTTGGACAGCGATGGACTCGATGATCTATTAAGCGCCTTAGCAGTGCAGGCTTTTGATAAGGTCATTAATCTTAGCTATTCCCCTTTCAGTAGCTATTTGACTTCTTACTTGGAAATGTCCGGTTCATCCTCTCGCGGATACACCCGCCATGGTGATGGCTTTTTAAATATGAAAGATGATGCAAGTGCATTCTTTTATGCTCAAGCTGGTGTGGATCGGTCGAGTCGAATTCATCTGACACAGATTTTCGCCATGACGTGTGAGGTGGATCTCCAAGAGCATCACTTGCATCCAAAGATTGAAATTCCATCAAAGATTGAGATTCCAAAAGAGTCCTATTATATCCTTCATGTGGGAGCGAGTGATCTTGGTAAAACACTGAGTGAGCAGCAGATCTCGGATCTGGTTCGCGGCTTTCTCGACACTCAAAAAGAGTCCCTGGTTTTGATTGGTGTTCAGTCCGAACAGAGGCTTGGAGACTTTGCCAAGCCAAGGGAAGGCTCAGAGCGAATCTATGATTTCATTGGACAGACGAAGCTCACTGATGTTTTTCACCTTCTTCAATCTGCAGACGGTTTGATAGGTGGTGATAGCGCACCCATTCATATGGCATCACTCCTTAATCGTCCCGTTTTAAATTTTAAAAACGAGTTTATAAATTCTTTTGAAACAGGCCCTTTTAGCCATCGTTTTTTCGTATGGGATTTGAAGGCCGATTCGACAATTGCCAAGGACCGTTTAGCGGGTGCTCTTTCGGCTCTCCGGATATCGGACTCTCAAACTCTTCCTAAAACGTCGGAACGTGCGGATCAGGAATGGCAGTTGATTCAAGCGCTTTATACGGGTGGTCCTTATCCCAATACCGTATCGAAAACGACTCCTGAATTTCTGGCGGAGCTGGTTGAGCTTTTACCTAGAGTTTATAAGGCTGCACAGAATCCACAAGAGCCCGCTCATGCAGAAGCGCTTCGGCAATTTGATCTTCGCCTTGAAGAAATTGAGAAATGTGATTCTTTGGTTGGCATACTCATTCGATGGTTTAATACCGAGCGTTTGAGAATTGAACCTGGAGAATTTGAAAAGATTCAAAGAGACACACTTGAAGCTTTTGATAAGTTCTATCTGATTTTATCCGATTGGATTCGTGTTTTGGCTGAAGAGGGGATTGAATTTATAAAGGATCTTCAAGACGAAGCCGAGCGCTTGGATCAACTCGTTAAAAACTTTCGTTTTATCAATTTAAACGCAGCTTTATTGGGAATTGAGAATCTGCTGCCGGACCTATGGCGTTCTTGCTCGACGGAAGTCCAAAGAGCCACACTGGTGGAGGCCAAAGCGAATATTGAAAAGGCTTTGGAAGCTTCGGATTTTGAGTGCGTCGCTGATATTTTGGAATATCGAGTAAAGCCAATTGTAAAAGATGTGATAATCTAGGGCGGTGAATCAGTTATGCTCAAAAATTATTCGTTCCATTGCTGAGCGAAAAAAAGACGCCCAAGACTTGAAAAGTCAGTTGATTCAATCCAACCAAGAGCTTCGCAAATTGGTCGAAGCGGAACAGGTTAAACGTCGGCGTTATGAGGAAAGCCGGCGCAGTCAATCGCTTGAACTCAAGCGAGCCAATGCAGATCTAAGAAAGCGAATCTTTTTTTTAAAAAGTTTAAACGAAGCGGTTGAATTGACTGATGTGGTCTCCATGAT
>CAZWVK010000124.1:0-7269 GCA_964636785.1 uncultured Pseudobdellovibrionaceae bacterium | reverse complement strand
ATCTCATTCCAGCCCTTAAAACTTTCCTAATTAAATCAGAATCTCTCACTTTCTGTTTGCCAATGAGTTTGCCTTTGCCTCGTAGTCTTTTGCTTTCTTCTTTTCTTTGTTTGATTCGGAAATAAATTTTTGATTGGGGAAAAACCTAGGAGAGCCCCAACTTGATGTTCTGGACTCATAAACTATTTTGGCCTGAGCTTTCCAGATCCACAGTTGAAGTTTTGGAAGTTGCCCCGTTAGGGCAAAACCCATAACGATGGCAGCAATCGCTGCCGTTAGTTTGCTAAAATTCATTTTATACCCCTTTATTTGGATTTATCTGAAATGAGCCGTCTTTAATAACAAGTGTTCCGTTCTCAAAGCGCTTAATGATGCCACTCACTGCCGCCCAGCTCCACTCACGACCTTCTCTTGATTTGATCTTTCGTTTATTCAATTCACAGGTGATGTAGTGAGTGGAGACTTTTTTCTGCCACTGCTGGTGAATGAGTTGTAGTGTTGGAAACTCAGCTGGATGTTTAGTAAGTTTACCCTCAAAGTAACAAAATCCATAAAAGGGTTTACCTCCCATACGTCCCCCGTAAACAGAGGCCATTAGGGTTGGTAGAGTCTGCTTTGGGCGCATCTTGCATTTAAGCCTTTTAAGTTCTTTGAGAATGAAGCTTTTTGAATGCCCATAATGTTCAGCTATTTCTTTTACTGAAAACCCTTTTTTGTATTTCTGGGAAAATTTTTGAGAAAAATCGGCTTTTTCAAGCGTTGACAACTCAATAAAATCAATAGGATAGTGGAGTTTAGAAATTGGTGGCATTGGGTCACCAAATAATCTACTTAACTGAATGCGGGGATCGAAAAGAGAGAGCGGCCGTTTTGAGTGCGAAAGCACTTGAAACGGTTTGGCAGCCACTATGGCTGACAAAGCGAACGAGCCGGCTCTGGCAGCATGAGGGCAGGAGCCCGAATGCGAAAGGACCGATCCTTGGCCAATGATCACCAATTGCGTTTCTGTATTCGGGAGACGGTATACAGTGTTCTGAATACCGGATTTAGAGTGAGCCGATCTTTCGTCAGTGGTTACCAAATAATTCTATTTATATCTTCACTGAAAGAACAAATGAATAGCTCGACATTCCATAGTCATGCTGACCTCTAAGATCTCCTGCTGAACAATATTGATTCTATGGTTTGCTAAATCTGCAGAGATGGTCAAGAAGCGGTAAGCGTCCCTTCCTCTTTGGCGCGCTGTTATGTTCACAATGCCATCCTCGATCGCAGTCTTTTTTAGCTCACCGAAAAAATCTTGCAAACCATAACTATCATCTAGCGCATGATACCCAACCTGATCACCGTTGATTTCAACCACAGAAAAAGATTCCGTTGTCGCTTCTCCGTATTGACAGGCAATCGACTGAAGCTCAGCGGTAGCGTACTGAGAGAATAAAAGAAAAAGAAAAACACCAAACCGAATCATAAACCCCTCCACATTTTTGTAAGATCGATCTAGCTGATTGTTTGCTGACTTGTAAAGCTGCCAATCACTGAGATCATCAATAGCCCAATAGAGCTTCTAATAGACGCCGGTCGTCAGCAAAGAGGCCGCCATGATCATCGAGAGCCGAAATTTGGCATCCATGAAAATTTTATTTCTCAGAGCCAATAGAATTGATACAAACTATGAAGCCATTTTTGCTATTAGTCCTCGGAGCCAGAAGGAGACCTCGTTTATGAAAACTTCGAAAAACCTATTTTTATCATTGATTTTTGCAGGCACTTTAATGGGTTGTGTGGACACGGACGTTCCAAAAATCAATATTCCCGATCCCGTTGTCCCAGAAGTTAAAATGCCGGACCTCTCTGACTATACGGACTTGGATTTTAAACACCTTGTGTTCCTTTGTAATCTTGCTGATGAAACTTCTTGTAGTGGGTTTGAAGCCGCTGTTCGCGCTCAAGAAGATAAAATCGAACCCCGAGATTTCGTTTTAATTGTATTGAGCGATCATGAGCGTTTCGACATCAATTTAATGGCATATATTGTAGACGCTAATAGGTCTCCAAATGATGCTATTGCCTTTATCAACAAAACCTACACCGAGCTTCAAGATAGTAAACTTCTTGAACGCATGAAAGCTGTGCGCAAAAAATTTAACGCGACCTCAGGATGCAGATTAGATTCATTTAAAGAATGTAGCGAAGGCTTTGAAAAGCTTCTTAACGTTCCAGAAGTGGACGGCATAAAAGAAATTCCAGTCCAGGTCTGGAAACAATCTACAGAAGTGAGACTCCACGGCGGCTATTCTGTTGACTTTTCTGCAAATCAACAAGAGATCGACGATCATGTAAAAAAGCAGGTCGCTTTTGCAAATGATTATATAACGGGACTCGAACTGGAGAAGAATCTTACAAAAAATCACGGCATTGGTGTTATTGCACATAGAAGACTTCACAGTTCAAATAACCTCAACTTCTCGGAATTCATCATCGGACTTACAAATCTTCAGCAAGCTCTTGCTGATAAAGAACTAGACTTCAAAGGAAGCACTTTGGTTTTAAGTAAGCAAAATGAGCCAACCTCAAAAAGCTCACTTACAAAAAATTATTCAATCATCGTGAAGTACGACTCCACCCCAGAAGATATGTTTGAATATTTAAGGAATGAAATTCGCGGAATCCAATAGCCGTTCAGGTATATACGAATATATTGTTAAAAACTAAACCGGTGGTGTTAGCTGTACACCACGGGAATTCACCTTTCTCGTCCTAATTATCACGATTAAAATCTCGTTGTTGATAGCAATAACGGTTGATAGCAATAACGATGGAGGGGAAATAATGATCAGTCTAAATTTTCAAACAATAAAACTTAATCTCTTAGCATTGGCCGTCACACTATTCGCGGGCACTTACGCTCAAGCCTATATCATGTGCGGAGGTGAAACTTACGGCGGTGACGTGGTGATCGTCTCAATTCGCACAGCGGGAGTGATGGGTATGCCTCAAGGCGGTCAGGTTTCCATTTACTTTGATGGCGGCGGAACATTTGCCTATGCGATTCGTAGACAGGAGATTGTTCAGTTTTATGAAGATCAAGGACGTGCCGTTGTGGGCTTAGGTGCATACGTGAACTCTCAAGGGCCTGTTCAAATTCGTTATGTGGGACGCAATTTCAATGTGGACACAGAAGGTGAAATGATCCAGACATTGCGCTCAAGAAGAACCCGAATCTCTGGCAACGAAATGAGAGTGTGGCGAGGTCCCGGATACTCCTATAGTTCAAGATATCTTTTTCGCGACGTGGTTTGTTCCGTTCAGATCAATCCATAAAAATTGATCATGTCGCGCGAGTTAAACAGACCAGCGGTTTCCTAAACCGTTGGTCATTCCTATTCAGCAAGCCGAATGCCTAAAACAACTCACCAGATGATCATTCACCATTCCGACCGCTTGCATGTGAGCGTAAATCACTGTTGAGCCCACAAACTTAAATCCACGTTTCTTAAGATCCTTGCTGAAAGCATCGGATTCCTTGGATGTTGCTGGAATACTGTTAGAAGTTTTCCATTTGTTCACTTTCGGTTTTCCACCGACAAACTGCCACGCATAAGCATCAAAGCTGCCGAACTCTTTCTGCACATCCATAAAGAGCTTGGCATTGTGAACAACAGCTTCCACCTTAAGACGGTTGCGAATGATGCCAGGATCCTGAAGCAATTTATCGATTTTCTTTGGAGTGAAGCGAGCGACTTTTGCCGGATCATAATTCGCAAATGCTTTACGATACCCCTCACGACGCTTAAGCACGGTTAGCCAACTTAAGCCCGCCTGTGCTGCTTCAAGGATCAGAAACTCAAAGTGTTGTTCATCAGAGTGAATGGGAACACCCCATTCTTTATCATGATAATCAATAAGTAACGGATTTGTGCCAGGCCATGCACAAGACTTTTTCATTTCCACATCCTAATTCTTACGATTGCGCCAGCGAAACTCCCAGGGAGGTTCTGGATTTTGATCCACCCAGAGTCCAAGTTTCTTTTCGCGTGCTCCTCGCTCTGCTGACGAATATACCCTTTGCTCTTCAGTCGTTTGATCTCTTTTAAAAATCCGGTTGTGCCAAGCATGACCGGATTCAAGCATAATCAAGTTGATATCCTCTCCATCCAACCAAACTCGCACCACTTCCCGCTTATGGAAGTCATTGACCCGCACTTCGATGGTCACCTTTTTATTTAGAATTAGTTCTTCAAGAAACTTGCGCCCCTCAGGTCCAAATGGTTGTTTTTTCTCAGGAGCATCGATGCCAAGCATTCGCACCTCCACCCACTGTCGATCCCCATCTCTTCGAAGCGCGAAGGAATCACCATCCCAAACCTTAACAACCTCTGCGGAATAACCGGCAAAAACGGAAGGGCTACCTATTAAAAAAATTGTGAAGATAATCAGACAAATGCGATTTTTATACATGGGCCAAGAATTATCACTGTATGGAAGAAACAGACAATCTCAAAGATGCCGAGGAAGCATGGCTCTTTGTTTGCATATCTTTAAGGTTGCCTTAGGACCATCGGGAGACTCTTATGAGATCAACAATTCTTGTTTCTGCACTCGGCTTCTTGATGCCGCTAACCCTGGCTCCCTCAAAGACTCTAGCACAAGGGAGTTGCCAGATCTTGGCGAGTATCACAGGGGGAAGCTCTGAACAGCGCACGGCCATCGCCGCTCTTTTTACTCAAGAGGTTGAGTCTCGGGTTTTTGGCGAGCTTGTCGACTTGCTCCAAAAATCGGAGTCCGTTTATGTGGACTCTGGAAGCATGGAACAAAGACAGCATTTAGAAGTGTTGATTCAAAACGCCAATGCGACTGTCATCGACTCCGGCGGATATGCTTTGATCCTCGCAAAGGTGCCGAAATCGGAACTCTATTTTCGATTTGGAATTTTGAGCCAGCGCAAAGAGGGGTTCTTAATTCTCGAACAACTCACAGCCCGCCTGATTGATCAGGGGTTGGCAAATCAAAGACTTGCAGACACTCCACGAATTAGCCTTAAGATGATTGGGAGCTGCTTTTAAGGATCATCTTTAAGATGATTTTCACAGCTCCGACTTTTTCTCCAATTTATTATCTTCTTCCCAAGCTTCGTCCATAAACCCGTCGCCACTTCCGTACGATTCATATCCGTCGAGTAAAATGAAAACGTTCCCGCTGTTTTTCCCACGGTTAAAACAGCGGCCCCAGCTTCAACCTGGCCGATGAGCAATAAACCAGCGCCTAGTAAGTCGCCAAAGGAAAGGCCAGAGAGGTAACCGAAGCTCGCCGTATTTTCACTGGATCGGTATGTGAAGCCAAAGGGCATAGCCACTAGCGTGGACTTCTCAGAGACTTGGTCCTTTGTCAGCTGATATTGCTGCAGCAATCCCATTGCAATCATCGACTCAAAACACAGAACTGCAGAACGGAGATTCTGTTTGACCCAGTGTCTTTTAAAATAGCCCGACTTGTTTTCAAAATCGTATCCGAAGTCGAACTGCAGGCCATACATTTTAAAAAAACCTGCCCAAGGAAGAGCAGCTCCTCCAGAGATTCCAAAAAGAAAAGATGTGGCCCGTGATTTTGCGTTTACAAATACATAGCTATCATTCCAGATTTGATGATCCAATGTTTGTAACATTCGAGCAATGGCCTGAATTCCTAGTTGAGCCGTATTTCCAAGAGGCTTCTGATCCCGCAATTCAATTCGAATCAGGTTTTCAATCGTGCTTTCATTTGCAACGGACGGATCTTTCTTAGGAAGGCAGCTCACAAGGCTTTGAATTTTACCACTGCTCCAAGTTGCTGCGCCTATAACACGGGGGAAAGCCAAGAAACGAACGAAATAGGTTAAGAATTCTTTTCTTCGTTCGAAAAACACCTTTTGCTGCTCAGGAGTTAGCGAACCTTCAAGGGTCTTACCATCAGGCCCCTGATTAGAAAGGACAAAGCTCACATTCCCATTGAGTCTGATCTTAAAAAGATCACCTTCTTGAGATCCTGTAAAAAGCTCGGCATCAGGTCGCTCTGAGCTGATCTGGCAGTTTTCCGCCTGTGGGGCATCCTCCCTTTCAGTGCCAAAGACGGGCCCTGAGGTGACAAAACTGGCTAAAAAAAGACCGCAAACTACGGCGAAGGTGGTTCTTTTCATGAAGGTTCGAGTCCTAGCACAACTGGTGTGCTAAATCCTAGCCAAATTGAGGAGTCGCTAATGTGACGCTGAATACTTCCTCCCATTGACGGCTAGAGAGTTATGGGTGTGAATTTAAAGGGTCAACCAAGGAGGTCTGAATGTTTAAAATTATAGCAACACTTTTTGTCGGGCTCTTATTATCTTCACCTGCTTTCGCTCAGGAGTTTGGTGTCACCGGTGGGTTTCATTATACTTCAGCAGAGGCTCGCACTGCTGGAGTATCTGAGAACAGTGAAATCGGCTACAAAGCCGGAATCGTTGCGCGAATGGCGATGCTGAATCAGCTCAATTTTAGATCCGGCTTGATCTACTCCCATCGACCATTTGAACTGGAAGCTGGAGGAACAACCTATTCTCATGAATTCAATTACATTGATATTCCAGCCTTGGTGGAATTGAAAATGAATGAGATGGTTGGAATTTTTGCCGGCCTTACCATTGGCATCAATGTGGGAGATGACGTCAGCCCATCTCAGGGAGTTAGCACCTCTGGGACCACTGATATCATTCCGCTCTTACATGGCGGTGTTTCTCTTCTTTTTGAAGATATGTACGGATTTGATATCTTTGTCGAGCGCGGGACCGGAAACGTCTATGATGGCGCAGAGAACTTTATGTCCATCGGCGCCAACTTTGTATGGTGGCTTTGATTTATACGCCTTAAGCTGATTCATCCTCTAGGTCGTCCTCATCACCGAGGACGCCTAGACCATATTTCTCAACACGATAACGCATAGATCTGAAAGTGATGTTCAAAAGCTTCGCCGCTTTCTTTTTAACTCCGCCTGCGGCGTGAATCGCTTTCACAAGAATTTCTTTTTCAATCTGCCCCATCACCTTGTCTAAATCCAAGCCATCTTCTGTGACTTCAATTTCATGGCTGGAGGCCATTTTTCGACCTGATGGTGTGTTAACGAATGGCGGTAAGCTTTCCGGAAGAATGGATGAGCCCGCCTCAAGTGCAACTGTTCTTTCAATGATATTCTCGAGCTCTCGCACGTTCCCGGGATAATTGTATTTCTTTAAAACATCCATTGCTTCTTGGCTGATGC
>CAZWVK010000123.1:0-7340 GCA_964636785.1 uncultured Pseudobdellovibrionaceae bacterium | reverse complement strand
CAGCTCAAAGGTGACGAGAAATCGTTTCAACCAACTTCGAAGGTTTGATTGGTTTCGTCAGAAAATCCACACAACCACTATCGATACAACGCTGACGATCCTCTTTCATCGCATGAGCTGTCAGCGCAATGATTGGCTTTGAATAGTGTCGTTCACTCAATGTTTTCATTGCCGTGTAGCCGTCCATAACAGGCATTTGCACATCCATTAAAACCAAATCATATTCCTGACTCAAAGCTTTCTCGACTCCGAGCTGACCGTTTTCAGCAGTCTCAACTTGTAGACCTTTTGATTTAAGGACACACTCGACTAAAAGCTGATTATCTGGTGAATCCTCAACCAATAGAATTCTCTTTCCCTTTAGCTCCGACTCTGGAGTTTGTCTTTCTTCCATCTCAGGGAGAAGAGCTTTTGACCTCTCAAGAGGAAGCAAGTTCGCACTGACCTGAATAAGAAACTGTGCGCCTTCTCCCTCTTTATAATCTTCAATTGTTAATCCCCCGCCGAGTGATTGAGCCAGCTTTCTGGAAAGAACCAATCCTAAACCCGTGCCACCGAACTTTCTGGTGACTGACGGGTCTGCCTGACTGAATGGCTGAAAGAGATTTTTTCGATATTCAGTTCGAATACCAGGTCCGGTGTCGGTGACTCTGAACTCAATCATTTTCTCCTGACGAAGACAACTCACTTCAAGTCTTACACTTCCCTCACTGGTAAACTTGATCGCATTTCCGACAATATTATTGAGTACCTGCTTCAATCTCACCGGATCAGTGACAATGGTTTCAGGAACCGAAGAATCCAATTCCACTAAGAATTTAAGTCCCTTCTTTCGAGCTTTAGCACTTAAGACAGATGTGACTTCAGATAAAAGGTCGGGAAGGGAAATCGGAATATACTCAAGCGTTAAGTGTCCAGCCTCAACTTTTGAGAGATCAAGAATATCATCGATCAATCGCAATAAGAGATCACCATTTCTTGCAATAATATCATGATAGCTATCACGCTCTTCATCCGAAAGCTCACGCTCCTTAAGAAGCTCGTTAAAACCAATGAGTGCATTGAGCGGTGTTCGCATCTCATGACTCATGTTTGCTAAGAATGTGGATTTCGCCTTATTGGCATCTTCGGCCTCTTTCCTTGCGCGCTTTTCGCTTTCGTAAAGTAACGCCTTCCCAATCGCGACACCTGTTCTTCGGCCAATATCTTCAGCCACCGTAAGATCAAGTAGAGAATATTTTCTCGATGGGTTAGCTGAAACCAAAGTCAATGCGCCAAAGATTCTTTGCTTACCAATAATTGGAACAATCATTGCGGACCGGAGCCCCAAATCTTTTATATGACTTAAGGTCTCTTCACCTGCAGACACGCCTTCAATTTGTTCAGCTGTAATATCCGTATAAAGCTCTGGAATCCCAGTCCGAATCACATTCGGTATTCCTTTTCGGCGAGTGAAATCCAAGGGCATCTTTGCAATGATATCATGAGCCCATTTCACCCTCTCCGGATCTCTATTATGAACCAAACATTTTGGAAGACCATCGACCGGTTCGATCAAATCCACCCGACACCAATCGGAAATTCGTGGCGTGATCAATTCAATCAATTTATAAATAGTAGATGTAATACTCAGCGAAGAGCCCAGAATAATTCCAGCCTCTGCCAGAAATCTTGAGTTCTCTTCCGCGCGTCTCACATTCTCTTCAGCAAGTTTTGCTTCGTGAATATCAGTGCAGGTTCCAAACCACCGAAAGAGCTTACCCTTTTCGTCCACTGCTGGGAGCACACGAACCAAATGCCAACGCATCTGATTGGTCACTTTGCTTTTGATTTTATATTCCAATTCAAAGGGCCAACCACTCTTTAGACATTCGCGCCATGCCTTGTCGGCCTTGATACGATCTTCCTCTTCAAGCGCTTCAGTCCACGACATGGAGTCATTTGTTTTAAGGTCAAGACCGGTGAATTTGACCCATCTTTGGTTAAACCAATCGCAAAGCCCATCTGGCCTTGCCGTCCACGCCATATGCGGAATAGTTTCCGCAAGAAGACGAAACTCTCTTTCTCTTCCGCGAAGTTCGTCTTCACTGCGTTTATGTTTTGTAAAGTCGCGAAAGATTGAAACCGCAAATATCACTTCATTGGATTTATTAAACACGGGACTTGCACTGACAATAGACCAACGTGACTCACCCGTAATTTTGTCTTGCACTCTGATAATTTGATCAGGAATCGACTTCTCTCCACGTAGCGCACGCCTTCCAGGAAGGTTCCTCACTTGAACTGGACTGCCATCCTCATTGAAAAGTTCAAATCGCGCCATCACGTCTTTTGGATCTGCTGCAATCAACTCTTCAGCAGACTCAAACCCACACATTCGAGCGCCCACCTGGTTCGCATAGAGATACCGTTCGCTATGTCCAAGAACAGTGATTCCCTCGGTCACACTTTCCAGAATAATGTTCAGTTCGTCTCTTGAGACCTTGAACTCGTCCATAAGAATTTTATGAGCTTCGATGTCTGTCGCAGTTCCCAACCAATATCCGATTTCACCTGTGTGATCATAAATCGGCACTGCACGGCCTAGAAACCAGTGATAAATTCCATCGAAGCGCTTCAGGCGATATTCGTGTTGAAAGATTTCTTTAGTTTGAATGGAATGGTTCCACTTTTGAACAGCTTCTTCAGCGTCGTCTGGATGAAGTGCCTTCATCCAATGCTCGATGGCATCCATTGAGGGGTTATGTCCCGTGTACTCCAGGCAGCGTTGATTTACAAAGTGGGTTCTACCGTCTGGATCGGCGGACCAAATGAGTTGAGGCAAGGCTTCAGTCAGACCTTTAAAAAAATCAGCTTCTATGTGATCCGTTGGAAATATCAGCTGTTTCATACCCGTTTATACCCCGTTCCGAATAAACTTTTTTTGTAAATCCGGCGGGCCCCCTAAAAACAGATTGCCTCGGTTAAATGACTTTGACCATGCCTTCAAGAGATTGTGCAAATTTCTAAACAAATGTGGCGCTTCCACGACGGCTCCTATGCATAGATTTGATATCGCAGCATTTCCATCCCGTCTCTAGAAAACAATTCAAATTGATTTAATCGAATCTGGCGTGCACGTTTTACAAAAACCCGGCCAGAGACCTTGTCTCCGGCTTGAGTGTTCACTCCACGAAGATCGTTTCTGATCTCTTAGGGTTCTATGGAAACTCTCTTTGCGCACTTACGACACACACCCTGCAGAAGAATGGCTTGAACGCCTGCAAGCGAATTCGCATGAGATTTCAGCTTTCGCACTGTTGAGCAGATTTCTTTGGAATGAGTATGGATTTCATCGCTACGCCCACAATGAATACAGTTCGTGAGGATATGAATATGATCATGGTCATGATGATCCACCTCTGCATCAGGGTGCTCATGTCTACAGATCGCATACCTGCCATCCTGAAACCGGTGGGCAAGACCCAGCTCTGAAAAAAGTGTCAAATTGCGGTAAACAGAGACCAGGTCGGCCGCCTCATCCTCAGAAATACGATCAAACACTTCTTTTGGAGAAAGCGCATGTCCACTATGAACAAGTATTTCATACACTCGTCTTCGCGGGTGAGTTAAGCGCAAATTCTTTTCCTTAAGGCTCTGAGATAAAGCTTTCACATTCATAAAATCCTCTTATAGGCTTCACATTTCTTATATCCAGTAAAAATCGTTGTCGCATGATCTTCAAATTTTATTAAAACAGGAGTGGCAGCACTATTAAGCTTGAGACTCTCCAAGAGATCCGTACTGGCCAAATACGCCGGAAAATTCGTTTTGAATTTGAGATACTCCTGACGAAGTGAAGATTCAGAAGAGTAGGCACCAATTAGGAAAACAAAGAATTTTTCTTTAAGGCAGTTCAAATCTCTAATTTGTTTACGACATGGGACGCAATCCTTCTTAAATAAGACTCCAAGTAAGGGTTTGTCGAGATCACTGGTGTTCAGACGGATCACTGATGAGTCTATTAGGCTTTTCATCTGCAGATCCAATGCGTAAGTATTAGAAAAAATCAGCAGCACTACGAGGTAAAAAATATTTCTCAAAATGCACTTCCCTTCAACTGGTAGGCAATAGGAACAATAAATTCTCCATCCCCTCTCAACTCCTCAGGAAGTGGTTTGAATCTTTTAAGATCGCTGACCAGGTTTAAGGCGGCATTGTTTAAACTATCAAATGGCGATGGTGCTAGAATTTCAATATGATCAAAGTTGCCATCATCAGAAATCACCAGCCTCAACTGAACAACGCCACTTTGTCTGAGTCTCAGTGCAGATTTAGGATAGTTTTTGTTTTTTTCAAGATAAGCTCTTAGCTCTTCGACGTAATCTAAAGGCGCCCCTTCACTTTCTGGTGATTTGACAGCAGAAGGCTTTTCTTTCATTAGCGACTCAACCATTTCGGGCACAATTCTCTCTATGCTCTCTTGTGGTGCTGAAAACACCCTACTGACTCTTTGCTCCAAAGGCGGTGTCGTTGGCAATTTGGATTCAACAGTTTTAATTTCAATAAGGACAGGTTCTGCTTGGTCCTTGCTTGAACTTGAGGACCAGCCCGCCGCAAAGACCGCCGTGAAAAGACCGAAATGAAAAACTGCACTTAAAATCAAATACTTCATATTCAAACTGCTTGAAAATGCAAAAAACTTGCAATAAACCCTTTTCCTGGTTCTAATTTAATTGCAATTTTTTTGCAATAAGGATTTGCAATAAGGGAGGTGTGACGGATGACGTCTTTTTATGCCTGGACATTGATCTTAAGCTCGTCACTTCTTTTAGGTTGTGCAGAAGACCCAAGTAGCCCGGTTGCACCATTTGACTGGGTAGATCGAGACTCCAAAACAGAACAGATCACACTCTCAGCGCTTAAGTTCAGTGGGCGCGGAAGCCTTGGTCTTTCCTGCGATCTTTATATTGCCGAAGAAGATGGTCATATTTTTGTGAAAGTCGCTTACCGTGCATCCGATGGCCACACTCCCCTCGCCACACAAGCCGAGTTTTTTCTATATGATGCAAGTGACGGAAAATACTACTCAACGGATTCCAACCAGCCAGATACAAAACTTTCCCTTTCTGGTGTAACTCTCGTCCACAAAAGCGAAGAGGTCGATCGAAACCGTCTGAACGAATACATTTCTCAAAATGAACTGCTTCAATCGATTCGCATTGAGTTTTCGAAAGCAGCGAGTTCATCTGAGTTTGTGAGCGCACTGAGTTTCGTATTGGAAAATCCAGCGCAACTCCCGAATCATTCAGCTACACTGAATCAGATTGAAGCCGTTGAAATGATTCTTCTTCATGGCGATCATTATCATACTCCGACGTGCAGAAACTACAGTTTAAATGGCATCGAAGAGACCGAATTTGACATCAGCGATGAACATCAACATGACCACGAATAGAAAAAGTATAAATTGAAATCATTGTTCCGCTTTCAACTTCTATTTGCATTTGCGATTCTGGGTACACTTAGGGCTGTCCACGCCCATAAGGTCGTACCTACCGTAGTTGTTCAGGAAGAGAACAGCTACGAAAATCCAGTCCAATCGCATACGACGTTTAAGTCCGAAAAGGTTTCTTCAGAAAAACTCAAACAGGCCCAACGACAGACCTTAGGCGATCTCGTTAAGGATCAAATTGGGGTTGAGACCCAAACTTACTGCGCCAATTGTGGTGCAAAACGCCTGACGATCAATGGCCTCAAAGGGGAACACACATCGATTCTCATAGATGGGCTTCCTCTTCATTCGGCTATCTCAAGCTTTTATGGAGTAGACAGTGTCCCTGTGGTTGGCATCGAGGAAATCAATGTGATGCGCGGCTCTGGAGCTTCTCTAACAAATCCTGAAGCCATCGGTGGGACATTGGATCTCATCACCGTAAACCCACTGAATAAAAGAACTCATCTTGGAACCTCGTTGTCCTTTGATGACCAGCTAATGGGGACCGCAGAAGTTCACAACGCCTTGGTGTCGATTCCAAGCGAAAATAAAAAAATTGGCATTACGGTTGGAGGTCAGTATGGCCTTACAAAACCCTGGGATGCGGATAACAATCTTGTTTCAGAATCTCCAAGAAGAGAAAACTACAGCGCACTTCTTAAAGGCCATTACTTGCTTGATTCCAAAAACGATCTATCATTGAGAATCAGCTACAGTGATCTGGAAATTTTAGGTGGTCCTTACCGCCCATCCCGCCCAAGCATTGTACGTCAGTCTCCCGCACAAGAATCTGATTTTGAAGACGGCCGAGTGGATCGACAATATATTGGAGACCCACTCAAGATCACAGACTGGGTTTCGCTTAATCGCAGTGAGGGAGCCTTTCACTGGACGCACTTTCTGAATCAGAAATCGACCATTCATTTAAAAACAGGATATGCCCGGCAAGAACAAAAGGCGATTTATCAGCATGGCTTTGATTATGCCAATGTGGATCATATGTTCGTCTCCGATTTACACCTTCAATTTCTACCCAATGACTCTCATATTTTTAAAGTCGGAGCTTTTTATAAAGACCAGAAGTTAAGGTCCGCATCGGAAGCACTCTTTGTAAATGCAGGACTTCCAAAAGATAACTTCAATCACCAATCCATAGCCGGGTACATTCAGGACACCTACCTGCCATCCGATTCCATTGAAATGGATTTTGCGCTTCGTGTGGATCACATCCATCTTGATTGGCTCGAGTTATCAAATGAAATTGAAAAAACGGTTTTTGCTCCAAGGTTTCAGTTCAAACAGGATTTTAATGACCATTTGTCACAAAGGTTTTCATACGGGCTTGGTTACAGAGCACCACTCACCTTCTTTGAATCACAACATGGTAATAGCGAAAACGGCTATCTGGTCAGTATCAGTGATATTGAAAAAGCACATTCTTTGGTTTACTCAATCAGCCTCAACACTCCCGACTACTACGTCACATCGGGTTTGCATTACACAGCTCTTCAAAACATGGCCTACGGATATGAGCTCCCCGCTCAGCCCATTCGTTATCAAAACAGCTCGAGCACCTACGATATCTGGGCTTATGATTTCTTAACTGGGTATCGAGTTTTACCTTGGTGGTTTATTGAAGCCAGTGCTGAATTTTTCAAATATCAAAATGGTTACGCAGCGAAGCTTCCAACGGCAGCCATTGAAAAAAGATTCCAGCTTAAGTCCGCGGTGGATATTGGAAAATTCAATCATAGCTTCTCAATGATTCTTACAGGCTCACGCGGATTATCGCGCTATGGACGGTATACGAATCATTATGTGGATCGAAATCAATTCCCACCACCTGAGCAGCGTGGAAACCTCC
>CAZWVK010000122.1:0-7541 GCA_964636785.1 uncultured Pseudobdellovibrionaceae bacterium | reverse complement strand
TCGAAAGAATCTCTTGTGCCCATTCCGGATTTGTATCTTCAAAATGCCGGGCCCATTTTAGCAAGAACTCATCTCTCAGGATTCGAGTTGAACTTTTTAGATCCTGAAAGCTAAGGGCCTGTTCGTAAATTAGGTTGAAGTCATCCTTTGCACTCGGGGAGTGAGAGAAAAAATACTCAGCTTTCGCCTCACAGGTGTTTTGATAGCGTGGGCGAAATTTGGTTTTGGAGTTGGTTTCACGAATGCCAAGATCTCTAAGGGTGTGTAGATTTAAATCGGTTTGAATCTTTCCGAAATAAAGAAACAATAGGTATTTTAAATCTTCAGAGCGCCCTTGAACCAAGAGATCTTCATAATCAGGAACTGTATTTAGCGAAAGATCTGACAGGTGGTTCTGAGCAAGCTCAACTTGATCTTGCTTTGAAAGTGAAGCCGCTGGTTTAAAACCGGAGTCGAGAAGCCATTTTCTTAAATCGGGCTTTTTCAAATATTCGATCAGGTCATATTTAAACGGATCAGAAAGTGAAGAAGTGAAGCCTTGCGTATTCAATTCAGAAAATGCGGAATCCAAATTTTCAATTTCTTTGTATTTGAGAAACTCACTTTTTTTAAATATGACCCCTTTGCGATTCACCATGCGAACGTAAGTGCATTGAGCATCCTCGGTGAGGGAGTAAAAGTCATTTAAGAACTGAGTGTGATTTGGCTCAAAGCAGTGCACGTAGTGACTTGAGAGAAAATCAATCACTTCAAGAAAATGAGTGAGGTAGTATTTTTCCGGCAAATCTTTTAAGGGTGTTTTCATAGATACAAATCAAGGTGACAGGTTTTAACTCGGGTGCTAATCCTTATAGCATGGATTTAAATACATTGCTCAATTATTCCTCACCTCTATGGGTTGATCTTGCAAGTCTAACGATTCGTCTCTTTATCGGGATTTGTTTTATTGTGCATGGACTTGGAAAGTTAGGGGTTGTTGGACCTGGAAACATGGCTGGTTTTGAGGGCTGGTTAAAAAGTATGGGAATTCCATTTGCCGCTCTTCAAGCACGAATGGCAATGGCGAGCGAAATTCTAGGTGGAATTCTTATCACGATCGGGCTTTTCACCCGTGTGGGCGCTGTGCTTTGTTTTGGTGTGATGATCGTTGCGGCTTTGATAGGGCACAAGGGGGGTGGATATCTTATAACCAACGACCCCCCAGGAAATGAGTACACGATTAATCTCGCTGCAATCTTAGCAGCGCTTTTTTTACTCGGTCCAGGTGCATACTCCCTGGATGCCTTTTTATTCTAAGCGGATGTGCTGGTCGGCCTTCTTCCCATGGGTGTGCTTGTTGGCTTTCGACCAATAAATGCTCCCATGAAGACATAGACTAAGAAGAGCAACATCACAAAGCCGATCCCCGCGGATGGGTAATATCCCCAATCGACTGAGAATGGCCATAATGGAAGGAATAAGACAAACGCGACTGCGAGGATTCCAAAAAATGCCCAGAACCCTCCTGTGTAGTTTGGATTTCCTCTTTTTAATTTTTGTGGATGTCCGACTGTAATTGGATCAGCCATTGAAACCTCCTATCGTTTATTGAGATGATTCAGAATCAACACGTCCTGCGATTGCGAAAGCTCCCATCCATAGTAGAATTAAAAACACCAGGAACGAGAAGCCAAAGCCACTTGCTGGGTAATATCCCCAATGCAACGAATAAGGCCAAACAGGTAGAAATAACAAAAATAGAAATAGCAGAACAGTTAAGAACACCCAGGTCCCGCGTGTAATGCTATGATGATTTGATCCCTTCATTTTGGATTCAGCCATAGCAACTCCCTTCATAGAAAAGATCCTCAGATTTTATTATCTTTCTAAAAGTGAGGGTGTTGTAAGCATCAAAGGTTTTTGAAGTTATTGAGACATTAGCGGAAGCTTTTTGGACAACCAGGACTCCAGTTCCTCGGGAAGTTCAATAGAGGGGGAAACCTCTAGTTTCATTCCTTTTTTCAGATAGAGAGCGAAAACCTCACTAAACCACTCATGAATATTCGCCTTGGAGTACTCAGACGGGTAAAAACCCTTCTCAATATTGGGTCTGGAGTTTTGAAAGGCGATGTCGAACTTGGAACGTTTTTCAGTGCTCTCCGAAATGCTCCAATGACCATATGTGCGCGCAAGAGTGACCAAATCCTCAGCTTCAAGATGATTGAAGAAAAAGTAATGCCCGAGCTCATGAGCAAGTGTTCCCAAAACTTTTATATCCGAATGATCCTTAAGAGTCGTGGACTGTCCTCCAATACTCATAAAGTTGAGCTGTGGGAAGAAATTGGCATTCATATTGTCAACCACTGTATGACCTGCAAATGCGTAAAGGATAAGAGGAGAGTTCGCCTTCATGAAAGTGGGATTTGAGATCTTCGTACAGATCTCGTGAAGCGATTTAAGTGTATTCTCTGCGTGCTGGTCCGTATGGTTTACGACAAGAATATTGCATTTCGCAAAAAGTTCCTGCTGCTGACGATTGATGGAGTGTCCCTCTTCGGGGTGAAGCCTCAGATGCGCGGGTAGTTTTTCCGTGAAGGGAGTGCGAGCCGCAAAAATATCCGGCTCAAATGGATTTTCATCAAAAATATTCTCGATTCCGTCATTGTCCCAGTCGCGATCCTTTGGAATCGGTCGATCAAAGATCTGGTCCGGGGTTGCAATTTGCCAGTCCATTTCGCCATCTTTGGCAAAGTCAAAAGAGACATAGCTGTAAATACACTCAAGAGTGTAAGCCTCAGTGCTTGGAAAAACGAGATTCTTTCTTTTTCGTTCTTTATAAAGAGTGGAGAAGTTTTCATGTCCCGGCAGCTTTGATATTTTCTGAATGAGCTCATCTGTCGTTTTACCAACGTATTTTTCCTCTGAAGCGGGCGTTCGAAGCTCAATTCCAGGATAAATTTTAAATGGACGGCAATCGAGTCCGAATGCGGAGCCGCTGAGAAGAGCGACAATCATTGAAGCGATCCATTTAGGTTTAAAAAATTCTACAAACAATTGAATCTTCTTTAAGGAAAACAACGGTGGAGTCACATACTTTGGCCACTTGTCTATCGTTTCACAACTACAAAGGAGAACGCAATGAAACTGTTCCTATCACTACTATTGTCCATGAGTTTAGCTCCAGCAGCTTTTGCTGAAGGTGATAAAGCTGACAAAGCGAAAGCTAAATCGGCTTCGATCGAATTTGAAAATGGTGCTCATGCACTGACCGAAGATCAAAGATCGTCCCTTCGCGAAATGGTTAATAATTTGCCAAATCGAGGGCGCGATCTGAATATTGGAATTGCAGCATGGTCAGACCAACCTTATCCCGGAACTGAGAAGGAGTTGAGTGAAGATCAACAAGATCTTGCGGATAAGAGAGCAGAAGCCGTAGAAAGCTTTCTTGAAGATGATATGAATTTTGAGGGATCTATTTCAAAATTCAATATGGCTGAAAAATCGAATTGGCTTGCTCGTATGTTCGACACTGAAGGCGCAGAGATTCGCTCTGTCTTTGCGGAGAAAGAGCAAGCAAGTGATGACACGCTAAAAAATCGCTATAAAGCCTATAAGAAAAAAGGTGGGCCTGGAAAAGTGGCAATTGTTGCATCGCCAAAAGAGTAATTGATTTTAGATCTTGTTTTTAATTGCGGGACACGTCGCATTCAAATATTCTGGCGGTCGTGTCCCCAATTATTTCTATTAAGAATTTAAATAAGACCTATAAGGGTGGCTTTAAAGCCCTATCTGAAATCAATCTTGAAATTCAGTCTGGAGAAATTTTTGCTCTTCTTGGTCCGAACGGCGCAGGGAAAACAACGCTCATCGGAATCATTTGCGGAATCGTGAATCGAAGCTCCGGAGAGATTCGCATCCAAGACTTGGATATTTTAGAGAATTACCGTGCCGTTCGTAAAATGATAGGCCTCGTTCCACAGGAACTCACAACAGATGCTTTCGAAACCGTTTGGAATACGGTTAGCTTCAGTCGCGGGCTTTTCGGACTTCCTGCCAATCCTCAGTACATTGAACGAGTTCTTCGTGATTTGTCTTTATGGGAGAAACGAAACAATAAATTGATGACTCTCTCTGGAGGAATGAAGAGACGGGTTATGATTGCAAAAGCCTTGTCTCACGAGCCAAAGATCCTTTTTCTCGATGAGCCAACTGCCGGGGTCGACGTTGAGCTCAGGAAGGGAATGTGGGATCAGATTCGACGATTACGCTCAGAGGGAGTAACCATCATTTTGACGACCCATTATATTGGGGAAGCGGAAGAGATGGCAGATCGAATCGGTGTGATTAATTCAGGCCGCCTTATACTTACCGAGAATAAATCTATACTGATGAAAAAGCTTGGAACAAAGGAATTGATTCTGGATCTCAAAAGCCCAATAGGAGAAATCCCTGGGGACTTGAATAGTTCGAATTTGAGACTGGAAAACCAAGGTTCAAAGCTGATCTACACTTACGATTCGACGAAAGAGGACAATGGGATTTCAGAGCTTTTGGAGCAGCTCAATTCTCTTGGCGTTGAATACAATGACTTAAATACCAAACAAAGCTCGCTGGAAGATATTTTTGTAAAGCTAGTGAGGAAGCAATGAATCTTCATGGGATTTTTTCTATTTATCGATTTGAAATGGCCAGGATGTGGAGGACTCTTGCACAAAGTGTAGCGTCGCCAGTCATTTCGACCACACTTTATTTCATCGTTTTTGGCGCAGCCATTGGTTCGCAGATCAATGAAATTGAAGGAGTGAGCTATGGTGCATTTATTGTTCCTGGGTTAATTATGCTTTCGGTTCTTACTCAGAGTATTGCCAATGCTTCATTTGGAATTTACTTTCCACGCTTTACAGGCACCATTTATGAAATCTTATCGGCGCCGATTTCATACTGGGAGATCGTCATTGGATATGTGGGAGCTGCGGCAACGAAATCTCTCATCATTGGGCTGATCATTTTGGCCACCGCAGGATTCTTTGTTCCTCTGGAGATCAAACATCCGATATGGATGCTCTTATTTCTTATTTTAACATGTGTCACTTTTAGTTTGTTTGGCTTCATCATTGGAATATGGGCCGACGGATTTGAGAAACTTCAGATCATCCCACTTCTCATCATTACTCCGCTTGCGTTCTTGGGTGGCAGTTTCTACTCAATTAAGATGTTGCCACCATTTTGGCAGAAGGTCTCGATGCTTAATCCGGTGGTTTATTTGATCAGCGGTTTTCGCTGGAGCTTTTATGAATCCTCAGACGTGAGTTTGGAAATCAGTCTATTGATGATTGGTGTCTTTCTTTTTGCTTGCATGCTTGTGATTCGTTGGATGTTTATGACCGGCTATCGTCTTCGAACTTAAACCTGAAGCAGACTTTGATATTTAATATGCCGATCAATATATTTGGACACGTACCAACAGCTTGGAATAACGTAGTAACCATGATCCAATGCGAAATCAAGAGCGCTTTCTGCAAGTTTCTCCGCTAATCCCTGGCCGCGATTTTCTGGGGGAACGAAGGTGCTGAAGTAATCCAGAACATTTTCTGAAACTCTTCGATACCTCAACTCGGAACGCGAACCATCTTTCTCGATGAAAAAGATTTCCTTTTCTTTGTCGTGAACAACTGTGCTCATTAAAAAACCGCCTTTCAATCAAATATGACCGGAACTTCAAATATTATTCAACTTATTACAAAGATTAAGTGGGCCGGGTGAGATATTTATTTTTCTCCACAATTAAATGGAGGTAGTAATGAAAGGATTAATTTTTGGCCTGATTGCAGGTTCAATTGGTATGTATATTCTTGATCCAGAAAATGGTCGCCGCCGCCGCTCTATGGCCATGGATAAGGCAAACAAGTACCGTAATAAAGCTATGCAGATGGGTGGCAAAAAGGCTCGTGATCTTAGTAATCGTGCTCAAGGAACCATGCACGAAGCTGCAAACGTTCTTCAGTAAGCTCATCATGAAATGGTCGAGATCATATGACCTCGACCATTATCTTTAATCGCTTTTAACGATGTACGAGATTCGAGACCTTGCGGCCTGTAAACAGTCCAAGAACCAGAAATAGCGCGGCGATAATTAGGAATCCCCAGAATAGAAACTGAGCGATATCCATTGTAACTCCGGCGATTTCGTACATCCCGAAAATTCCGGCCACTAACGAAACTATGAAAAATATCAGCGCCCAATAAAGCATAATACCTCCTTGTAGGCTCAGTTCAGTCTAGCGAAGGACACAAATGAAAGATCTGTTCTAATGTTAAGCGATTGTATAAATATCAGAACAGCGCTTGAGACATCACTTTGTCCTAGCTTTGAACTTCTCCAGGTGTGGATGTGGTATCAGGTGTGTTTGGATCAGGGTATTCATCTGGATTAGGAACTTGCCAGTCGCCTGGTGGACGAGCTGTGTTTGGGGCATCGTCTTGTTTCTTGGGTTTATTCTTCTCCATTTTTAGACTCCTTTTTTAATCCAAAATCTTATTTTCAATTGGATTCTTATGAAGTCTGAATGTGTCAAATAAATGTGAATTTCCTTACAAGAACAAAGATGCCTCAAGCCTGTAAATGAACCATTTACAGGCTTGGGTTGTTCAACTTAGTTTCGTGAGAATGATGTGCACTCAATAGTGACTTGGCCCATTGGACCTGGAGCAACTTGCTTTAGCAATCCAGAAATTGGAATTGCAACAGGGTTTGCCCACATATGAATTTCATCTGTTTTCCCTTTTTCTCTAAGAACAACGTGCATGCTATCGAAAGTGCCAGCTGGAACAGTGATGCTTTCCTGGTTGGTTGAAACCACTTCAATATCTTGAGACGGAACTTGCTCCTCTTTGCCATTCACAATCATTTTCTTAACGGCACCCGTGTTGCGATCAAGAAGGGTTTCGACTTTTTGTTTGCCCATAAATCCAAGATCTAAATCCTGATTCATCCAAATTTCGGTATCAGTCACTGAGGCCACACTCATAACCATGGTTCCAGAGATGAAACCCATATTCACATTGTAATTGGCTTTATCGCCAACATTCCAATTCAGGCGTAATGGCTCAATTTCGTTTTGAACTGTAAGATGATTAACCAATACATCGACGATGGATGTTGTTGCATGAGCGCTTAATGAAAACGCTAAAACCAATGATGCAAAAATTCCTTTTAGCATAAATTTCCCCCTTGAAATTATATTTAATGACCAGGACCTCATTCGATCACGGATCGAATGAGAGTCAAGCGGGAATTGATAAATAGAGCGCTGACCAGAGGTGTCGTTTTAACGGCAATCGATGACTAAACCTACCGCCGACAGACGCTCAAAATATCGATAGGCCGGGCGATCCAACTGCTCACCGAAAATATCTGGATCAATTTCACGATAACGCCATTTTGAAATCTGCGAGTCGTTCAACAAAGGTCGAATTGTATTGAGAAAGACATCCACGCCATCGACCACGGGTGTCCCTGTGTACATATAAAGCGATTTTACTTGTCGATTGAAATCTAAAAA
>CAZWVK010000121.1:0-7560 GCA_964636785.1 uncultured Pseudobdellovibrionaceae bacterium | reverse complement strand
TCCCGGAAAAGGTACGCCGTACCTCGCGCGAGGTACGGCGTACCTTTTCCGGGAGCCTGGCCGAGAAGAGGGGCCGAGAATGGGCTCAGCCGAGCCGGAAAGTGCCAAAAAACGCCTCAATTCCCGCTCTTAGGGCCACTGAAAGAATTACACAGGCTGGCACAGCCCTTGAACTAGTGAGGAGTTGTAGGGGTCTACCCTGCGTATAAGGAGGATTAGGTTATGAAAACGTGGTTTAACTTGCTCACCATCTGCGTACTTGCGGTTGGACTTGGAGCGTGCAGTAAGAAGTCAAATAAGTCGAACGCGATTGCGACGACTCCATTAACACCAAGCTTATGTGCAAACGGAAGCTATTATAATCAGCAGGGTCAATTGGTAGACTCTCAAACGGGACTTCCGTGCTCAAGCACTAACATTCCAGGCAACTCATGCCTGAATGGAAACTACAGTTACAATCCGATGACCGGACAGTATGTGGACAATGCGACTGGACAGGTTGTGAATTGCCAAACTGTAGGCGGAGGACTTCCTGGATACAACGGACAGCAAGGCTCTGGATGTGACTATTGGAATCAAATTTATTATCAATATGGTGTGACCTATCAAGCCGTTTACGTCAGCGGACAATTGACATGCGTAAGATCAGATTTACTTGGTCAGTATATCCCTGGATACAATCAAAACTCTTGGTATTACAACCAACAACCCATGTACACATGCAATTGGGGATATGATCCTTACTGCAATGGAAGCTCGGGTGGATACCACGGATCAGGTGGCTGCGTGAACTTCGGCGGATCCACATGGGGACAGCAATTTGGAATCAATGGTCAACTTGGAATTTGCTGGTAATTAAAATCTCACCAAAATAAACTCTATGCGTTAACGGCCACTTGCCCTCCTTAAAGTGGCCGTTTTGCTTTTGGGCTCGCCTATGATAGTTCCTTATAGGGAACATCTTCTTCAAAGGGAGCTAATCAATGAACAAAATTCTTCTGGCCCGAACAGGCCCCCATCAAACCTTAAACTTTCAAGCCTTCACCGATGACGACTTCAAACCAGGTGTAGAAGAGGCGCTTAAAAATGGACGCCAAAAGATTCAAGAAGTGAAAGCAAAACCTGCTTCTTTTGAAAATACGATCATTGGCCTTGAAGAAGCCAGTGAGGAGCTAGAGCTCACCTATGGGGTGTTTAGTAATCTTAACCATGCTGACTCCAACGAAAAGCGACAAGCCCTTGCAATGGAGTTGGCACCGATGCTGGCTGAGTTTTCAAACGACATTCTTTTGGATGAAGAGCTCTTTCAAAAGATCAAAGAGGTTTCCGATAAAAAAGAAAGTTTAAATTTAAAAAAAGACCAGAAATTTCTTGTCGAAAAAATCTATAAGGACTTCGCACGCAATGGCGCCCTTTTAGATAAAGAAAGTAAAGAAAAGCTGAGAGCTCTGAATCAAAAACTCTCTGAGCTGAACCCAAAGTTTGCAGAAAACGTTTTAAAAGCGACTCAAAGTTTTGAAAAACTGGTGACGGATGAAAAAGAATTAGAAGGGCTCTCTGAGGACTTTAAACAAGCGCTTCAGGAAGCCGCAAAAGCAAAGGGGAAGACCGGTTGGCTGATCACCTTAAGCATGCCCGTTTACATCGAAGTCATGCAGTCGGCAAAAAACCGACATTTAAGAGAAGCGCTTTACCGTGCTTACAGCTCAAAAGCTTATAAGGATCAATACTCCAATGAAGAAGTGATTCTTAAAATCGTTGATTTGAGTCATCAAAAAGCCAAGCTTCTTGGCTACGACAATTTCGCAAGCTTTCGCTTAGCTGAAAGAATGGCTGAAACTCCGGATCGCGTGTGGAGTTTCCTCAACCGCCTGATCACGGCTTCCAAACCAAAGGCTTTAGAGGAAGTGGAAGAGGTGAAAGCGTTGGCCTTGAAGCTCGATGGTCTTCAGGATTTTAAACCATGGGATTTCACCTACTACGCTGAACGACTGAAAGAAAAAAAATACGATTTAAAAGATGAAGAGACCAGACCCTACTTTGAGCTTAATCGTACATTGGAAGGGGCTTTTGAGCATGCCAGACGACTTTATTGTTTGAAATTTCAGGAGAGTTCAAGTTACTCCACTTATCACCCAGAAGTGCGCGTCTTTGATGTGACCAAGGAAGATACAGGAGAGTTTGTTGGAGTCTTTTACACAGACTTCTTTCCACGACCAAGCAAAGCCAATGGCGCATGGATGACCAGCTTCCTTGAGCAAGGTCTTTCTTTTGGAGAAGTTCGAAGACCCCATGTTTCCATTGTTTGTAACTTTACGAAGCCAACAAAAACAAAGCCTTCCCTTCTGACTTTTAATGAAGTGGCCACACTTTTTCATGAGTTTGGACATGCACTTCATGGTCTTTTATCCAAGCAAAATTATCGAAGCCTGGCTGGGACAAATGTGTATCTGGATTTTGTGGAGCTTCCCTCTCAGGTCATGGAGAACTGGCTGACAGAAAAAGAATCTCTGAATCTTTTCGCCAAACATTATGAGACGGGAGAGGATATTCCAGATAGCTTGGTTGAGAAAATTAAGAATGCAGAGAAACATCTCGTTGGTTATAGCTCTTTAAGACAGCTCAATTTTGCCGTTCTGGATCTGCGTTGGTTTACGACAGATCCAAATGAAATCACAGATGTCGCTTCTTTTGAGCGCAAGGTGACAAAAGACACTCAAGTTTTTGAACCGATTGAAGGAATGAACAGCTCGTGCTCATTCAGTCATATTTTTACTGGAATGTATGCGGCTGGATACTATAGTTATAAGTGGGCGGAAGCTCTGGATGCCGATGCGTTTGAGTATTTCAAAGAAAAAGGGATTTTTAGCAAAGAGGTGGCCTCGATGTTTGAGATTCATATTCTTTCACAAGGCGGTTCCGATCATCCAATGACCTTGTTTAAAAACTTCAGAGGACGAGAGCCCGATCCAGATGCGCTTTTAAGAAGGGATGGATTACTTGGCTAATAAAGGACCAGCTCAAAAAATAAATTCGATTGCGATGGTTTACCGGACCGAGTCCGAACCCGCCGAGTCCGCAGCAATTAAGTTAACTCAAAAACTCACGAAAATGGGATTGGGAGTTTACTCCCACCCGACTCAAAAGCTTCCCGCTCCTTCCGAAAAATACACCGATAAGACCTCGGTGGATTTGGTGATGGTGCTGGGCGGGGATGGGACCTATTTAGAAGCCGTTCGCATGATGCAAGGAAAGCCTGTTCCATTTCTTGGAGTGAACCTGGGCTCACTTGGTTTCTTAACAGCCAATCGAGTTGAGGATTTGGATGAAGTCGTTGATTTAGCACTCAGTGGTGAGATGGCGCTAGAGGAGCGAACGCTCCTTGAAGTTAAGGTTGTGGACGGCGCACAGAAAATGAAGTCTCAGTGGCTGGCGCTCAATGACCTCGTTATTGAACGAGGACCAATGAGCCACCTGATTCATTTAGGGCTTGAGATTGGCGGACTTCCCGTCAGTGACATCAAAGCGGATGGGTTGATCATTGCCTCACCGACTGGCTCCACGGCCTATAACCTCGCCGCCGGAGGACCTATCCTTCACCCGGCTGTGCACGCGGTTGTTGCGACACCCATTTGTCCTCACAGTTTAACTTCAAGACCCTTTATTTTTCCGGACGACCAGACCGTAACTTTGAATCTGATTGGCGAACACCAAAAAGCCGCCATCACTGTGGATGGCTTAAAAACTGCTGAAATCAGTGGTGGAGAGATCGTTTGCGTGAGAAAATCCCATCTCAAGCATTGGATGCTCCGAAAACCGGAGAACAGTTATTTTATGCTTTTAAAAGACAAACTGAAGTTTGGAGAAAGGGCCTAATGCTCATCGAATTAAAAGTTTCTCAATTCGCCATCATTGACGAAATTGATATTCATTTTAAACCCGGTCTTAATATTTTATCGGGCGAAACCGGGGCTGGAAAATCTGTTCTACTTAAAAGCCTTGGGCTTTTGATGGGAACAAAGGCTTCGGCGGATATGGTTCGGACCGGCGTGGAGCAGGCGACCCTTGAGGGCTTTTTTGATCTTTCGGATCGAAAGGATATTATTTCGCGCATCGAAGAGATGGGAATTGAAGTCTTGGATGACACCTTAGTGGTTCGGCGAGTTGTGACTGCTCAAGGAAAAAGTCGAATTTATCTAAATGGATCTTTAAGTCCCCTCACCTGTTTGCGGGACATTGTTTCTCCTTTGATCACTGTCACTTCTCAAGATCCGGCGGTGGCAGCAGCACCTTTGATTGAAATGACCGGTCAACATGACAATCGACACTTACAAAGCAAATCCTATCATTTGGATCTATTGGATCTTTACTCTGGGGATTTTGAAAAGGTGGCCGAATATCAAAAATCCTTTCAAGAGCTCAAAGAGCTAGAGACTGAGATTCGCGAGCTTGAGCATGCCTCACAAGATCGTGTACAGCGTTTGGATTTTTTAAAATTTCAAATTCGAGAAATTGAAGCTCTGGGACTCACATCTGGTGAAGAAGAAGAGCTTGAACTCAAAGTCAAACGCGTGAAAGGTTCGCAAAAGCTTCAAGACTTTTACGCGGAAGCCATTGATTCCATTTATGCCTCAGATGATGCAGCACTGGTTCGTGTTCATCATCTTCTTCAAAAAGGAAATGAGTTATTAAAACTCGATCCGGCTCTGGACAATCTGGTTCAACTTTTAAATCAAACAAAAACTCTTTTAGAAGAAGCCACTTTGGAAGTTCGAAACTCAGCGCGAAGCTTGGACTCAGAAGGCGAAGATTTAAATGAGCTTGAAGGGCGTTTGAGTGATTTAAGACGCTTGCAGAAAAAATTTGGTGGCACTGCGGATGAGATTTTGGAAGCTCATAAGCGAATGGTGGATGAGGTTTCAGCTCTTGAAGGGTCGGATGAGAGACTTCATGAACTTCAAGTCCAAATTTCAAAGATTGAAAAGGATTTAAAATCCCGTGCGGATGGTCTTCATAAACGACGTCTCGAATCTTCAAAGCTCTTGAGTGATAGCGTGAATGAAGAGCTGAAAGATTTAAATATGAAAGGCGTGATCTTCGAAGTCGCTATCGAAAAGTTAGCTGCTTTGACTTCGACCGGCATCAGCGATGTGGAGTTCTTGATTCGACCATCTAAAAAAGATGAAGCACGGCCTCTTTCCAAAGTGGCATCCGGAGGAGAGCTCAGCCGAATTTTATTGGCTCTGAAAACTATTATTGGTGTATCTGAGCTTCCACGCACATATCTTTTCGATGAGGTGGATACAGGTGTGAGTGGTGAAACGGCTGAAAAAGTGGGACGAAAGTTAAAAGAGATTGCTCATGGTCAACAGGTGATCTGTGTGACTCACCTTCCACAAGTGGCTGCGTTTGCCGATCACCATTACTTGATTGAAAAAGCGCAAGTGAAGGGCCGTGCGGCAATGAAGGTCGTCCCACTGGCCAAGCAAGACCGCGTGCAGGAAATTGCTCGTCTGATCTCTGGAGAGAAAATCACAAAGACCAGCCTCGATCATGCGAAGGAATTGTTAAAGGGTTAGATGGATTTTGTCGGGAAGAATTGCTGTAGTTTCGCGTGAAGATTGTTCCATCGAAACTTTGGTTCTTGAACGTTTCCGGTTGAATGGATTTTCTATCATAACATTGAGACGATTCTGTTCGTTTTCACCTTGTTTCCTTTGCTTTTTTTACCGCCTTTTTGCCACTTTCTTGTCTTCTTTGTTATTTTTGACTTTTCTGCGGTTCTCTTGTCTTCTTTGCTATTTTCCTTTTTTCTACTCGCCTTTATTTGCCATAGATTTCTTTCGTTTTCTTTCTCTTACTTTCGCCTGCTTCAACTTTTCTTAGCCCTATCGTGTATGCTTGAGATTAACCGAACTCTGGCTACATGTGAGAATCTATGAGTTTTAATTTAAAACCGCCTTTGAATTTCAATTATCTTTAGACCAAAACTCTTAATCGCCTGACGCTGGTTGCAGTTATGGCAAAGAAGCCTTAAATTCGACTCTGTGCTTTCTCCACCTAGTGCATAAGGGTGTATGTGATCAAAGTTTATGTTTTGCTTGGATCTGCAGATTTGGCACCTTCCTTTGTCTCTGATCCAGATTTTAGTTTTTATAGATTTTGGGATGTATCGCGTTCTTGGACTAGTCTTTAAAGATTTGCCATTTGATGAGCTTGAGTGAGCTTTATTGGGGTAGTTGCCCTTTGAAAGCTCTGTCTGTTGCGACAACTCCGGCGCCGGAGTTGGAATAGAGTTTTCTATTAAAGCTCTTTCAATTTTGCGACTCACTTTTCTCAGGTTCTGAGGTACTGAATTTAAGTCATTCAGGTCTCTAGAAGAAGCCTTTGATGTTTTTGATTCCTTAAGGTCAAATTCTTGTCTCTTGGGATCTCGAAGAGAAAATCGTTGTTTTCCTGGATCTTGAAGTTCTGAATCTGACATGCCTGATTCTAGAGGGTTAGATTTTAGTTGCTTTGGACTCTGAACCTTTCCTTTGAGTCGAGCCAAATCCCGCGAAGTCGCTTTCAAAATTCTAGAATTCCGAGATCCGAATTTCTTCTTTCTTAGAGCTTCAATTCCAATATCCGTCATTTCACCAATCAGTTCTGAAAAACTCAAAGATGAGCCTTTTGATCCAAGAAGTGAGCGAAGCTCCTCAAGCCTTTTCTTTAAGTCTTCAGTTATTACGAAGCGAACTTCCGTTAGCTCATTTGAAAGTGCGCGCTCTGTTTCTTTAAGCTTAGGGGCCTTAGGATTGAGTTCAAGCAGAATCTTTTCAGCTTCTCTAGTAGATTTGTTCTCAAGCTTCCTAAGAATGCTTACTTTATCTATTCTTGCTGATTTATCCAGTACCTCTAGATTTCTGGAGCCATCAGATGAAGCCATTTTCTCTGACTCGTTAGATGAACCTAGCTCATCAAATAGATCTCGACCTTTTGCCAAATCAAATCGATCCATCTTTTCATCTTCTTTAGAGAAGCTCGTTTTATCTACTACGCCAAAAAGGTCTAGTTCCTTGGGTTCCAATCTGTCATTCAATTCCATTTGTCGTTGAGATTTCATTTTCCTCATCTCTCGAAAGAAGCTCTGAGCTTGGGAAATGTTGCTTAAGGAAAGACTTCCGTTCTCGATTTTTTCTTCAATCTCTGGGATCTCATTGATAAGTCTCATGGCTTGGATTCGTCTACCGGCTTGCCCTTCACTGTAACCGAGCTCTTTAACTGCATATTCAAATAGACTTTTATATCCCAAATCTGAAAAGAGCTTTCTTCTCTCAACTTCCTTTAGGTTTTTTAGAATTTGAGAGAGAAGGTGTCTTTCGTCTCTCACGAGGTCCTTTGTGTTCTTTAAAAGATCATGATCTGTAAATCGAGCTGGCTCATTTCTGTTGTTAATATTTCTTGAATGGCCCATAAGAATTCCTTTGTTTCTTGTTTCTTGTTTCTTGTTTCTTGTTTCTTGTTGGAGTTGCCCCGATTCGGTGGACAGGTTTTAACCTCAGACTTCAGCCTGTAGCC
>CAZWVK010000120.1:0-7713 GCA_964636785.1 uncultured Pseudobdellovibrionaceae bacterium | reverse complement strand
CAGATTCCTTTGCAGACTATGTGATCACTCAAGAAGGAATCGAGCATATCAGCGATCAAGTCCATGCTTTCAAGGAATTTTCGCGAGTTTTAAAAAAGGATGGACGTTTGCTGCTCACTTGTCCGAATGGTTCATCTCTCAAATCCCGATTTTCTCATTTTATTGGTGAGTGCGAGAAGAGCAGTAAGATCATGCCACCGAACTTATTCGATAGCATTTGGTTCAATTCCGGAGATTCAAAAAAGATTTATTTTGGACACCTTTTTGTTCCAACCATTTCTAAACTTCGCGTTCTTGCCGAGGTCAATGGTTTTGAATTGGAAAAGGTTTTCTTCTCACATTTGAAATTTTCCAATCTTGTTTTATTTGTTCTTTTTTATCCGTTTATCTTTTTTTCGCAATGGTTGAACTATCTTAAAAATTCGAAGAAGAGACCGCTCGTCAAAGAGGAATATAAAAAGGCGTTTTACCTTTCCATTCATCCCAAGATTCTATTGGATGGAAGTCTGGTTGTTTTATTTCGTAAGATTAAAGAGCCTGATCAGAGTGTGCGTGATTTGAATGAACGTTGGAGCAAGTGGCAGCGAAACATTCCTTAAAGCCACTGAAAGCTTTTTAGGATTTCATTGCACTCTTTGACGGAATTGCGAAAGTTCTTTGAATTGTCACGACATGTGAGGATCACCATCGTTAGACCTTTGCCAAAGACGATTTGACGGATTTGCTTTTCCTTCCCTTGGCCGATGGCATCGACTAAGAAGCCATGGGTTTCATTGATCTTAATTGGCTTTGCTTTTAGGACATCCATTCCTAGCCTGGAGTAATCTTTTAAGGATTTTCTCAAATACTGCTTAAAACTCACTTTTGGATCTCGCTGATCGACTCGAACCGTGAGCGAAGCCTGAAGACCTTGGGAAAGTTTTGGCGATTTATAAATGGTTTCCAGATTCTCCGACTGGGTTTGGCTGGCTTGTAAAAACCAGGCCGTATCAGCAGCATGAAGCTGAAATCCATGGGAAGAGCGGAAAAGCTGTGGTCGTTCACTCACCAATAAAGAACTGGATGTCCCCGGGACAGGAGCAGCGTGGGCCGTAAAAGGAAGCTGAATCAGGAGAAAAAATAGTCCCATCCACATGAGACTATTGTACTGCCTTGGTGGAGCTCACACAAGATGGGGTCTGGGCCCATTTTTTAAGATAAATCTGAAACGAGCCCTTGCGGTTGTTGGAAAACGCTAAGAACTTGTGATCGGGAGACAGCGTTGGAAACAGGTTTTCAAATCCGTTATTGGTCCACTGGGTAAGACAGGTTCCGTCCGTGTTGATAGAAAAAACATTGAAGGAATTCTCATCGGGATGATTCATCGAAAAGAGTATGAGATTCAAATCCTCCACATAAAACGGATGTTTAATAATACGGTCAAAATCCGGGAGAATAGTTTGAATGCCCGATGGTGTTTTAAGCTTTAAATTTGATTTTGAATAATCCTTATTCCAATCGATCCAAATCTGAGTCTGGCCATCTTGAGAGGCCTGCCAATTGGAAAGCCCTGGAGATTTCGAATGGGGAAGAATCACATTGGGACGTCTCACATCTAGGAGATAAATATAAAGATTTTTTCCGCGTTTTCGCGTAAACACCACACGTTCTGATTTTTCAAACCAAAACGGATCGCCTTCAAATCCAATCGCAGATGTTAATCGTTTCACGTCAAACTTTGAAAGGTTGTGAAGATAGATGTCGGCCGCTCCTTTGTAACGATCGGGTCCTACGAAGGAATTTTCCGCACTGCTGTTCAAGAGGGGAGGGTTTTCTTTGCTTTCATCCGTTGCACTGGAATAAAGGAGCCATCCCCCATCGCGAACATAAGAAGGGTTGAAGTTTTCTGCCCCTTGAAACGTCAAGCGCTGTTCTTTTTGAGCGTCCAACTGAATTTCATAGATCTGCCCATAACTGTGTTGAGGCCGCAGGCGGCTTACAAATACAATTTTTTTTCCATCCGGTGAAAAGCGGGCTTCGAAATTTTCCCCAAACTGTGTGATCTGTTTCAATTCTTCATTGACTTCAATCGATGGCACTAAGACCTGACCGGATCTGGTCCATTTCTGTGGCGTTGAACATTGAGTGATTGCAAGGAAGAGCAGACTAAGTGTGCGCTGAAGTCTCAAGTTTTTGTACCACCTTTTTTAAAAGCGAGCTTGGACTGACTCGATCCAAGTCCTTGATTAAAACCCATTCTCCTTTCAGAGCTTTGCTGCTCTTTCGAACAGAGTCAATGCGCACAAAAATTTCGTAGTGAGTGATACAGTGAACAAAATTATATGTCTCTGGTTTCTTAAGCACAGAAATCATCTGTCCCGGTGGCATCTTGAGAGTTTTCAAAACAGGATAAAAGTGCTCATTGAGAAGAATCTTATCGCCCGTGGAATTGACGACGGGTTTAACATGCCAAACCAAATACTCCTTCTTCCTTCGGGGCTTGGACTTTGGTCTAAGCGACACGGTCTGATTTTTTCGCGCCAAGCAGTTGGCTTTTAAGGGGCAGAGGAGGCACGATGGTGATTTGGGAGTGCAAATGGTGGCTCCCAATTCCATCAGCGCCTGGTTCATTTGTGAGCTTGAAACCCGATTCACCCACTGATCCGATAGATCTTGTAAAAACACTTTTTCTTTTGTTTTCCACCACTCGAGATCCAGATCGTGAACACGGGAAAGCACGCGTATCACATTGCCATCCAGAACTCCCACATTCTCTTCAAACGCAAGACTTGAGACAGCCCGCGCCGTATAGGGTCCAAGTCCCGGATACTGAATGAGTTCCTGATAGGTCCTTGGAAATTCCCGTTCTTGAGAAAGAAGTTTTGCAGCCTTTAAGAGATTTCGCGCTCTAGAATAGTAGCCAAGGCCACTCCACATTTTAAAGACCTCTTCCTCACTCGCACGGGCCAGATCCTCAAGCCTCGGAAAGGCCTTTAAGAATTTTTCAAAGTAAGGGATCACCGCTTGAGTGGTGGTCTGTTGAAGCATGGTTTCAGAGATCCAGATCGCATAAGGATCCTTGCTCACTCTCCAAGGCAGAGGTCGAAGGTGATCCCGGTACCAGTTTAATAGATTTGATTTTTGTTTTTTACTGGGGGTGGGGCGCATTGATCTTCTATTATTCTCCGATTAAGTTGGGACAAATATGAGGACGATTTTAATCTTTATCTCTGTTCTTTTTGCCACAGCAGAGCCTGTTTTTGCAAAGACCGTTTGCAACACCAAGGAGCTCTTGCGTAAAAACTGTCAGCTGAAATCAGATGGCATTAAAGTGGGTCTAAGTGATCGAAAAATTCGCTTTACCAATGCACCATGGACATCGATTCGGGATTTTCCCGCTCATGAAAAGATCACTCATTGGGAAGATGTTCGGCTCGAGCGGATCAAAGATCGAACATTTCTTCATTTGAAGGTTTGGCAGAGGGTGGAGAAGGAGTTGGATATGGAAGAGCTTTATTGGCGAGTTCTTGAGTTCAAGGAGCGGAGCCTTCCTCTTCAGGTGCAAAAGCCCATTGGCAAAAGGTCTGGTGAAAAGATCAGCGATCCCATTCAATCCACAAAGTTGATTCTTGTGGATGGCAAAGTGCTGTGGCAAATCAAAAATGAAAAAGGGGAGCTTGGTGATGGAATTTAAACCTTTGAGTGGACGAGAATTTCCAAGATTTTCTGGAATAAAAACTTTTTTTCGTCTTCCGCTTGGAGACGCGAAGGTCGATTGTGACGTTTTGATTGTTGGGGTCCCCTATGATGGAGCCGTCTCTTATCGACCGGGAGCGCGCTTTGCTCCCACTTTGATTCGTGAAGTGTCGTCTTTAGGACGGGGATTTCATTTGAGCCGCAATCGCAATGTGTTTGATGCCAAACGGATTGCAGATGGGGGAGATTGTCCAACCGTTCCAATTGATCAAAAGCAAACCTATGAAAAAGTGGAAAAGCATTTCAGTGAGATTTTAAACAGTGGAAAAAAATTTTTAGCGGTGGGTGGAGATCACTCATTAGCACTTCCACTTCTTCGCACGGCTTTTCGTCATGTGGGACAGCCTCTTCAATTGATTCACTTTGATGCTCACTTGGATACTTATCCAGCGGCATGGAATTGTGAGTATCATCACGGAAGTTTTTTAAGACATGCGGTGGAAGAGGGTTTGATTGATCCTAAAAAATCGGTGCAGTTTGGAATTCGTGGGCCACTCGCTGGCGGTGATGATTTGGATTTTGTTAAACATCATGGTTTTAAAATCTTCACCGTGGATGATATCCGAGATCATGGGCTCGCTCATGTTCTCGCTTCCATTCCTGAATTTGATGGGCCGACTTACATCACGTTTGATATTGATTGCTTGGATCCGGCTTATGCGCCTGGAACGGGAACACCAGTTGTTGGGGGACTTACCACCTATGAAACTCAACGCATTCTTCGCTCTTTAAAGATTAAGAACTTGGTTGCAGCGGATCTGGTGGAAGTGTCGCCGCCTTTTGACAGCTCACAAATCACCGCACTTGCGGCGGTCGACACCCTGTTTGAGATTTTGCATTTGATGTAAAGAGCGTTCTAACTGCAGCCTTCTGCGGTCGGGAGCAGTTTGCAAACAATCTCATCGGCAGTATAGGCTGGAGACGGATCCGAATCCGAAGGTGCAACTTCTGTTGTTTCGGCGACGCTTTTAATTCCGTCACAGATTTCTTTTTCCCCAGTCATAGCTGCAGGAATTCGCGCAGTGAGATCTTCTCTTCCTTTGTTGCATATGGGGTTTGGATAACTATCGCAGGTGATCTTGATTGTGGAACCTGATCGTGTGGTCGCTGTGGCATAAAAGTTTTCTGGAAGTCCATTGGAGGGATTGGGATTTGAGCCTGTCGCGCAGTACTCCACCATTTGCGCACAACTTTGTTTTTGAAGTTCTCTTTGTGCAAGGCCGTGCTCGCAAGCTGCAATCCCAGTTTGAGAGTTTGTGTGAAACCCATCACCTTGATTAACTATGGAAGAAGCCGTCAATCCAGTTTGAGTGATTTGTCCTTCCATTTCACCATTCACTCCACACGCGGCATCCATAAAGCTTCTCATTTGAAAACTACACATCTGGCTGAACTGCATGCAATCATTGATGTCCTGTGGGCTTGCGATGTTCAGCGATAAACAATAACTCTCGACGTCTTTGGTGATTCGAGAAAAGCCATATTCGGGTGTTATCAAAACAATTGAAATCAGCAACAGCGCCAGCTTCATGACCCCTCCCAAAAGTATCTCAAATCGTGTGTATAGTTACTGTTTCGGATAACTTATAAAGGTCCAATGGCTGTGGCCATTTTAATTGTTTCGAAACTTGATGGTGAGCTGAGTCTCTTCGTTCTTTGTCTTAAAATGAGACAGGTGTTCCTGGTTGAAGAGTGACAGGAAAAGAATGGCTACTGTTCAGAAGTATTCGGGGGTGTCCATCTTATCCGAGAATTTTCCGATGTCCTTCCCGCGAACCATGCAAGTTGTGGTTTTATATCTCTGAGCCAACGGTGGTATCCGAACAAAATTGAAACGCTCATAGAACTCTGGCTCAATATCTGAATAGAGAAAGATTATAGCTTCCGGTGACTCTTCTTCGATTTGCTGAAGAACATCGGAAATGAGCCTGGACGCGTGACCTTGTTTTCGCAGAGCTTTTGGTGTGGCAATCGAACCTATGCCATATTCATTCGATCCAAGCCTATATACGATAAGAGAGCTGATGAGCGCACCACTTTCGTTTTCTAGCACGTACCAATTGCCGCGTGCATATTTCGCAGAAGTTCGGCAGTCTGCGAGATATTCAGTCTCAGCACCTTCTGCCCATGCATCAAGGCCCATCATAAAAATTTGATCGAATTCGCTTTGATCCGCTTTTCTAGAGCACCTTCTTTTCATTAGTTGAACATACTGATTTGCCCGGCTCCATGCAATCATGTCCCAGAACCTAATATTTCATGACCACCCTGCGAACATAAGTAAATAGACAACAGAGGACGCGTCCTGCTTCCGCAGCGGAAGTGCATGCATCGACCCGCACTGCCACCGGTGGCAGTGATTTTCACGCAGGCTTCGTTTGTGAACATTGGTGAATAAACTCTAACCCAACCGTTTCGCGACTATCGCCTCAATTTCAGAGCGATCTCCACGCTTAGGCACAGCTCCTTGAGCAAAATCGGGGCGGCCGCCGCCTTTTCCACCTAAGTGCGAAGCAATATCACGAAGCAGATCTCCGGCTTTCACTTGAGAACTTAGATCTTTTGAAACAGAAACGAGTAGGGGATGAGAGCCATCACCCACACCCATCACCACGACCACAGACGGAGAAAGTTTATCGCGCAACTGGTCTGATAGATCACTCAAAACTTTTCGATCATCCAACTCGGTTGAAACAACCAGCCACTTGCCATTTTTTCCATTCAAGCTAAATTCCTTCGCTTCTTTCACCAAGGAATTCACATCCACACTGGCGCCTTTTAAACCTTGAATTTCTTTTTTAAGACTTTTGATTTCCTGTGAGAGCTTCTCAATGGAATCACTCAAAGCAAGAGGCTCTGAATTCTCAATCAAACCATCCCACGCCAAGCTCAACCCCAGCTTTTCCCGAGCTGAAATCGCTTGCGTTGATAGCTCTCTGAAGTACTTCATTCCGAGTTTCCCAGTCAGAGCTTCAATGCGTCTCACACCCGAGCTCACGCCACCTTCACTGACAATTTTAAAACAAAGGATTTGTGAAGTGTTTGAAACGTGAGTTCCACCACAAAACTCAATGCTTTTTTGTCCCATGGAAATCACTCGAACCGTGTCGCCATATTTTTCTCCGAATAAAGCGAGTGCTCCTTTTTTAAGAGCCTCTTCTTGGGGAAGAACTTCCGCTTGAACCGGAACCGCCATGGCGATTTCTAAATTCACTATGCTTTCAATCTTCTCAATTTCATCTTTTGAAAGAGGCTTGTTGTGAGTGAAATCAAAGCGTAAACGATCGGGCTCCACCAGTGATCCGGCTTGAGTCACATGACTGCCAAGCACTTCGCGCAAAGCCGCGTGAAGAAGGTGAGTGGCTGAGTGATTGTTGGCGGTATCTCGTCTAGCACTCTCTTCCACAATCACACTCACTTCATCGCCTGTCGCGATCTCACCTTGAGTGATGCGAATGCGATGAAGATGAATGTCATTTTTCCTGATGCAATCTAAAATCTCAGCACTTCCTTTTGGACCATTGAGCAGTCCATGGTCACCGACCTGACCGCCACCTTCCGCGTAAAACGGAGTCGCCTTTAAAACCAAATAACCCTCATCACCCTCACGCAAAGAGGAGACTTCATTTTTCAAATTGGCGAGAGCTAAAATCTTTTCTTTTATTGTGACTGTTTCATACCCTTTGAATTCCGTAGAACCATTTTTCTCACTTAAACTTTGCGTCCAGAGTTTTAAGAAGGCTTCATCCGCACTCAAAGCCTGACCCTTCCAGCTTTTCCGTGCCTTCTCTTTGGCCTGTGCAAATTCACTTTCAAATCCGGCTTCATCCACAGAGAAGCCTTTCTCTTCTGCAATCAAACGAGTCAAGTCGACTGGAAATCCATAAGTGTCATAGAGACGAAAAGCTTGTTTTCCAGGAAGTTTTCCATTTTGAGGAAGTCGAGACAGTTCATTTTCCAAAAGTCTTAAGCCTTGAT
>CAZWVK010000119.1:0-7784 GCA_964636785.1 uncultured Pseudobdellovibrionaceae bacterium | reverse complement strand
CTTCAGGGTTTTCAGCCTCTGGTCATAAATCTCAGCCTTTAGGCGCTCGTTGGATTTGGCCAAAGTTTCCGTTTGGTACTCGAGGTTCTTCTTAAACGCTGTTTCATATTCGGATCTTTGTTTTTCAAGCTGCGTCTTATAGATTTCAGCAAAGTGATTCTTTTGTTTCTCAAAAAGTGACCTGGCTTCATCTAATGACTTTTGATGGTGGGTTTTGATCTCAGCTTCTTCTTTCGTAAAACTTTCCTTTAGCGTATTCATCTTCAATTGATGAAGTTCTTTTTGTGAATGAATATCGCGATCGGTTTGCTTATGAATCTCTTGGAGCTGAGTGCGTTGATCCTTTTTTACCTGCTCTGTTAGTAGCGCCTGTTTTTCTCTCTCTATTTTTGTCAAGTTCTCAGTTTGCGCTTTGAGATCGCCCAACTCTGAGGTTTGCCTGTTCTTTTCCTCATTTATATTTTGCATGCCTTTTTTTCTTAGTGAGGAATAGGAATCTTGTGAAAGTTGACGTTCGCTTTCGATCTTGGATTGGTATTCTTTCTTTAAGGCCTCAAGATCTTTGTTCTGAGCGGTGCGAATCTCTTCTTTGCGCTGAATATAGGCGTCATGCTCTTTTTTGAGCTGAACTCTGAAGTTTTCATCGCGTTGTTTTTTAGTTTCAAGTTGGTTGTCGAAATTTTCTTTTTGTTGGGAGAGAACGCTTTGCTGTCTTTTTCTTTCATAAGTGATTTTTTGATCGGTCTGCCTTCTGATCTTTTCAGCTTCGGACTCTCCGCTGTTCTTTATGTGATTGATAGTCGCTGCAGTGGTTTCTTGCGTGGATTTTATTTTTTTCTGACCATCATTATGAAGCTGTGACAGTTCTTTTTCCTGAGATTCTCTGAGACGCTCTTTCCTTTTGCGATAAGAGTCATAAAGCTGCTGGAGCTCTTCGGAGTTTTGAGCTTTTTTGCTTTGAATTTCACTGCTCATATTTGACTATTTTAGCACTGAAAGGATTCAGTTGAGATCCGACTTAGGGAGAGTTTCTTCAGAATCTGGATCTCCGCAGATTTCCTTTTGAGAAGTGTCGCCATAACACATCCAGGATTTTTCCAGAGTGATTTCCTCTTCCGCTAATATGGGATAAAGGTCTCGGTATTGAATCGGGTCAAAATTGGTTGTGACGCTCCTTTGGATGCCGGTCACTGAGTTTATAATGTTTAGGCGGTAAGCTCGGTACTCAGCCTGCGCGGAGGGGATTAGATTCAAATAAAGACTAAAAAGAAAGAAAATCAGTGTTTCCATTCCCGCGTTGTTCGCAGAGTGTTATCGACAATGTGGAAATAGGCGCGAAGTAAGATTTCAAAAGATTCAGGATCCAAGCTTTCAAGGTAAAGATGTTTAAGGGAGAGATTCTCTTTTTGCACAAGGTTTGTGAAAAGATGATCGATTTTGCTTAAATTTCCGTCTTTAAACAGATCCAGGCTCTCTGTTGGAACCTTTAGAATCTCGGCCACTTTTTTATGATCAAAAAGGATGTGAAGACCGTTCAAGGAGTGTTGAAGAAGGTGTTCGATTTGGTCCAATTGTTGATCGGAGATCGCCATTAATTTTAATCTGATCTCAAGGCGTGCAATTTGACAATAAGTCATTCAAGAACCTATGATTTTCTTAGGGCACTATAGACCATGGTCCTAAGAAGAATGAGGCAATAAAAGCGGATGACAAAAACACAGATTGTGATCGATCAAGACAAAGGCTTAGTGTTTGACTCGGAAGAAGAGCTTTATGCCCATTTTCAACCCGACATTAAAATTCTTGAAAAGCTCTTTTTGCAAAAGCCCTTAAATGAAACTCTAAAAAATGAAGATCTAAAAAAGATGGAAAAAGAGCTGGAAGTCACATTGGACTCTCCGGATGAGGTTTGGCAATTGAGTGTGGATGGGATTCAAAGTGAAGTTTTTGCTTTCGTAAGGAAACTAAAGAAAAAATCCTATTACTTGGCGCTCACATATTTAACAGACGGCCTGCCCACATTTGTCTATCTTCATTTTGTTACGAAGGATGAAGACCTTCTGAAAGAAGTTCGAAAAGGGGAGTCGGTTCCCTTAAGGGATGATAGTGTTCCACTTGGCGCCATCGAAGGTGATTCTCTTTATGAGGGGGATGCGCTCGCAAAAGGTCTTTATGATGCGATGATCTTGCTTAGATCTGAAAAAGACATTCCGGAAGAGGACTTCTTTAAGTATGCCGACTTAAGGGAGCTTTGTGTGGAGAGCGCGGATGAAATCTGGCGCACAGCGGATTCGATGGGAAATACTCTGGTGACATTTATTCGTGAGTCCGAAGATGACGGGATGCCACACTATGTTGTTGTTACAGCAGAGGATGAACCCTCGGGAAGTCATTCATTGCTATTTTCCTTTCCCACCAATGATTCACAGCTATTAGAGCGTTATCGCCACGGAGAAAACCTACAAGCCGACGAAGTCGTCCAGGAGTCAAGCCACTGATGAAAAATCAAATTCTAAAAAAAACAGCTCTCACGCTCATTCTATCTTTCAGTCTCAGCGCTTGTGTTTCAAAACCTAAAGGTCCTCAAACCATTGAGCTTAAGAATCCAACCGACGTCTCCAATACCGCTTATCGCTCAGCTTCCCACACGGAAGAATTCTATGAAAATCAGGTGATTCGTGAAAAGAGCGAAGGCGTGGATTTTATCGTCCAAACGAAACCAGCTGAAAATGCTCAGGATGATCGCGTGCAGTTGGTGATGTCCACAGTGGGCAAAAATGGATCTTTAAGCCTGAATGATTTTGGATTTCCCGAACTCAAAGAGTCCATTGATTTTCAATACACTCCTCAAGGAAAAGTTTTAAAAGCTGGCCACTTCAATGAATTGAGTCTCTTTTTCGTTCCACCACTTCCACTGCCAACACAGCCTGTTGAAGAGGGCGACACTTGGGAAGTGAATCACATCTGGGTTTCTCAATCCGGCCTTGAGCTTTTATTGAATGTGATAGGCATTCATAAAGGTTATAAGAGCTGTGGCGACTCCTCACCTTGTTTAAATATGGAAATCTCTGGAACAGTTAAACCTGCTAGTGATCGAATTGTCGGAATGGATCTCAATAGCCGCATCTCAGGACATTTGCTTTTTTCAATTCCAAAAGGGGAAGTGGTTTCATCGGAAGTTCGTAGCCAGGAAACCATTGAGCTTCCGGATCGAAAGATTGTATCTCGTAGCTGTATGATCTCAAAACCAACTCCTCACACAGACTTAAAGAAAGTCTCACTGCCAAAGTGTGAGGTTGCGAAAAACTAAAAATAAAGCTCAACCCAGGTGACCCCATCTCCACCACTGGATGAGGTTCCGGCTTTCCAGTTTTTCACATAGGTGCTTCTGGACAAGTAACCACGAACGGCGCGCTTTAAGGTATCTGTTCCGTGCCCATGAACAATTTTGACCCGATCTTCCTTGTTTAAAACCGCTTGATCTAAAAAACTCTCGAGGCGCTCAATGGCATCTTCACTTGAACTTCCGCGAAGATCGAGTGAAGAGTCTCGCTCCATAAATGTGGATGTGTCCCCACGATGCCTTAATACTTCTTTGGTTGGATTATTGGCTTGATGAGGAGGCTTTAATAACTCCCAATGAACCATAAGCCTCATACTCTGCGAAAGGATGGGCACTTCACCTTTTGCATTTGGTGTTCCTTGAACGACACCATCACGGCCAATGGTTGGAACAAAAACTCGCGTACCTGATGGATAAGCTTTAGAAAAATCTTCCGCTGTTAAAATCTGTGTGTCGGGTGCCTTTGAAACCTTTGAGGCCTTGATGATCTCAGGCAAGTCCTGCTTGATCTTTTCAAGCTGCTCATGCTTTTTAAAAACCTCTGCGGCACGACTTTGTTCAATCAATTCCTCAACCTTTTTCTCAGCGCGCTTAACAGATTGCTCAAGCATTTTGGCTTTTTCACGCTCAAATTTTTCACTCAAGGCGTTGTAGCGACTTTGATCCGCCTTAGCTTGCTTCACTTGTTCTTTGAGTCGAGACTGAAGCGATTGAAGTTCAGACTTCATATTTTCGACTTCCTCAAGGCCAAGATGATATTTCTTAGCATCGGGGCTTAGGGACTCCATTGCGATCTCCAAGATCTCTTCGTCCACACCAACTCGTTTTGCAGTTTGCAGGGCTAACGATTGACCTGAAACCCCCATTAGGAAATGAAAGGTCGGAATGCCAGCTTGATTGTCATAAGCAAGGCTTCCATTCACAACACCAGAATCCTCTGACCAACCCACCTTCAAGGGACTCAAGTGAGATGTGATCACACCAAAGATTCCATTCTCAGCGTATTTATGTATGAATGCTCGAGCCAAAGCGGCTCCTTCTTCGGGATCCGTTGAACTACAGATTTCATCAATCAATAAAAGATTTTCCGTACCATTTAATTCTAAAGACTCATTTAGGATTTTTAAATGCGCTGCAAACGTGGATAGATTCTCATCCACCGATTGGGAATCTCCAATGGCCACTTGCACATTCTCGAAAAATGGCAAAGTGGATGAAGGTTCTGCACAGACGAACAATCCACAACGCGCCATCTGAGCTGCAAGCCCCACGGATTTTAAGAGAACAGTTTTCCCACCCGCATTGGGTCCACTTAAGATCAAAATGCGCTTTTCTTTATCCATGCGCACGGTGTTTGAAACGACTTCCACATTGTTCAAAATCAAAAGAGGATGACGAACTTCATCGAGTTTTAGCTCATTTCCAAATTGAATCGGATTTGCGGAAAGCTGAGCCGCAAGCTGAGCTTGTGCCCATCTTTTATCAGCTAGGAACATAATGTTTCGAGCTTCCAGCATATCATTTAATTTGGAGCGCAAATAATCACTCAGCGCCTGAAGAAGTCGTTCAATTTCCGCCTCAATTTCAACTTCCACTTCTCTTAAGCGGTTATTGAGTGGGATGATCTCTTGCGGCTCCATAAAAACCGTTTGTTTGCTTTGGCTGGAAGCATGAGTGATCCCAGAGAAATCATGCTGTTTGCCGCTTTTCACCGGTAAAACCCAACGTCCCTCACGGTTGGTGACGTAGCGATCTTGAAGAACCGGCTCCATCTCATGTTTATGCACCAAACGATCAAGAGTCTGTTGCACTTGTTTTACGATCTGTTTTTTTTCTTGATAGAGTTTGTAAAGCTCTTCGCTCGCATCCGTTCGAATGGAGCCATCCGATGTCATAATCTGATCAATCGCAGAAAGAGGTTCTTCCGCTTCCATTAAGCGCTCAGAAAGAGATTTGAGCCAAGGTCCGGCTGAGTTCGCAATGATTTCTTTTAATGCCAAACACTCAATTAAAAAATGCCGGGTGTCTCTCAATTCCGTCGTTTTTAAGACGGCGTCTTTTTCGAGGCGTGTGTGCCAAACGGAAAACAAATCCAAAGACTCCATAAAGGGGCGCTTGCCGGAGCGAAAAACAACCAAGGCCTCACTGATCTCTAAATACTGATTTTCAACGGCTTTAGGATTGTCCAGGGGATGAAGCCTAAGAAGCTCCTCACGACTCAAATCACAGGTTGCAAGTGCTGCAAGCCTCTCTTTGATTTCTTTCCAATCCAATCCTTCTAATTTCGATTTCGATTCCATATGCTCCATCCAAATAGAGCTACCAGAAGAATGGGAAATACCCAATATCCAAATCCAGCAAAAACGGTGAGTGTGGGGGTTGGAGTGTAGGGAACTTCATAAGTATGACTCCATTCCTGAGCCAAGGGGGATTTTTCCAGAGTCTCGCCACTTGGAAGCTGCACAGTGCTGATCCCCGTATTGGTTGCTCGCACCAAAGGAAGGCGAACTTCAATGGAGCGGGCCAGTGTCATTGTCATATGCTGATAGGGCTCCTGCCAGGTTCCATACCAGGAGTCATTAGTCACATTAACTAGAATCCATGCCCCTTTTTGTGCAAGCCCCCTCGTAAAGCGATCAAACAATCCTTCGTAACAGATCTGAACTCCTAATTTTAATCCTTTCACGGTCATGACCGTTGGGCCCGGGCCTCGGTGAAAATCGGCGACCATAGGAAGCCACTCTTTCAACTTGGGAAAGAGCGATGCTCCAGGAATGTACTCTCCGAATGCAAGCAAATGAGTTTTATCGTAAGGCACCGTCAGAAATCCGTATTCATCGACGGCCATAAATGAATTGGTCATTTGCTTCGATTCGCTCAGTCCGTAGGCGCCAGTGAGTAAAGCACTTGAAAACTCACTTAAAAAACTTCGGATCTGCATTCCATAAACACTGTCAAGATAACTGCGCTCGGTTAAGAAGTCCGGATAGGCCGTCTCTGGCCACAGATAGAAATCAGGTTCGTTTACGGATTCCATTCGTGAGAGAAAAAGGTAGTTATCAATAATAGACTGGCGAAAGCCATAACCCACTTCGGCAAGCTGTTTTTCTAAATTTCCGATATTGGCCTGAATCACCGCAATTTTGGTTTTGTGAAATGCATCCGTATCGGGAGTGTGAAGCCAGCCTAAGACATTGAGTGCTAAGAATAAAAAAATCGAAGCATAAAGTCCTGCGAGTCGTCGTGCTCCTTCTCGATAAACCCATGTGTATAGGATGAGGCCTTGGAAAAACCAGGTGATCGAACTCAAGCCGAAAAATCCGACCAAGTCCGCGAGCTGATAAGCAGGAAATTTTGCCCAAAGCCAGGTGTAGCCCAAATTCCAATCAAAGATCATTGGGTATATGCGCTCGGATATCGCAAGAATGGTGATCAGACTCACCACTCGCACAACAGGATTCAAAGTCTTCTTAAACAGCTTATGCCAAACCCATCCTGCAACCGGGATATGGATATTTGCAAACGCACAAAAAAGAAGAAGTCCAATGATCGCTATGGGCCATGGCATCCGGCCGAATTCATGAATGGTGTAGGCCACCCAATTAAATCCAATCAGTGTAAAGGCAAATTGGCAGATCCAACCGGTTAGAAAAATTCTTTTTGAATTGGATTCCTTCAACCACTGACTCATCAGCGGCACAAAACAAAAAAGCAAGGCCCAAGGGGGGAACGGAATATAGCTTGTTCCCATCATGATTCCTGATATGATCGAAGGCAGGACATAGCGTTTCTTTAGAGATAGCGCAGATAACAACGTACTCATCGATCAAAAGACTATCACGATCAAGGAGAGATGCCACGTGGAAGTCCAGTTTGAAAATCAGCAAGATCGCGTCAAGGTGAGCTGCCCTCACTGTGAAAAGCCCTATCATATATTCCTAAGTGACCTGCATGAGGAATCGAGCCGCTTCGTATGTAAGAAGTGTCAGATGGATTTCTGGGTCAAGCGCTCCGAAATTGAAGCACCCATTCAAGAAGAGCCTGGTCAAAAAAAGCCACTCCCTGTTGTGGGTCTATCAACGGATTTTGTGGTTGGAACTCCAATAGAGAAGTGCCCTAAATGCGGGCACTCCGTTGAAAGCCTCGATAAGGAATGTGGGAGCTGCGGAGTTGTGGGCGCAAAATTTTTAGCCCTCAAAGAAGAGACCCCTTATTTGAAGGTCAGTGAGCCGCTTAAGAAGCTTTGGAAACGGGTTTTAAACCATTATGACGATGATCAAATCCATCATGAGTTTATATCCCAGTGTTTAAAGGAAAATCAGCTTCGTTATGCCTCACTTCAGTATAAGCATTTGAAAAATACTCTTGGAGCGGATCCCACAGTCAATCAGATGTTGAGCAAAGTTCAGAGCCTGGCGGAATTTCAAGTCGTTAAAAGCGA
>CAZWVK010000118.1:0-7970 GCA_964636785.1 uncultured Pseudobdellovibrionaceae bacterium | reverse complement strand
CTCCAGTTGCAAAATATATTGGCGACTTGCTGGAGACATCACGAAAAGAAATCGTTCATGCTTTGCCTCTTTCAACACGGGCGGGACTTGCACTTGTACGAGCCAGTCGGGCGCGTGCGTTTCTTGAAGGGCGAGATTATGTCAGACCCGAAGATGTTCAATTTGTTCTTGTTTCAGTATTGGGACATCGTCTTGGAGGGAATCATGGCCTTAAGAAAGGTCGAGAGTGGGCCAGCCATCTTAAACGTGAGACGGCCGTTCCCATCTGAAATCTTTAAGTTTAAAAATAATAAAACGTATATCTTTCCAACCGGTTTTGGATTTGCGTTCGGAGCACTTCTTTTCATCCTTTTACTTATGGCGATTGGATATGCGAATAACTTGATTTATTTATATGTATTCGGGCTCATCTCTATTGCTTTAACAAGTATGTATCTCACTAATAAAAATATCTCACGTCTCAAGATCCTAAAAGTAGGAGCAAATGAATTGTATGCTGAAGAAGATGGATATTTGCTTGTTGAGGTCACTAATACGGAGTTCAGGGAGTCATTTGAACTCACGGCTTCAGTGAAAGGAAATGAAAACGATAAGACGTGGAATCTCATTCCACGAAAGCGCACTGTCTCTTTGACAATTCCATTTTCACCTAAGGTGAGAGGGTGGCACTCTCTACCGGCTGTTCAGATCTCTAGTGATTATCCATTTGGATTACTAACAGCATGGAAAACTTTTCGTTCGTCACAAGAGGTTTTGGTTTATCCACCACGAAAAGGCCAAATTGATTTTCCTGTTCAGACTTGGGACGAGCGGCTTTATTCAGGACTTGGATTGTTTCGGGATCATCGGGCTTATCAGTCTTCAGATTCACCACGTCGAATCGACTGGCGAGCCTCTTCACGAACTCAAACTTTATTAACTAAGAACTATGAAGGGTTGGATCATCCACTTTTACACTTTCATTGGGATCAGACAAGACATTTGATTTCTTTTGAAAGTCGCCTGGCTCAGCTTAGCTTATGGATTCACAAAGCTTACACCCTCGATTTGGAGTTTATACTTGAAATTGGAAAGTTCAAATCATCCAGATCTCGTGGAGATCAGCATTTTAGAACATGTATGGAGTTTCTATCTATTCTGAAACCTGAGGATGTTTCGTGAAACAGTTTTTTAAGCAGCCTGCTTTTGCAGTCTCAATTGGAACTTGTTTATTTTTGAGTGCCACTGAAGCTCCGTTGTTCATGATCCCATTGGTCGTACTGGTCTTGTTCTGGAGATGGCTATTTGAGACTCGTCATATTCCAAAAATTCCGCGAAAGTTAACCAATATTCTATCCTTGCTCTTACTGCTTCTGGTCTATCTTTATTTCAGAGCTGTTTTTACTCAAGAGGCGTCAAACACTCTGTTGATGGGACTTATGGCTTTGAAGATTATGGATTACGAGACGGAGCGTGATCATCGCTTCCTGATCTTGCTTGGATTTGTCTTAATCTCGATGAAGTTTATCTTCTCAATTGATCTGTTCTGGTTGATTCCAACTTCAGCAGCGTTTCTGGGTCTATGGTACTCGATGAGTTCCAGAATTAAAAAAGAAAGGCTGTGGTTTCTTTCTCGTTTGTTGATAGCATCACTTCCATTAACTATACTTTTGTTCTTTGCTTTTCCACGCATCATTGTTCCTTGGGCCATGTCGCGTTCAGCGTCGGTCTTAAAGGTTGGATTCAGTGATCAGCTTGATCCTGGAAGTGTAGCTGAATTAGCTCAGTCCGAAGAAATAGCATTTCGTGCGAAATTTCATGATCGCATACAGGTCACAAGTGATTTGTACTGGCGGGGGAGTGTGCTAACGGAATCTCATGGGATGAAGTGGTTGCCACCGAATCCGCCCAAGCGAGGGCGCTCGAGTCCAAAGAGATCCTCCCAGGGAATCGATTACGAAGTCGTTCTAGAGGCGGGCTCTCGCGGATTTCTGTTCACTCTTGATCACGCAAAACGCGTTTCCTCTGAAACTTTAGCATTTGATGAATTTTATTATTCCGTATTCAGGTCGAGAGATTATCTCGCTAAATCTTCTCATTATAAAGCTGTGTCAGATCCTGAAATTTATGATGAGCGAGCGCCAGAGAGTCTGTTTTTAAAATTCAATGAACTCTCCCCAAAAGCAAAGGCCTGGGTCGATAAGATCAAATCAAAAAATGAAACAAGTAAAGAGCGGTTGGTTGAGCTGGAGCGCTTTTTTAAAAATCCTGACTTCGTTTACACTTTGAAGCCCGGAATCTATCCTGAAAATGATTTGGATGAGTTTCTGTTTGGAAGAAGGCTGGGATTTTGTGAGCACTTTGCAGGGTCCTATGCCACTCTGGCACGTGCTTTGGGAATCCCTTCACGTGTGGTCGTGGGGTACCACGGCGGGGTTTTCAATGTATTTGGAAATTTTTGGAAGGTTTCACAAAGAGATGCGCATGCGTGGGTCGAAGTTTATACAGATGGTCGGTGGGAGCGGGTGGACCCAACCGAATGGATCGCTCCACTTCGTCTGACACTGGGAGGAGTTGCATTTTTTCGGTTGCCCGAAGCTGAACAAATCAGTTTTGCGCGGTCGCCTTTTTGGACTCATTCAGGTGAGGCCGTCAATTCCTACTTCGATGCTTTGACACTCTGGCTGGACGATCTGAATTACAAATGGACTTACTTCATGTTGGATTTTGATTCCGAAGCTCAGAGAAGCTTTTGGTCAGATCTGACAAAGGAATTGAGTCTATTCATTGTTCTTGGACTGATGCTTGTCTTTCTTGCGCTGGTCCTTGTGCGCTTCACAATTGATGATCGGATTTCGCGATCTCCCATTGAGACCTTAATGGATCAAATCATCAAATGGAGTGAGCGGCGCGGAATTCCTTATCATAAGAATCAATCTCCACTTTTTCATTTAAGCCAACTCATGGAGGCTTTCCCACACCATGCTCAATTCTTTGAATCTATGCTCATGATGTATGATCAAAGTATTTACGGAATTGAATCCATAAATAAAGAGAAGTTTAATCATCTTGAATCGCGCTGGAGAAAGGTCAAAGCTGAGCGAACTTCTGTGAATTCTTAGTAGCCGATTTAGATTCAAGAATTTGAAAGATTCTTGAGTAATTTGCCAGAACCTTATCCGGATAGATTTTCGGTTCGATATTTGAAGCGACCAATCGAGTAACGTTTCTCGCTCCCATATTATAAGCTGCCAGATAACGATTTCCGATTCGATCAAATTTCTCCCGAAGCTCAGTGAGGTATATGGATCCAATTTTAATATTTGTGTGTGGATTGGTCAGATCAATTTCACCGCTCAACTTGGACTTCTTTGCGATCCATTCGGCTGTTTCTGGTCGAATTTGCATAAGTCCGATTTCTCCATGATATCCTTTTGCCAAAGGATTAAATGAACTCTCTGTCATAATTACAGCTGCTAATAAAAACGGATCCATATTGTTGCTAAACGCTTCTACAACAAGAGTTTGTGTTATTGCGACGGCATCTTTTTTATACGCTTTCGGCAAATGATCAAAAACGATCTGAGAGAGCTGGCGAGAGTCGTAAGAATGTGTAACTCCCAATAGCTCTTCAGACTGAGAGGTAAAATAAAGAGGATCAGAGTCAACGACAGCCAGGCTTTCTTGATCCTGAAACACAAGTTCCGTGTATGTGAAAACGCATATAGCGAGTGCGATCTGCGTTTTAAATGGGGTTAATTTCTTTAACTGTTCCATACAAGCTTAAGAAGCAAGTCCAGGGCCAAGATGTAAATATTTGAAGTCAGTGAACTTTTATTTGAGAATGAAAACAGAGGGTTTGAGAGTGTTGATTCTCAGAGCAGGTGTTCAACGATTGGTAGACAGATGTTTCAAAATGAGATGATATGAGTGTTACATGTTGAGCCGAAGCGCGTTTATCTATGAGAAAATTTCTGGCCAGTTGGATCAGTTGGTGGTTTTTCTCGGCGTCATTTGTTTGGGTATTTTTATTCTTCTTTATGGATTTCCTCTCGAGGCTGAATGGCAATACCTCTTAGAAATTTCATTGTATGTGATTGCAGTGAGTTTCCTATTTCAGGAGATCCTTCGGGTTATATTTTCTCCCGGGATCATCAGACATTTCATTCAACGGCGAGTGGAATGGTTTTTTTTGATACTTTTGAGTCTGACTCTTTTTGCAGAGAGTATTGTTGAGTACTTTTTTCCAGGTGTTTTAGAGCCGAGAGATTTGCGTAATTTGGCCATCGGCTACCTGGCGCTCACTCAATTGATTATTTTCTTTGCTCAGGCCATTCGCATAGTCAGGGAGTCTCGAATTTCATCAAAGATTGAAATGACCGCAAGCCGCTTGATGGTGGTAAGCTTCATTGTACCAATTATTATCGGGAGCCTGCTTCTTAAGCTTCCAAATGCAACGGTCAATGGAATCTCATGGGTTGATGCGCTCTTTACAGCAACGAGTGCGATCTGCGTGACGGGGCTTACGGTTTTGGACACTTCGGCGGCATTCACACCTCTTGGAAAAACCATCATTGCTCTTCTTCTCCAGATTGGTGGCCTTGGAATTATGACTATAACAATGAGCTTTGGTTTTTTGTTTGCCAGCGGGCTTGCGGTTAGAGAGAGAATTTTATTCTCTGAGCTTCTTGCAGAGGATCGTCTAGGACGGATTGGAAAGCTTCTGATTCAAGTGACATTTTTTACATTTGTCGTTGAGATGATTGGGGCTTTAAGTCTTTATTATGCATTAAAGGGCACGTTCACTGAGTTTGACCTGTACGCATTTTTAAACTCTGTCTTTCATAGCATTTCGGCATTTTGTAACGCCGGCTTTTCACTTTTTCAAAATGGGCTTCATCATGGAGTTATTAAGGACAATGCGCTTTATTCCTTCGTGATAATGGGTCTTGTTATTGTCGGTGGTCTTGGTTATCCGATTTTCAATAATATATATCATGCCTTCATGGACCGTTGGACTAAAAAGAGAGCGTCTCGAACATTGCTGAAATCCTATACAAAGCTTGTGCTAGTTGCGACCGGCATTTTACTTTTGGCAGGAACTGTTCTCATATTTCTCAGTGAAGGGTCACATTCCTTTGTGAACATGAGTTGGTTTGAGAAGCTCAGACAGTCTCTTTTCTTAGCGGTAGCTTCAAGAACAGCGGGATATAATATCTGGCCGACCGAAGCTCTATCGATTGAAACCTGTCTGATTCTTTTCTTTTTGATGTGGGTGGGCGGAGCACCTATGTCGACTGCTGGTGGAATTAAGACAGTGACTTTAGCCATCGCGTGGTTGAATTTAACGGCGGCACTTCGAGGAGCCCAAAAGATTTATATCTTTGGGCGTGAAGTTGCTGAGGAGAGTATTCATAGATCATATGCCATTGTTTTTGGATCCATACTTTTAATTGGTTTATCCTCTCTATTACTTATTGTCTTGGAGCCCAACCAGAGTCGGCTCGATCTTGTTTTTGAAGTGGTGTCCGCATTTAGTACGGTTGGACTCACTCGTGGACTTACTGGAGAGCTTTCTGATCCAGGTAAACTTCTTCTTGCCACTTTGATGTTTGTTGGAAGACTTGGTTTTATAACGGTTTTAAATAGCTTTTATCGGAAGTATCTTCCACCGCGCCATCGTGTGCTTAAGGAGAATATTCCGATTGTTTAATTGCGAAGCGAGGGACATGAAATGAAAAAGAAGTTTGCAGTCATTGGTCTGGGCCATTTTGGAATGAATTTAAGCCTGTTTCTAGCCAATATGGGTGCGGAAGTGGTCGCAGTAGATAATAAAGATCAGCACGTTGAAAAGCTAAGAGACAAGGTTTCCTTCGCTACGATTGCAGATGCTAAAGATATTGGAGCACTAAGAGGACTTGGATTGGAAGATATGGACGCCGTGATTGTTGCGATTGGTGAAGACTTTGAGAGCTCCATCCTTGCGACAGCAAATCTTCAGGAAATTGGAGTGAAGAGAATTATTAACCGGGTGGTTTCGCCGGTTCATGAAAGACTTTTGAAACTTATGGATGTGGATGATTTGATTCTTCCAGAAGGAGACGCTGCACTTCAACTTGCTCATAAGCTGATTCGAAAAGGAGTTCTTGAATATCTCGAACTTTCTAAGAACTACAGTATTGTTGAAATTCAGGTTCCAGAAGATTTTATTGGTAAAACTTTAGGAAACCTAGATCTCAGAAAGAACTACAATATCAATCTAATCACCGTGATCAAAAAGGGTCGAAAGAGAAGTCTACTTCCGTTTGGGGACTCGGCTGAAGAAATCGAAGTCTTAGGAGTGCCTGATGGATCCTATGTTTTCCAGAAGAACGACATCTTAGTGGTCTTTGGAAGTGATAATTCCTTAAAGCATTTAATTGGATCGTAATTGACCTAACAGAATCCTAACGAATCTGACGGTAATTCAATTTTCAAAGTCACTTCCTATGTGATAGCTCAGAAGATAGGTGAGTGAGGGGTGTAACTTAAACCGGGGGTTCATTTGAAATTCTTAAGTCTGTTGATTTTATGTGCAGCTCAAATTTCATTCGCACAGGAAAATGCAGCGCCTGATTTTTATTTGGGCGATGGATTAAGCAAGTGGGGTGTGGAGGTGACAGAGGGAATGGGTGCGCCTTTGCAGTTGCGTCTAGGATCAAGACTCCAAACCGTCACTTCTTATCAGAATCGGGAAGATGCGACTTCTGGGGAAGATGTCAGCTTTTATGACTTTTATGGAAGAAGAGTCCGCCTTCAACTCGAAGCCAAATACAAAGAGAATATCAAATTCAGCATGGATTTACGAAATGATAACGCTGGCAGAAGAGATAGTGGTGATGGCGAATTCCAAGTTGGCGTCGCATACATCGAAGTGGGAGATCTTTTTGGAAATGAGGCCTTAAGCTTCAGAATGTTTCGCGCGAAAGTGGACGTCTCAAGAACGCAAACCATCAGTTCTGCAAATCTTTTATTCCTGGATCGTCCTAAAATTTCAGAAGAGGCTGCAGAATTTGTCAGTCATGGAAGGCGTGCATCCAATTTTCAGATTTTAGGAAACTTCAATGATCGACTTCTTTTTCAGTTGGTTGCAGGTGAGGGCCCTTCTGGAGAAGACTTCTCAGATGCTACTGGAGATCAGGTCGGATCAGGAAATATTTATCGCAGTGATTTTATGATGGGCGGAAAAGTTAAGCTCTCTCCATTTAAAGGTTGGGAAGATAAAAGCCCGTCAGAAACTTATTTTGGAATGGGTCAACACTTCACCATTGGCTATGGGATGTTCCATGTTCCTCATATTCAGTTTGAAGGTGGGAGCGGTATTGAAGGCGAAACCACTCGCACACTTAGAAATATTGAAGCTTCAGTTCACTACCGAAATATAAGTCTTCAAGCGGAGTACTTTCAATTTGATGGTGTGGTTGAAGATTTCTCTGTGATGACTCGTCGGGGATCGAGTGATGGTTATTACATTCAGGGTGAGTATGTTATCCCAGCTTGGAGTTATGTCGCCCCATTTGCACGCTATGAATCGTGGGATCGCTTCAAGCAGGCCGACGAATACAATCTCACATCAGTGGTTGGTGGTGTGAACTGGTATCTCAAAGGAAATAAGGTGCGTGTCGGAGTGGTCTACCAAAGTGATAAATTGGATACAAATATCCGTGGCAGTGCGGACGATCGAAATCATATTTTTGAGAATAACAAAGAAATCAAACTAACAACCATGTTTCACTTCTAAAGCTCGGCGGAGAGTTTAACAAAGAACTCTCTGCCCCGGTTCGGCCCCCAAGTGTGAAGGCCATCAAAGTGGGAGTGATCTGAGTGCCAGTGCCACGTGGACGGACTGTCGCCCACTCCAGCCTGAGTGTAGTTGAAAATATTTGTAATGCCAGCACTCAGTTCAAGAGTCTTATTCATTTTATAACTCAAAGATGTATCGAACGTTGCGA
>CAZWVK010000117.1:0-8006 GCA_964636785.1 uncultured Pseudobdellovibrionaceae bacterium | reverse complement strand
GACAACAGGAATACCAAAGAGTGATCCCACTTTTCTCTCAGTGCTTTTACGATCGGACTCACTGCCACTGGAGTCGACTTTGGTTCCAACTGCGACTTCTCCTTCCTCTAAAACTTCAGGAAAAAATGGCGAGCAGTTCTTCTGCATGGTGGTTTCTGCTTTGGTGCGATCCTCATCCCGGTAATTGACGGGAATTGAGATCACGCCTTCCTTCTTAGGTTTCAAAGTGACGTTTCGAGCTTCGCCTTCATAAGGAACAGTTTGGCAGGCTGTCATTAGCAATAGAGTTAATATCAAAACGAATTGTTTCATGTGCTTTCTCCCTCATAGAAATTGAATTGGTTGGGAGTAAGGTACGGTAGAGCCTTAAGACTTGTAAACAAATCTAAACAACAGAGGCGAACAATCTGTTCGCCTCTGTTCGCTCTTAGATTTTACAAACGATCTGGTCCTCACACTCCATGCGAAACGATTTCGGTTTTAACTTCACCGCCCGCCACATATTCCTCTTCGGTAAAGTCATCCACCTGAATCGCATCGTAGCGAAGCGCTTCGGCACGTTTGATCAAATCAAACTCATCTTGCGAAATGATCGACGCTTTCAATGCATCTTCATAAAGAGTTTTTGATTTCTTCTTCAGAGTTTTCGCTTTCACGGCCTTACGAATCTTCTTCTCAACTGCTTCAGCATCTTTAATCGTTTTATAAGCGCGCTCCAACCGCCCGATGGCCTGGGTCGGATCGTTACTTATATACATGCCCTTTGTTAAACGATCTCTAAGTTCCTGATTGTTCATAAGCGAGCTCGCAACCTTATGAGTTAATCGATCTGTTGGAGCAAGACCTAAGAAGTTCAGGCGTGACCACCAACGAAGTGGACCTTTGAAAAACCAATAAAGTCCTGGAACATCCATATTTCCGAAAATTCCATCGAATGCATCCTGAATTTTATGAAAGGCAACAGCCATAGAGTAATCCAGAAATGGTTTGTCCTCGGGTTTTCGTCCCTCTTCTTCAAAGCGCTTCACCACTGTGAACGCAATAAACATCCAGGATAGAACGTCTGCAAATCGACCAGTTAATTTTTCTTTCATTTTTAACTGACCACCTAAAAGACCCATGGAGATATCTGTCATAATGGCAAAGGTTGCAGAGACCCACGCGAGCTTTTGCAAGTAGCGATGACTTGGACCCTTTGTTGGCGCAATCACAAAGCGAGCACGCGTGACGCTCAAAACCACTGCGCGAAACAAGTTGCGAACAATATGACCGATGTGGCCCCAGAAAGCGTCATCAAAGCCTTTGAGATCATTCTTCTCAACAGCATCCACTTCTTTAAAGGCATATGGGTGAGCCCGAAGCGCTCCTTGGCCAAAAATCATAAGTGTTCGAGTTAAAATGTTCGCACCTTCCACAGTGATTCCAATTGGTGTTCCAATATACGTGACCGCCAACAGGTTTCTTGGGCCCATGGAGATTGCCGCTCCTCCTAAAATATCCATTCCATCATTGATTGAAATACGGCCCACTTCTGTGGCATTGAATTTGGCTATGGCGGTTACCACTGGTGGAGAGATGTTTTGATCAAGTGCACTTAAAACATATCTTCTCAACGCCTCAATAAAGTAGGCAGATCCAGCAATTCGAGACAGCGGTTCTTCCACCCCTTCAAATTTTCCAATGCTCACACCAAACTGCTTTCGAATGGTCGCATGGGCACTTGCCACTCGCGCAACAAGCTTCGTCCCACCAGATGCTTGACCCGGAAGACTGATTCCACGTCCAGTTCCAAGCGATTCCATCAGCATCTGCCAGCCGTTGCCAGCATTCTTAACTCCACCAATGATCGCGTCCTCCGCTTTGATCACCACATCATGACCCTGAGTAGGACAGTTGTGAAATGGAACGCCAAGCGGATCATGACGTTTTCCAATCACGACCCCTTTAAGATTGGATGGAATCAATGCACAAGTGATTCCAAGGTCTTCGCCTTTTCCTAAAAGATTCTCTGGATCGCGAAGTTTAAATGCGAGTCCAATCAGAGTCGAAATGGCGGCCAAAGTGATCCAGCGTTTGTTCCAGTTCAGACGAAGATAAAGCTCGCCGTCTTCGCCGCGAAATAAAACCCCTTCGGCTTGAATATTGCCCGCATCACTTCCTGCTGTTGGCTCTGTCAAACCAAAACACGGAATCTCTTCTCCGTTTGCAAGGCGCGGAAGATATTTTTTCTTCTGAGCGTCAGTTCCATAATGATTGATCAGCTCCGCAGGTCCTAAGGAGTTTGGAACCATGATATAAATCACTGCACCGATTGAGCGCGAAGAAACTTTCTGAATCACCGCTGAGTGTGCGGAGTGAGAAAAACCTTTTCCCCCATACTCTTTTGGAATGATGAGGCCTAAAAAACCTTTCTTTTTAATAAATTCAAAAACTTCAGTCGGCATCACTCTTGTTTTAAAGAGCTTCCAGTCATCAATCATACGACAAAGTTCTTCCGTCTCATTGTCTAAGAAGCTTTGTTCTTCGGCACTCAAGTGAGAGTAAGGTTGATCTAGCATCTTTTTGAAGTCTGGCTTTCCTGAAAAAAGCTCTGATTCCATCCACACAACACCGGCCTCAAGAGCTGTTCTCTCTGTTTGAGAGATCTTAGGCATAAGCCCCAAAGCCTTCATTGTTTTGAAAACAATCGAGGTGACTAGAGTTCGTCTCAAAACAGGAATGATAAAAATCAAACAGATGGCAAAAACGGTGGCGACCGCGATAAGAGGGGCACCGAATCCCACCATCAATCCCAAGATGGCGATGGTCCAAAGCCAAAAAGGCCCTCCCAGATACCCCAAAGTCACGACCAAAGCCGCAGTTCCCAGAATCGACCAGAGTTGATAATCTTGCGTGAGGAACAAACCCCAAAACGGTGCGTTTTCCACTGTTTTTCTCCTTTTTAAACGTACAAGATTAAGTTTATCACTCAGCGGGCCGTTTTCAATCAATTGATTGAATTTTTTAAAAAAATGATTAAATTGAGATGAGATGTCTGACAAAAGCACCAAGTCTTTATTATTGGCCGCCGCCAAGCCCCTGTTTGCTACCAAGGGGATTTCCGGAACTGGCATCCGAGAGATCACCGCCAAAGCCAAGGTGAACTCCTCGCTGATCAGCTATCATTTTGGCGGCAAGGAAGGTCTTTATCGCGCATGCATTGAGGATATAGCAGCCCAGGTGCTAAAGATGGCTGAGCAAACCCTGGACTCCCCTGAAACTCGTGAGGAGTACAGCGCTCATTTGGGACTCTTTATTCATCAAATGATTCATCTCTTCTTAGAGGATCGATATACAGGCCTGATCCTCATTCGTGAATACGATCGAACTCATTCTCCTGCATCCGATGTTTTTCAGGAATCGCTTTTAAAGGTTTTAAAGCAGATTCAAAATTTCTTTAAGCGCGCCCAATCGCTTGGACACTTGTCAAAAGATCAGGACCCCTCTGTTCTGTCCAATCTTTTGTTTAGTTGCGTCATAGGCCAACTCCGATCAGATCATCTCTATAAAAAGATCTCCAAAAAATCTTTGGTGGATCGCAGTTTTAAAAACAAAGTGGTGCGACATATAGTTGAACTCTTTATCAACCGCTAGTTAAGATAACGATATGAAAACAATCATTCTTGGCTTCCTGGGATTTTGGTGCACCCACCTTTTCGCTCAATCACAGATTCAGGTGAAATCAAAGTGGGACGAGTTTGTTCTACAGAAGTCATCCTCCGGCTACACGTTGAGCGGAGAGCGAATTCAATCCACCCACATTGATCCACTTCTAAAAGCACTATCCACGCCTGCAACCGCTCCATGTCCGGCTCAATTCAAAGCAACAATCAGTCTGACTGTGGATGGAGAGGTCCACCTTTTCAACTTAGACAAAGGTGTTCTTAAAGGTCCAAAAGGATGTCTTTTTATTTCAGGTCCCGGACTGGATGCCTTTCCAGTTCATAGAAGCTGGTTGATTGGACCCTTTGTTCGAAACTTAAAGCCAAAGAATTCCGTTCAGTTTAAATCTCAAGCTCTTACTTTTCAGGCGAAACGCAACGAAGAGGAATGGAGCTTGGGTGAACCACTTCCGACTTTTAATTTTGAATTCCTGGAGCAGTTTTTAAATTCATTTAAAGATTTTAAAGTGGATCGTTTTATTCATCTTTCTTCCACAAAAGGAAAACCAAGTGCTCAAGTGGTTATGGATGGAAAGAATCTTACGCTTTATCAATTAGGACCGATCACATGGGCCGTTCGCGATGGAAAAAATCCTTGGGCCATGATTTCGTCCCATTGGTCTATTTGGAAAGATTTGGGTACGGATCAATGGACAGATCCTCACCATGAAGCCATTCAAGCGCTTCGCTCTGTTGAGTCCTCTCAAGAAGCAAAACTGGAACACCTCAACCGTCTCGGCCCAGCCTGGTCCGAGTCGCTCAAGCTTGCGTATCAGAATTGCTTGCTATCGGACCACAACTCCGTTGACGTGAGATATCAGTGTTTGCAAAAGATGCGCAGACGCCCAACGGATTCCAACTTCAAAACAGTGATTCAGATGATTACAAATGAAGACAACCATAGACTTCTTAAAGCTGCGGCTGACTTCCTTCGCATCAAAAACCCTAAAGGCCCAAAGTTCTCTGAGAAAATGGATCCTGAACAGTTCAGAAAAGAGTGGAGAAGCTGGTGGGCTGGGCAAAATCGCTAAAGCTAAACCGCTCGCAGTTTTCCTGGGCGCTCTATGATTTTGCAAACTCTGCTTTTGCCACAACAGTCATGGCCGGTTTTTTTCCAATTTTCTTTAAAGAGTACTGGGCCAAAGAACTTCTTCCAACAGAATCGACCTTTTTACTTGGCTTGAGCAACTCCCTAGCAAGCCTCGTTCTGGTTCTTATTGTTTTAAAGCTGGGCCGAATGGCTGACCGCTCCGGACGACGTAAGCATTTTTTAGCTTTAACGACCGTGATTTCAAGCCTAGCCACAATCACTTTGAGTCTTCTTCCTGAGGGAAGTTACATATTGGCTGCATCGACGTATTTTGTGGCCGCCCTTAACTTTGGACTTTCTATGGCATTTTACGATGCACTTCTTGTTGAAATAGCAAATGAAGATGAGTTCGATTGGATTTCAGGTGTGGGGTATTCGCTTGGCTATTTAGGCGGCGGAGTTCTCTTTTTATTCAACGTCGCACTCACTCTCAGCCCACAAACGTTTGGTCTCTCGGGACCTGCTGAGGCTATCAAATGGTCTTTTGTGTCGGTTGGTGTATGGTGGATTTTATTTTCCTTGCCGCTTTTTCTTTTCACAAAGGAGCGCACAAAAGAATTGAACACAAGCGCTCTTCATCTTCGAGCGCTCTTTGAGAAAATCAAAGCTAATAAACCAATGGCTTTCTTCCTACTGGCGTTTCTATTCTATAACGATGCCGTAAATACCATTATCAAGATGGCTGTAGATTACGGATCCGCTTTAGGTTTTGAAAGCACAGATTTGATCAAAGCCTTGCTTATGGTTCAGTTCATTGGATTCCCCGCAGCACTCTTAATGAGTTTGATTGGAAAACGAGTCGGCCCTTTAAATGGAATTTACCTCTGTATTTTCGTATACATTCTAGCGAGTCTTTTTGCGCAGCGAATGACTTCCGCGACGCATTTTTATGCTCTTGCTGCAATGATTGGCTTGGTCCAGGGCGGTGTTCAAGCTCTCTCCAGATCCTATTTCGCACGCTTTGTACCTGAGAGAGAGTCGGCCACTTACTTCGGGATATTTAACTTAAGCGGAAAGTTTTCGGCCGTCATGGGACCGCTACTTATGGGACTCTTGGCCATTTGGACAAATAGCTCGAGAGCCTCGCTCTTTATTGTTATTGGATTCTTTTTAATTGGACTCTTATTTCTTAGAAAGTCACAATCTGTAAAATGATTAAAAAAATATTTAAGCTCTCTTTACTCGTCATTTTATTTCCATTTCCATTCAGCTTTGCAACGAGTCCCTATTTCAAATGGAAGGTTCTTGAGACCGAACACTTTGAAGTCATTTACCATGAACCTCAGTATGAGCTGGCGCGCAACTATGCTTTTGCTGCTGAAGAGAGCCATCGAATTCTAAGTCAGGTTTTTTCTGATCTTCCCAAGAAAACTGTTCTTGTTATTGACGATAGCACCGACTTAACCAATGGCTCAGCGACGTTTCTTCCTTATGATTGGATCGTAGTGTATCCCAATCTTCCAAATCCGGGTGAGGCTCTGGATGATTATGGCTATTGGCCCACCTCAATGATGGTGCATGAATACACTCACATTGCTAACTTTCAACCCGTTTCTGGATTTTACACTCCTTTTCTTTATCTCATGGGCCGTGTGGTCACGCCGAATACACTTCTTCCGAGATGGTACTTAGAGGGCTTAGCTGTGGATTCCGAGTCGCGCTTTACTGGCTTTGGAAGATTACGCTCGGCTCGCACTCAAGGAATCCTTCGCGCACTCAGTCTTGAAAACAAGTTCTCCCAGTTTTCCATAGATCAGATCAACGAGGTAGATATTCCAACTTGGCCGTTTGGCGAAAGACCTTATTTTTTTGGATCCCTTTTACAGAAATCATTGGTGGATTCAGGAGATGAAACATTAAGAGAGCGGTGGAATCAGCATTATGGTCGACGCATTCCTTTTTTAATCGATGCGGTTCCTAAGAAAGAATTTAAAAAAGATTTTAAATCCCTTTTGAATGAAACCTATGCCACTTACTCCGAAAAAGCGATCCATCAAATTGAAAAGATCAAAGGGGCTGGTGAGTTTAAGCCGATTGCATTTAAAGATGTAAAGCATGAGCAGTTTGAGCCTGCAATCAGCCCGGATGGAAACAAGCTTGCCTATATATCTCGAAGTTATCGAAGATCAAGCCTGTGGCTGATTGAAAAAGCATCAGAAATTCATTCCTTCTCAGGTCTTCAACCTAAACACTTAATCAATGTCGGAGCGCCACTAAAAATAGAATGGAAGAAAGACTCCAGCGGATTTTACTTTGATGAAGTGGACCTGGATTCTCCATTTGTCGCTTATCGAAAGATTTATTTTTACGATCTCAAGAAGGGAAGAAAATCTCTGGTGAAGAAAAACTTCCGCGGACAAGAACCCTCGCTCAGTCCAGATGGATCACAGATGGCTTTTATTAGCACCCGCGAAAGTGGTGAGCGCACGCTTTCTATCTTGTCCCTTGAGGACCTCAGCGAAAAGACTCTTTACGTCGCTCCTCTTTTAGAGCGTCTCAGTCGACCGGAATTTTTAAACAATGATAAGATTCTTTTCGTTCAGCGCAATCTGAAAGGTGAAGACTCTTTATTGGAGTTCGATTTCAAAGATTCTTCAATCAAAAGACTTGATTCCTCATTGAAGAATTTGCGCCATGTAAAGAGTAAACAAGACAAAATCTATCTTTTATCGTCTCAAAGCGGTGTCGATAATCTCTACTCTCTCAATTCTTCAAATCTAATGGCAAATCAGGCTGTCACTAATACTGCCACCTGGATTCATAGTTATGATGTGAGTTCATCTGAGCCTTTGGTGTTCTCTCAAATGACGGCACAGGGCCTAAGACTCTTTGAAGCGCCACTTGGAAAGTACAATCTCAACTCCATCGAACCTTTGGTTGAATTTAAAGAAAAACCCACTGAGACCTTACCGGACCTAGAAAATGAGAATCCAGTTCTTGAGGAAAGAAGTTTTTATCCATTTAAATATCTTATTCCAACCTATTGGATTCCATTTGTTTATCCACTAGATGGCGGTGTTATAGTTCAAGGAAGTACAGCAGGCACCGATCCAATGATGATCAATCAGTATATGCTCTCAGGCTCTTACGACACACTCACTCAAGGATCGAGCTATGGATTTGCCTATCAAAACAACTCTCTGCCTGTAAGCCTTGGTGTTTCTGCGGCCAAGTTTCAGGAGTACTTAGGCGCAAGCAGTGCGACTTTTGAAAAG
>CAZWVK010000116.1:0-8028 GCA_964636785.1 uncultured Pseudobdellovibrionaceae bacterium | reverse complement strand
TGCGAGAGTCTTTTCTTTCGTTCTGGATCAATAGGTCTGTCTTTGGGTTTTTTCAAAGTCACAAACATCATGGCTTGAGAACTTTGACCACCGGAAAAGCCACCAATCGAGGCGAAGTAGCGCTCGACATTGGGATTGTCCATAATCATCTTTTCCACTTCACGCATCTTCTGATCGGTGAACTCCAATGAAGATTTCGTATCGGTCTTAAGCGAAATAAAAAGATTGCTTGAATCCTGCTCAGGCACAAATTCCTTCTTAAGCATTGGAAAAAGAGCCAAGGATGATGCAAAAATTAAAAGCGAAACAAACAAGGTCTTCCAGCGATTCCTTAAAACAATGGGGAGTGTGGAATCATACATTCTCATCAAAGAATCAAGAGCACGCTCAATCACCATTCCAATCTTTGTTGAGTGCTTTCCTTCATCCAACATGCGAGAGCATCTCATGGGCGCTAAGGTCAATGCTTCGACTGCGGAAAGTGCGACGGCAATACAGATTGTGACTGCAAACTGAAAGAAAAACCGGCCAATAATTCCTTCCAAAAAGGCCACCGGAAGAAAAATAGATATCAAAGAAATCGTGGTTGCAAGAACCGCAAAAGAAATCTCTTTGGTGCCATCCAGGGCCGCAACAATGCGATTTTTTCCCATCTCCCTATGGCGCATGATGTTTTCAAGAACAATGATCGCATCATCCACCACAATCCCAATCGAAAGGCTCAATCCAAGAAGTGAAAATGTATTCATGGTGAAGCCCAGCATATCCATGAACAAAAAGGTTCCAATAATGGAAGTTGGAATAGCCAAGACCACATTGATGGTCGAAGTGAGACTTCCCAAAAACACCCAGCACACAATCGAGGTTAAAATCGCCGCCAAAAAAATCGTAAATAAAAGCTCATGAACTGTTTCTTCAATATAAGGGGTGGAGTCATAGTTGACCTCTAAGAAGACATTCTCTGGAAGCTGAGCTTGAATTCGATCCATGCGATCGCGAATGGCATGCCCCACTTCAACCGCATTTGCGCCCCGTTGCTTTCGAATACCCAACCCAACAGAAGATTCACCTTGGACCCGCGAAAGTCTTCGAACATCATCCAGGCCTTCACTCACATCGGCAACCTGAGAAATAGGAATGGGATTGTAATTCGGTCCCCCACCCCGCCGCTTGATCATAACATTCTCAAACTCTTTAACCGATGTCGCCTCACCCATTACGCGAATGGGCCGCTCCTCAATAGGGCCTTCAATGCGCCCAGCTGGATCTTCCTTATGATCCCGCTGAATGGAGTTCACCACATCATCCGCAGTGAGCTGAAGTCTTGCGAGCGCATCCGCCTTCACATCCACGCGAAGTGCGGGATCGACATAACCACCAAGAAAAATCTCCGACACGCCTTGAACCGTTGTGAACTGATCACGAACCTGCCTTCGAACCAAAAGCATAAGGTCTTTTTTAGTCATGGTCTCCGAGCGAACCGAAAGCCACATGATCGGCTGATCTTCCACATTGGACTTTGTAACAATGGGTGGATCCATATCGACAGGAAGTTCGCGTTGTGCCCGGGCAATAGCGGATTGAACCTCCTGAACGGCCACATCAATATCCACATTCAAATCAAATTCTGCAGAGACACTTCCTGTTCCATTTCTTGCAACCGATGTGATTTTCTTAATTCCCGCCACAGAAACAATCGCGGCTTCAATGGGATCAATCACATCTTTTTCCATCACCTCAGGAGCAGCTCCAGTGTAGGTCACACGAATGGAGATGTTTGGGAAATCCACATCCGGGTACTGACTCACACCCATTCTTTGATAGCCAATTCCTCCAAAAAGAATCAGCGCGGCCATGATCATCCATGCGAAGACAGGATTGCGAATCGAAATTTCAGATATTTTCAATGTGTATCCGCTTTCAGTTTATAAGAGTTCTTTCAAGCGCTCGAGCCGTGCTCGCTCCTCGGACGGAAGGGATAGACCTGCCGTACCTGAGTAACCTTGAATAAGACTCGATTCCAAGCGGTCGTAACAGCTTTGAGCCAGTTTGGTTTTTGGGCTTTTTCGCACACAGGCTTCAAAGTAAGTCTCATGAAGATTGTAAGATCCTAGATCCCCTAAAACTTCATAACAAAGCCCAAGTAAGTAATAAATCTGACTCTGCTTGCTGCGATTCACATCCAATCTCAAGCCCTCATGAAGCAGATCGGTCGCAAGGATGTATTCCACATCACCGGCATGATCATATGCGAATTCTTGAAGGCGTTTTGCTTTTGCAATTCTCTTTTCGGCCGCCTTAATAAAGTTCTTTTCGCCTTGATTTTTACTAGCAGTTGCTAGTGAATCTCTCCATGCTTTCACTTGCTTCTCCAGGTAAGGGGGCATGGTTTTGTTCTCTAGAACACGATTTAAGTCTGCAGTCGTTTGATTGAAGTCCTTCTTTCCAAGGCGCAACGACAATACCAAATACTTCCTTAAGAGGTTTTCAAAAAGAGATGGATTGTCACTGACTACACCAGGCTTTGTAATCACGCCTTCCACATACTGAAAAGCTTGATCGTATTTTCGTGCAGCCACTAAAAGCTCGAGTTTTTCCTCCGGATTTAACTCCAATGATTTAAAATCAGACAACTCCCAGCGCGCATCCGACCCCACTTCGGTGAGCGTGTGACAGCGAATACAATGTGCAGCTGAAGCTTTAAGAACCGATCTTGAGTATTCTTTTTGACCTTTTTCGAAAGAAGATTTCGCTCGGTTGAGATCACTTTGCAAGTTATCAAGTGAGTACTCCAAAATCGGATCCTCACCTAAAAACTTCTTTCCCATTTCTTCTGGAATTTTATGGGAAGCATGACTCAAATCCCCAAGCGCCTGAGAAATCATCTTTTCATTGGATGGATCCGAATAGGCCTGGCGATTGTACATATATGGAATGAGCTTTCTCATATCTTCCGACATGTTTTGCATCTGACCCGACCAGGTGGCAGAATCCCCGCCTTTTTTAAACATCTGACAAGAAACCAAACTTACGACACTCACCACACTAACAAACGCACACAGAAGAACGCGATTCATTGGACACCTCTTTTCCCCTTTAATTTTGACGAGAAAATTTTCAGAATGGCATCGATGCTGCAAGAGGTCAGTTTAGAGCAAAGGAGGAGGCTATCCATTATTCATTGAAATCCCGATTATCAGCCCCCCTTGGCCTAATTTTGTCAGTTTTGCTGCCTTTGATCGTTTGCTTTTTAAGCTCAAATCATGCGTTGGCTGAAATCCGAGACTGCACTGACAACCTCAAATTCACTTTTGTTGAGAATGAGCACTTTTTAACTCGTGAAGAAGTCTTGGGGTATTTCCGTGAGGGTCGCTATGGTTTTAAGCACAATATGCCAACGGATTTTCTCAAAGTGGATGGGGACAAACTCACTTTGGAGTTCCCAGAGGAGCAGTTGATTGGGCACGCTCTAGGGGCCTCTAAGGAAAATCCCGCTTATCTCATCATGATTGATCAGCCACTTGAGGACAATACATTTCGACGAATCAAAGTTCGCTTCTTCAAAAACACCAACCAAATTAAAATCATCGAAGTGAGCGAGGCTACATCCCTCGATTACGATTCCTATCAGCGTGGCAACAACCATCTCAATACTCAGCTCATTGGAGAGGGATATGACGAGTACGATATACGTGCGCTTAATGGGGTAAAGGTTTTAAGAATCAGTCACATTGTTCAAGATAAAGTTGAGAATCGCCACGGCGTTGACATCTATGACGTGGTGGAGCCGATGTTTAAGGGCCGCTACCTCTCGCCCCTCAATCCCGCAATACAACACGGAATGACCATTTCCAATCGCTATCAAATCAGAGTGCAAACAGAATCTGGGGAAAGGGTGAACGTGATCTTACGTAAAATTCAGGATCAGGGAGAGTGGGTTTTTAATTTAACGACGGCTTACCCGCTCTAAGAACTTTTGACCTTTGTTAAGGTCGAAAGTGGTTCCTGATTGCGAATCCCATAAACAATCTCTTCAATCGCCGGACCAAAACTGCGCTCTCCTGAGATCACTCGATCAGCAAACTTTTTTGAAGGCTCAACAAAAAGATCATGCATGGGCTTCACGTGATTCATCAGCTGCGCTCGAACCCCTTCCGGAGTTCTTCCGCGTTCTCGGACATCGCGATACATACGGCGTTGAAAGCGAACATCTTCAGACGCATCAATAAAGAATGTGAAATCCAAACACTCCCGAATTTCTTTTTGCGTGAGAATCAAAATTCCATCCAAAATCACAATGGGTTTTGGGTCGAAATAGATGACTTCCATCTGTCTTTTATGTGTCGCAAAGTCATACTGAGGCACATCAATGGAACGTCCTTTTTTCAAGGCCCATAGATGTCGCTCAATCAATGAGAATTCCACAGCATCGGGATGATCAAAATTCACTCGCCCACCATCGCGGTCGAACTGCTCGGACATATCGCGGTAGTAATTGTCTTGAGCCAAAGTGGTGCAGAACTCTTCCCCGAGATGAGCTTGAAGCATGCGCGCGAAGGTGGTCTTTCCAGATCCACTGCCCCCTGCTACTCCAATAAGCAAAACGGAAGAGTTCGAAGTGTTCAACATTTAATCATCCCCTTCCAAGGTGGTAGCAATTTCATATCTGGATTTCAACCCGAAAGGCGGCTTGAGCTAGAGATCAAAAACTGAATCCCGGGGTTTTCTTTTTCGAGCCATTTCAAATCCCACTCACGCTCCAAAAGGACCACAGGGCGTCCCCCCGCATCCTCAAACATGCGTGCTCCGCCTTTAAGCGAACTGACCGGCTTTCCAGTCTCATCCACGGGCCAACGCGCAACGCTATAACCCAGCCGCTCCAGTTTGGCATCGAGCTTATACTCATCGTTCAATCGAAATAAAAGCACCTCAAATTGAAGCTCCCCCACCACACCGACCACCGGATCCTGAGGCCCAACCACCGGATCAATCAAAAGCTGAATGGTTCCCTCTTCAGCGAGTTGACCAATTCCTTTTTGAAGGGTCTTTCTTTTTAAAGGGTCTTTGATGGTCAATCGGCCAAAAATCTCCGGACTAAATCTTGGAATCGGATCGAATTCAAAATTCTTTCCATCGGTAATCGTATCCCCGATTTGAAAATAGCCAGTATCGATGATTCCAACAATATCTCCAGGGTAAGCCTGCTCGACGGTCTCACGCTCTCGGGCTAAAAACTGGCTAGCATAACTTAAACGAAGATCACGATTCAGACGCACATGCTTCACTTTCATGCCGCGTTCAAACTGTCCTGAACACACTCTTAAAAACGCAATGCGGTCTCTGTGTTTTCGATCCATATTGGCTTGGATCTTAAAGACAAACCCTGAAAAGGATTTGCTGAGAGGGCTGATCTCGCCATTGGTGCTTCCGCGCTCAAGAGGCTCTGGCGAAAACTCACAGAAAAGATCTAAGAATAAATCCACACCCCAATTGTTTTTCGCACTTCCAAAAGTCATCGGAGAGACTTTGCCATCTAAAAACTCATTTTGATCAAACTCACCGATCGCAAGCTCTAAAAGCTCTAGGTCTTCTTTGAGCTTTTCAGCAAGATCAATTCCCATGGTCACACCCACCAGATCTTTGATCTTTGGGTCATCATAACCAGAGACTTCTACAATTCGTGGCTCTTCCTCACCCTTCGTATAAAGATAAAGGGCTTTTTGAGTGCGATGATAAAGGCCTTTGAAGTGATCTCCCATTCCGATCGGCCAGGTCACAGGGTAGCACTTGATCCCTAAAGTGTTTTCCACATCATCTATGATCTCTAAGGGCTCTTTTCCCTCTCGATCCATTTTATTTGCAAATGTAAAGATCGGAAGGTTTTTAAGCTTACAAACTTCATAGAGCTTCCTTGTTTGCGCCTCGACCCCTTTTGCCGCATCAATCAACATCGCGGCTGAATCCGCTGCCACCAGAGTTCGATAGGTGTCCTCACCGAAATCCTTGTGACCGGGGGTATCGAGCAAATTCACACGAAGCCCCTGATAATCAAACTGCATCACACTGGACGTGATGGAAACGCCTCGTTCTTGCTCGAGAGTCATCCAATCGGATGTGGCCTTCTTTGAGCCCGCTTTTCCATGGACCTCGCCCGCTTCTCTCACGACTCCACCTTGATAGAGGATTTTTTCGGTGATGGTGGTTTTTCCCGCATCGGGATGGGAAATGATCGCAAAAGTTCTGCGGCGTTTGGTTTCTTCTTCAAAGGAAAGCTGAGACATAGATGAATTAGGAATACAGGGAAGACTGGGTAGTGACAAGAAAGAATTCCCCTATTAGTTTGTAGGGGCAATGGCTGATAAAACAAACAAGTATGATGAGAACATCCCAGGCCGCTTCTATGTCGATCGCGAGTGCATCGCCTGCGACGCCTGCGTTTTGGCAGCCCCTGATCATTTCGGCATGGACGAGGATGATGGCCACGCGTTTGTGATCAAACAGCCAGGAAATGAAGCCGAAGAAGACGCCTGCAAAGAGGCAATGGAAGGTTGCCCCGTCGAAGCCATTGGCAACGACGGCGAAGAGTGATTTTTTTGGGGCTCGGTTTGGTTCGGTTCTTTGAGCGTCAGAGTGTGCTAAACGACAGATAACCTTGTAGCGATCATTTTCTCTCCCCCTCCGGCTCATCTTTCTTTTTACTCTTTAGGCCCTCAACCCTTTTTCTCATCGATCCTTCCTCTCACTGTTCTTTTCTCCCACTGTTCCATTCTCTCATCGATCCATTCTCTCATCGATCCATTCTCCATCAGCACCTCACAACTTGGCGCTTTCTCTGATTGGTCGTTTATATTTCCGAGATTCTATTTTAAGTTCTCGGCACCTAGTCTGATTTCTCTCTAGCCCTATCTAATATTTGCTTAACCTTATTTATTTCTTACTTTTTATCCCCATGTTTCCTCTCGCTATGAATCCGCTTTCTGCTTTTCTGTTTTCCACTGCTTTTCTGCTGCAAGGCTTTCTATATCCCTCTTGGATTTCCGTTTATTTTCCAGCAGAATGCCACACTGCTCACTGCGACGACTTACACCTCACTTTTTATCTTATCTTCTATTCCATATTTTCTATTTTTCTATTCCTTATCCGCCACTTCCCATTCACTGAATTCGCATCTCGAGTCTGACTTCTCACTCCTTACTCTCAATCCGCCACAATCCATTTTCCATTCTACTTTTCATTTTACTTTCCGTTCTTCACTTTTCACTTTTCACTCTTCACTCTTACTCTTCACTTCTATCCATCTCGTTGTATCGCTCTCTTACTCAAAGAGAATTTTCCATATCTATTGTTTTCAAATTTTTTATGGAGGTTGTTGACAGGGTTTTCGGCTTCTCTGACTCAGCTCTGATGGCAGTTTTTCTTGTGTCCAAGATCCATGATGGCTTCTAAATTCAATGGCGAAGTCATAAATCACTCTCAACGCCATTGGAGACCACTTTTCATTCTTTATTCTTTATTCATTTCTTCTATCAATCTCGTTCTCGAAAATAATTTCATATTTATATTTATTATTCATATAAATTTGTTGACAGCGTTTTTCACTATTTAGAATCAGTTCTGAAAGGTCTTCTTTCGACACCCGCGATCCATGATGTTTTTAAATTTTAAACTGAATGGCGAAGTCATAAATCGTTCTTAAGACCATCAGAGACCACTTTTCAAGTTTCACTTTCATTCTGAAAATCACGTAAAAATCATATTTAAAAACCTGTGATATAAGATATTAAGAATGAAAATGATCACCTTACACTTAGAATATTTTGATTACTTGAAGGAGCCGTACATCCATGTACTTGCCGCTCTATTGCCATCCTGGCACGCGGAGCGTCCTTCAAGCAATTCAAATCTTCTAAGTGAAAAGCACTTTTCCCTCTCAGGGAATTCCTCATTCGGAAGTTTAAGAGTTATTAGATGAGAATTTTTATTCGACCATTAAATATTATAGTTCGAAAGGGCAGTCTTCTGGAAAAA
>CAZWVK010000115.1:0-8057 GCA_964636785.1 uncultured Pseudobdellovibrionaceae bacterium | reverse complement strand
GGGAGACGGTCATGAAATCACAGATCTGGATTGCCTTTGTTATTCTGCTTGGCTTCAGTGTTTCAATCTCATTTCAAAACTGCTCACCAATGTCCTTTGAAAGTGTTCCACCCATTGTTAAAGAGGTGGATCTTTCTCTCTGCGAAACCTGTCATGAAGTCGAGTTAGGACAGGCCGCGTGCTCATTCAATGGGGCCACGGTCTTTCATGGAGAGTCCGTCGAAGCCTTCCTGGAGGGTCAATCTGAGCAATGTGTCTCTCAAGAGCGCACGTGTATGAATGGTCTCCTCTCAGGATCTTTTCAATATGCCGAGTGCGTCACTCCTAAAGAGCCGAATTCCTGTTTGTTTAATGGAATGACCATCGCTCATGGCCAAAGCGTCAACGCCTATCTTAATGGAAACGGCACGTGCGAATCCGAAGAACGAGTTTGTGATGATGGTGTTCTAAGCGGCAGCTATAAATTTGGAACCTGTACGCCAACGGCTCCTTGTTTATTCAATGGTCAAACTATTGCGCATGGATCAGCTGTGGCTGCCTTTTTAAACTCTGCTGTTCCTTTTGGCGAAGCTTGCCAACAAGAATTCAGAGTGTGTAGCAATGGATCACTCAGTGGCTCTTACAATCATCCAACCTGTGAAGTTGGAAAACCCTTAAGCTGTCAGTTCAATGGGACATCTGTCGCGCACAATCAAACTGTAAAAGCGTTTTTAAAGTCCAATGTGGGCTTTGGTGAGACGTGTGTGAGTGAAGATCGCCACTGTGAAAATGGCCAGTTATCCGGTCATTATGCCCACTCTTCTTGTGTGGCGGATCAACCTCAAGCGTGCTCTTTTAACGGGGCCAGTGTGAGTCATGGACAAACAGTGACTGCCTACCAAAACTCAGCCGTTCCATTTGGTTCCAGCTGCCGCTCACAAGCAAGAACGTGTAACAATGGAAGCCTATCGGGAAGTTACTCCAGTTCCTCTTGTGTTGTGGGTGATCCACAAGCCTGCTCTTTTAACGGCATGACCATTCCACATGGTCAAAACATAACCGCTTATCAGAATTCAACCGTTCCATTTGGCTCAAACTGTGTGGCGCAAACTCGAAGCTGTGTGGATGGAGCTCTTTCCGGAGCCTATAACTACGCAAGCTGTGTTCCTGATGCGCCAGCCTCTTGTCTATTCAACGGCTCAACAATCACTCATGGCGATAAAGTGATCGCTTATAAAAAAACAACGGTTCCATTTGGTAACTCTTGTGAAACTGAAGAGCGACTCTGTGAAAATGGATCTCTCAGCGGAAGTGCCCAGTATGGGTCATGCACAGTGGGTGAACCCGCGTCCTGTTTATTCAATGGGCAAACGCTTGCACACGGCGCGGTGAAGAAAGCCTTTAAAACCTCAAGTGTGCCTTTTGGATCAAGCTGTGAGTCGGAAGATCGAAGCTGTTCAGATGGAGCATTGAGTGGATCATTTGAATATGGATCATGCAGTGTGGGACAGCCGGCATCGTGTTTGTTTAATGGGGCATCCATTGCGCACGGTCAGACGGTCACAGCATACACAAAATCCAGTGTTCCATTTGGCTCAAGCTGCAGCGGTGTCAGCAGAACTTGTTATAACGGGACATTGAGTGGCTCTGCACCTTATGGTTCTTGTTCAGTGAATCAACCAAAATCGTGCTTATTCAATGGAAAGACGATTCCTCATGGAGACTCCACTGTAGCTTATGCGTCAGCGACAGTTTCTTACGGTGAGTCTTGTTCATCGGAGACAAGAACTTGCCACAATGGAAATGTCTCTGGAAGTTACACTCATGCGTCTTGTTCTGTTGCCGCACCGATCATTCGCTGGGTGAACTCACGCCGGGGCGAGTCTCATATGCAAACTTGTGCACGTGCAGGACTTTATCCGTCTGCGAATCTTGGGGATGGAATTTGCGCATCAGGTGAAGCCCGACCGACCAAACATGAACACGCGAGCAGCATTTCGTATATTTACGGAAAATGGGGCAGCGCTAAACGTGGTGGAACTGTGATTGTGAGAGGATCAGGCATTAACTACTGCTATCAAGCAGGACAAAAACGGGACTCAGATGGAACGGATATTGTTGTGGCCTATCTGTGCTCCCAGGTGAAGCGGTAAATCCCACTCTTTTCCAATGAGATGGCCAATAAAAAAAAGGGGAGTTCGCACTCCCCTTTTCCAATTCATACATAATGCAATGCGTTTTTTCACCAACTAAACGCCGGCGTCGTTTCCAAAGTCAGAACCGCGGCTCAAGCCACCGATGGTCACTGAACCTTGAGCTAGAGGAGCAGCTTGAGTCGAAGACTCGGCTTGGTTGCTTCCAGCATGAATAGTGTTGTTGTTTTGCTGAACTGGACGCTCTTCTTTTTCCACGAAACCAAGATGAGGCAAGCACCAGACGATTAGCTGTGCACGAGACTTCACATTCATCTTCTTATAGATGTTTGTTAGGTGGAACTTCACCGTCTTTTCAGTCACAAAAAGTTGGTTCGCAACTTCTTTGTTCGACAATCCCTTAGTTACTAGTTCTGCAACCTCGGCTTCACGATTTGACAATCCTTTTTGGATTAAAACGTCTCTGAGCATCCTTGCTCCCTCCCCTTAAGTTTTGTTTAGGCATCAACGACTCTTTCTTGACTCGTCCATGGTCTCCCGACCACCTGTATAAAAGTCTACAGATTTTTGGCGGTACCGCAAGAGAGAATTTTTAGGAACTGGACTGAAATGCAAAATTTAATTTGGATTAACCGATTTCAAACGTAACTCTTATGTTACAAAACGTGACTTAAGCTCAGTTAAAACGTCATTTATGTCTTTATCCTTGAGTAAAACAGAAAAAGTATCCTCGACCTGCGACCCCCACGTGTGCGCTCTCACCCAGACGATCGACAGACCCAGTGAGTAAATTCCAAGCGCTGCGGCCAAAAGCAATCCCTTTTGATTTTTCCCACGAAAACTAATAATGGCTTCATCTCCAGACTGCGAGACCAAATCAATATGTTCAAAAAATATCTGCGGTGGCTCGACTTTGACTTCTTTGGACTGCGCCTGCAGACGCTTTAAGACCTGCTCTTTGGTCTTTCTTCCGCGAAGACAAAACCAATCATAAACCCCGACCTTATCATCCGTCATAACAACGCATGCTTGAATGTGATCACCCAATAAATAAAGTCTTTGAACAAACTCAACAAAGAGTCCCGGTCGATCTTTTTTACGATGAAATCTCACCCAAACAGATCCTTTTGAATCCACCAGGACCACCGGCGGAAGATCGGCGGTAGAGGCCTTAGCTTTTTTTAAATCCTGAAGAAGGCGAATAGGTCGGATCTGCTCAATCAAATAAGGATCTATTTTTTCCAAAAGACCCACATCGAAATTTTTCTTAGCTGCAATCTCAACAAATCGACCAAACTCCCCTGCTACCGATGAAGTCAGATTTTTATAAAGCTCATAAAGAGTTTGCGCTTTCCAAGTGGTCCAGGCCTCTGGATTGGTTGCAAGAATATCAATAGCTGTGAAGACAAATAAAAGTGGAATTCTTTTTCCCTGAAGACCTCGCTCAAAAAGATGCTTCCAAGTTTTTGAGCTCGCTGGATTCATGCGAAAGGCTGCGGTTGATAAAATAAGATGATTCTCTACAATCCAGGCCACTTGTGAGCGAAAGCTTTTCTGAATCTTTAATTCAGAAAGAATCTTCTCAACCAAATCTCTTCCAACACTTGAATGATCTTCTTCTCTTCCTTTTCCAAGATCATGAAAAAGGGCCGAGTATCTTAATAGCTTCCAATCCTCACGAGTTAAAAGCTTAACCACAGACGAAAGGGCACCTACTCGCTTTGGAGCCTTTTCAACTCGAGAGACCTCCCTTAAGGCTTGAATCAAATGAGCATCGACGGTGAAGCGATGATAGTGGTCGTGTTGCACCAATCCTTTGATTTTTGAAAACTCAGGTAAGTAATCCGTTAAAAGATCTGAGCGAAAAAGATTCAACCAAAAGCTTTCCGAGCGCGACTCTTTCATCACTGAGCGCAGGAACTGTCTTTTTGGAAGTTTCTTTGCAGATAAAGGTCCATCTTTAAACTTCAACTGAAAATTCAAAAGCCAAGATTCGGGCTGAGAGAGTTCATGAAGCAAATCATCCCAGGAATTAAGCCTGGCCAATACATCCACACTGCGCTCTTTCTTTGAGCGACGACTTAATGATGTCAGGCCATCCGCAATAAAGCTTGCTTCATTCAAAGTTGCTTGAATTCGTGTGGTAAAACTTCTTAAATCTTCAAATCCTAAAAGCTCAGCAATTTGAAGCTGACTTTGAGCGGACAAAGTATCACCCACCCCGAGAAGATGATTGATCTGACGAAGACAAAGTAAAAACTCTTTATGCTCTTTTAAGAGGTCAATGCTTTCAGGAAACTCTAAAAGAATCTCGAGTTTAAAGAAATTCAGATAGGAAAGGATCTGCTCGATATCTCTAAGTGCTCCAGGACCGAATTTTAAATTGGGCTGAAGGTAATTGGCCACGGAATCATAGCGCTCACGTCTTAATTGCTTTTCAAGACGAATGGCTTTGATGATCTCTTTGGACCAGCGCGATTTCTTTTGAAATATAAAGTCCTTTTGAATTTGAACAGTGGGTGCATCGTTTGGGAAAAATGAGCGCGCCTGAGTGAGCGCTAAAACGTCAAAGGGCTCCACCCCTTTTGTCCAATCGTTTTCATCCTCTGGAAAGCGAATGCGAACCTTTAGGCCATTTTCCTGTGCAGCTCTGGAAAATTTTCGAACATCTTCTTCTTTTCCAAAACAAAGTAGGTCTATATCGGATTGAAGACTGTACTCTCCTCTTGCAAGGCTTCCTAAAGCGACCGGTCGGGATTCACGAAAGCCATCCAAAGCATTTAATCGATTGTGAAGGATGCGCTCGAGTTCCTTTTCAAGATTCTGACAAGCTTCCTTTTGAGCCCAAAAATCTTCGCTTAAAAACTTAGTTTTTAAGTCTTTATACTGCTCAAGGTTTAAGAAAGAGTTCTTCGCCATTCATTGACTTTCAAAAGCACCTCTATGGGAGTCATGTCGTTGATCGCCATGTCTTTCAACTCTTCAAGAACTCTATTTTGATCAGGATCCACATCCTCAACCTGATTGTTTAAAACAATCTGAGAGGAATCCGAAAAGAAATCCATCTGATCTGAGCTAGCCGCAACCTTCTTTTCCACTTGAGCCAATATCTGCGCCGCACGTTTTGTGACTGAGTCCGGAAGACCTGCAAGCCTTGCCACTTGAATTCCGTAAGATTTATTGGCTGGGCCCTTCTTTAAAGAATGTTGAAACTGAAGCTTTCCTTGGGATTCTTGAGCACTCATATGGAAGTTTTTAATCTGTGGGAATAAAGTTTCCAGAGATGTGAGCTCATGATAGTGAGTTGAAAAAAGAGTATATGCTTTTCCTTCGGAGACCAAATGTTCAATGATTGCTTGCGCGAGGCTCATTCCATCATAAGTGCTGGTGCCGCGCCCAATCTCATCCATAATGATCAAGGTTTTCTCATCGAAATTTTTTAGGATTTCAGAGGCTTCAGTCATCTCCACCATAAATGTCGATAATCCTTCAACCAGAAAGTCAGATGCCCCAACCCTCGAGTAGATTTTTTTGAATGCGGGAAGATGCGCAGACTCACAAGGAACAAAGCTTCCAATCTGTGCAAGAATCACATTCAAAGCGACTTGTCTCATGACGGTTGATTTACCGGCCATATTGGGGCCAGTGATTAAGATGACTTCGCCATTACTAATCTCAATGGAGTTTGGAACAAAGCCTTTGATCTCTTGATCAAGAACAGGATGTCTTGAGAGTTCTAATTTTACATTGGCCTCTTCAGTAAATTCAGGCTTTACATATTTTCTTTCTAAAGCAAGCCATGCAAGCGCTGTCAAAACATCAATCTCTGCCCAGCACCTTGCTGCCATTGAAATATCTGAACTCAAAGAAAGAATTCTCCGTTTAAAACTTTCAAAAATCTCAAACTCAAGCTCTGCTCGTTTCGTTTTTGCAGAAAGAACTTTTTCTTCCAGCTTATTCAGCTCATCCGTTGTAAAGCGCTCGGCATTGGTCAAAGTTTGTTTTCTCATATAATGAGCTGGAGCTTTATGAGAATGAGCTTTCGTGAGCTCAATATAAAATCCAAAAACGCTATTGTATCTGACTTTTAATGATGGGGTTTGAAGCGCTTCTTTTTCTCTAAGCTCCAGGTCACTGACAAGGCTTTGAGAATTTTTCGAGAGTTCAATCAGCTCATCCAGCTCTGGATAGATTCCCTTTTCGATAAAACCGCCCTCTTTAATGGACAATGGCGGCTCGGAAACAAAAGTTCTTTCGATTTCATTTTTAAGCTCAAAAAGTTCTCGCTTTGAAGATGAATCAATATTGCAAACCTCATCGATTCTAAATCCCGCATCTAAGATCTCTGCAAGACTTAAAAAGTCCCTGGCTGAGCAAACAGTGGAACAGATACGCCCAAGACGCCTTTCCAAATCACCCATGGATTTCAACAGTTCCCTTACTGTTTTAAGACGCCTTGGATCGTTCTTCCACTTCTCCACCTTTTCAAGACGAGACTGAATTTGATTTTTTTCAGAGAGTGGGAACCTCAACCAATCTTTGAGAAGTCTTGCTCCTGCACTCGTCTGAGTGCGATTGATCGCCTGAAAAAGAGATCCTTTGCTATCTCCGCGGTAGTTCTCAAAAATTTCCAAGTGAGAGATGACTTTTGGAGAAAGGTAAAGCCCGTGATGAAAATTTCTTAAGACAAATTCTGGCCATTGATATTCGAGTTCTCCTCCACTTAACCCTTCAAGATAAGTTTTAAGTTTAAGCTGAGGAGTTAGATGAGATTCGAACAAAGTGAAGTGAAACTCTGAGGACTCTAATTTTTCACGCTCTATTTTTTGCGCCAAGGTCAAAATCAGCTCGGAGGGCTTTAAAAGTCTTAAAAGCTGCTCGCGCTCATCTGTATTTGAAAAATGAAATTCGAAAGCTTCGAGTGTGCTGGAATCGAAGAATGAAATAACGTCCTCATTGTAAGCACAAATATAATTCGCAGAGATTTGATCGAGCGTCTCTGGATCATAGACCATTCCCGGAGTTAATATTCGGGTGACCGCACGTTTAACAATTCCTTTGGCGACTGCCGGATCTTCAACTTGATCACAGATTGCGACTTTAAAGCCGCGACTTAAAAGTTTTGAAATGGGACCTGCAATACTATGATGAGGGACACCACACATTTTGGTGTCATCGCCGCCTTTTTTATTTCTTTGAGTGAGAGCGATATTTAAAACAGGTGCTGCAGTTTCCGCGTCCTGATGAAACATTTCGAAAAAATCGCCCATTCGAAAAAGCAAGATCTTGTCCAAGTGATCCTTTTTGATTCCCCAATACTGCTTCATCAGGGGAGTCATTGAGCTGATTTGATCTTCAGACGGAACGTTGATTTGCATCTGTGTCATTTCTTTTTAGCCCCCGCTTGAGCGTGAAGGGTAACGACTTTGCGACCAAAAAGGTAGTGATGCTGACGATGTGGCGCGATTTTTCTTAAGGAGTTCAAAGGAATGGCACGCTGCATATCGAAAAAGGAAGCAGGTACCTTTTGGGGCGGTGCATATCGGAAAAAGAAGGCTCGCCGCCCGCGCAGGTACCTACCAGAGGAGGTTGTAGATGCCGTCGAAGGCGCCATTGCTCATAACTAAGACGACGTCGCCTGGTTTCTTAAAGGCTTTGATCTTTTCGGCGAGATCGCGCCCATTTTCTCCGAGGAAAACATCCTTGCCAGCGGCTTTGAGGGATTCGGCGACTTCTTCTGATGAGAAGCGCTCATTTTCAGCAATCTTTGAAGTGTCAAAAGGCTTTGCTAAAAACAAGGCATCCGCCCCTTTAAATGCGTCTTCAAAATCCTTTTGAAAAACTTTGCGCCGAGACGTCGCTGACCTTGGTTCAAAAACCGCCAACAATCTTCGATTCGGATACTTCTCTCTCATAGCTTCAATT
>CAZWVK010000114.1:0-8406 GCA_964636785.1 uncultured Pseudobdellovibrionaceae bacterium | reverse complement strand
AAAGAGCTTATAACCACCACAAGGGGGTCTACTTAATGATCAAATGGATAGGCACAATTCTCATCGGGATTATTGCACTCACTTATCTGGGTTCAGTGAGCTACTACAACACGGGCGGAGTGCAAGCGCTTGCGATCTTTGGATTATTCATTGTCGCCTTTGGAATGACATTGGCTTTGAGCTTGATGGAGCGACCAAAGGGCAGAGGGACGCATGATCTCTCTAAAACAAATATCCACTTAAAGTGATCGGAGGATTAATGACACAGATCAATGGATTGACACCTGAACTGGCGGATTTTGGTACAGGCGTGTTTGTGGATGTAGCCACTCCAGGTTGGGTTGAAGATGCAAGTCGTTTGTTGCGTGGGGAATTATCAGCTGTAGAAGCCTATGACCAGGTGATGCAGAAATTTGAAGCGGATCCAGCAGCTAAAAGACTTCAGTCTTTTCGAAATGAACACAGTCGCGCCGCTCAATTCTGGCGGGATGAGCTTTTAGCGCGCGGTCTTGCACCCGACGAGGACTCAGGGCCTTGGGGGCAGGTCGTATTTGCAATTGTCGGAACTGCAAAACTCTTTGGTGAAGCCTCTGCTCTTCAAGCACTTAAGAGTGGGGAGAATCATGGCTTATCTGAATATCGTGCGTTCTTAAGGCGTGACGATGTGCCAGAGCGCTTAAAAATGAAAATGCGAGAGGACTTTATTCCTCTTCAAGAGCGTCACATCGCATCCCTGGAAGTGATTCAGCAAATTATGTGAAAGGAATAATTTTATGAGACCAGTTACAACAGAAAGTGAAAACAAAAAGCAGGAGCGTTTCCCTATGGGGCAATCCGCGAGAAACCTGGGACGAGGCACTGGAACAGATGCATCTGGAGAAGTGATTGAAAGTTTAAATCACATCCTTGCCAATGAATTCACTCTGTTCACTAAGACTTTAAATTATCATTGGAATGTGACCGGTCCTCGATTTCACTCGCTTCATGAGTTTTTTGAAGAGCAATACAAAGAGCTCTTAACAATTATGGATGATGTGGCCGAGCGTGTACGAATTCTTGGTGAATCCCCAGTGAGTACATTAAGGGAAATGCGATCTGACAACACCATCATTGAAACTCCTGGAAAATTTATGAGTGCAGATAAAATGATCAACGATCTGCTTGCAGGTCATGTGGAAATTCAGCGCCAAATCCAGAATGCTGTTGAGCTTAAAGAAATTGATGTCGGCACCGAGGATTTTTTGATCGGACTTCTTCAAACCCATCAGAAATTCAGCTGGATGCTGAAAAGCCATTTGATGTAAAAGCAGTGACAAAAAAAGGCTGACACTTTGGGATTAGACAGTCCCAAAGCTGTCTCATTCTGAGACAAAATCAAAATAACACCTTAAAAATCAGATATTTAATAGCGTCTACAAAGTGGGCATAGGTCTCGCAAATCCTAATTGTACAAATGGGGATTTGGGAGGATTTATGAAACACTTTAACTCAGCGGCACTTAAGACTTTGGCAGTTCTGATGCTGGTCTTTAGCGTAAACTGCGCAAAGAAAGAGTCCACAATGAATGGATCGGTTCAACAGCCGATTCCAAACGATGGAACGCCTTATACGCCACCAACTAATCCAGGCCCAGGCTACAATCCAGGTACGGTCTATGGAGCAACGACCACTCTTCAAGTTGAATCGTTGGATCGAATGGGCGAGTACACTGGGCGTCCGATGTATGATCCAGAACAAATTGAAATCAATTTGAACTTAAAGAGATATGGAGAGTCCTACGGTGGAACCGTAAGAATTTCCTACTCCGATTATGGACAAAGATATCAGGGCTACTTTACATCCGGACACTCTGCTCAAGAGACCAAATACAATATTTGGTTTAGAAAAAATGGCAAAGACATCTGGCATGGCTTTTTTGAAGACTACCTTGGTGCCATTGTCGTTGTCTTAGATGGAGTGACAAGCCTTGGTGATGGTGGCTCTGAAGCCTTTGCGTCTGGCTCGGTCTGGTTTAAAAACTTTGGCTTCACCTATGCGCCTCGCCCTCCGGCATGGTGTTGGTTTGTATCATTAGGTCCCTACGACTGTCGGGCTTGGAAAAGCGGAGAAGTCGTGGACACCAAGCGCGCGATTTATCCTGACAACGGTTACAAAAAGCTTGGAAGCTTTTCGGATTTAGAGCTTGAAAAAGCATTCAATGGAGACATCTAATGAAAGCATTGAAAGCTTTATTACTACTCACCTCCATTCTTAATTTTGCGTGCTCCTATCAGTATCGCACCATGGACACTGATGATAATGCGGTTGTGATGGAATCCTATAATCAAGTGATAGGAGCCATTGGTGCCTCTTCATCCTCAACAGATCTTGAACAATTCAAGCAGCTGGCCAGTCTTCAAGAGGCAGGGATTTACTATGCGGACAATATAAGCGTTTATGGGCCTGCGTTGAGTATCGCAAGCTTTCAAGATTTAAGTCTCCTGGGGCGAGCAGACCTGATTCCAGAGATGCTTGCAGAAATTCGAATTTTCTTTGTTGATGCTTTTACCACTCAAGGTCGCCAAGCCGGACTTTTAATTGCTTATCGTGAAAATGGAAAGGACACCTTTGATTCCAAAGTTTTTCTAAGCACAAGGCCTGTAGAAGTGGTGGATGGTGAATTCTTCGCCATTATGGGTTCGGGTGGACAGGAGCAATTCACTTTAAGATCGATGTATTTGGATGAGGATGACGAATTAGAAGCGATTATCCGATTACAGGTCCACCAGATCGATTCGTTGGGTTATGAGCAGTATATCGGTCAGTTTTCAACCCTGGTCTGGTACCAGAACTGATTCCGGTGCAGAACACATTTGTTACATAATTTTTCCTTGCCAAACCCTTGAAATCGCGTCCTAATAGAGGCATGGCACTCACACTTTGGGTCGAATTCTTCGAAGATTTGCAGCATGTTCGGGGCCGCTCGCGAAACACGGTTATGGCTTATCGTCGTGACCTTGAGATGTATGAGGCGTTTAAAAAGACAAAAAAGCCCCTTCGCGAATTTCAGGATTTTATGAAAAAGAAAGGTTTGTCCATCCGCTCACAGGCACGGGTCGTGAGCAGTGTGAGAACCTATTTGAAGTTCCTTGAAAACAAAGGAGTGGATGCTCCAGAGCTCAGAGAGCTTAGGCCACCTCGGGTCAAGGCCACTCTGCCAAAGCCAATCACTTTGAAGGAATTTGAGGTTTTATTTCAGGCTTCTGCTGTTGAGGATGTTTATAAAACGGCAAGAAATCAGATCACTTTGCTTTTGCTTTTTGGACTGGGTTGTCGAGTGAGTGAGTTGATCTCGCTGAGTCTCTATGATTTCAATCCAACAGAAGGGTGGCTTAAAGTTTTAGGGAAAGGCTCAAAAGAGCGCTTGGTGCCACTCTCTGAAAATCTTTTGACGGAGCTTAAGGATTATATCCGTCATGTGCGTCCGCATCTGGTCAAACAATCCACGAATGCAATTTTAGTGAATGATCGAGGCAACCGACCAAGTCGAATTGATATTTGGCGCTGGTTGGATGCATGGTCCAAAAAAGCTGGATTTAAAACCACAATTTCCCCTCATCAATTCCGTCACGGCTGTGCGACGGCTCTTCTTGAGGGAGGTGCTGACTTAAGAACAATTCAAATGCTTCTTGGTCACTCTAGTATTCAAACCACACAGATCTACACTTCCGTGTCTGGAAAAAAACTTCGTGAAGAAGTGGATAAGCATCATCCTTTAAGTGGTCTTAAAGATTTATAATATCCATGTCCGGATTTGGGATTTAAAACTTCTCAGTTCCAATTCATTTGGTTTTGAGTGTGCTTACGGGTTTGCACTCTTAAAAGATCACTATGATCGTAAAATCCTTTTATTCAAAGCATGGAAAAATTCGACCGCTGGAAGTCGAGGTGAAACTCACTCCGGGACTTCCAAATCTTCAAGTCTTAGGCCTGCCAGATACCGCACTTAAAGAAAGCTCTTTAAGAATTAAAACCGCAATCACTTCGCAAGGTTTTCAGTGGCCGAGGGCGCAGCAGGTGGTGGTGAATTTAAGGCCAATCCATATTAGAAAGCACTCCAAAGGTTTGGAGCTTGCGATTGCATGCGCACTCTTATGGGAGACGGAGCAGATCCCAAGAGCAGATTGGTCTCACTCTGTGTTTATTTATGGTGAGCTAGGTCTAAATGGCGAAGTGTTTTCACCTTCTGATTTGGAAACACTTCGTTACAGTCTCAAAGATTCAGATGTGGTTCTTTGCTCCACCGAAGGTGTTCTGAATCATTCAAGAAGAGTTTCACTGAGTCGATTGAGCGATCTTTCAAATCCCACACTTCATCCAGAAAAAAGTGTTTCTGAAAATATTTGGTTTCAACCCAAACCCTGTCCCGATGTTTTCTTTTCAAGAGAACAAGCTGAGCTTTTAAAGCTGAGTGCTATTTCTCAATCCTCCACTCTTCTTGCTGGACCTCCTGGTTCGGGAAAGACCACCTTTGCAGAAGCTCTTCATTCCTTGCTTCCACCACCTGAAGATCAGGAGTTTTACGACTTAAGAGCACACCATCTTCAATTCGGAGTGGAGCTTGAAGATCGCCCCTTGATTTCGCCTCATCACTCAACACCTGTGATGTCTCTTATTGGTGGAGGATTAGAGCTCTTTCCTGGGGAGCTGGCCAAAGCGCATGGAGGTCTTTTGATTTTGGATGAGTTTTTACTTTTTCCAAGTCGGGTGATTGAGGCTTTAAGAGAACCATTGGTTTCAAAAAAATTTAAAGTCTCAAGAAGAGGACAACACTTGGAGTGGCCGGCTGAGTTTCAATTTGTGGCAACGACAAATCTTTGTCCATGTGGTCGGCTAAGCAGAGAACGAAGTTTTCGATGTGGGTATACCATTTCAAAATGCAAATCCACTTTAGAAAAGCTCTCTGGTCCTATGCTGGATCGCTTTGAACTGATTTTACTTTTTGAAGCTTACCGAGGAGCTCTTCATCAGGGACAAGAAAAAGTATCGCTCAAAACCATTCAGGATGAACTCACTGAGGCGAGAATTTTTCAAAAAGAATGTGACTTTGAAGAGTCCGATGTTCCGGAAATCTACCAGGTTTTTGAAAGCCGAAGAAGGGAGCTTGCGCTTAAGAAATTGGCAAAGTTTTTGGCCATTTTAGACGGGAAGAGTCGAATTCTATCCAGCCACTGGTTAAAGGCCTTTGAATTGAGCCAAAAGCCCATCCAAACCCTGAGAAAGCTCTTTGGCTAAGGAAGTCCTTGTCAAACCTCTTAAATCCATGTTTTGAATAGGGATTCCAAATTGACGAGTAGGTGGCTTGGGAGAGCGGTTATCCAGCGGACTGCAAATCCGTTTACGCCGGTTCAAATCCGGCAGCCACCTCCAAATCAAACCCGCTTCCAAGCGGGTTTTTGTATTTCAGGGTAAATATAATAATTTTAATAACTTAGACAGAAACTGCGTCGAGTCACTCTTGAGATATTTCCACAGGAAATCACCCTAAATAACGGTGTTTGCAGTCATTTGTCGTACACTTTGTCGTTCACGAGAAATTTTCAAAAGTTGTGGATGAGGGTTAGACAGCAGCGTCCTCTTGAGTGGAATTGCTTATAGAAATTGGTTCCATTCATCTTTAAATATTGTCATTCTTCCCGAACTTTTAAATATTATGAATGAAGTGGAGGAGCTGTGTTTACTCATTCTGGATTTGAGCGACATGATGACATGGCGGAATGTATAAATAGACAGTGCTGGATAGTTTCTGAGATTTATGCGGAAGAAATAGAGAGTGAGTGGCTAAAGGTCTTTGCTGGCAATCAGGCTGCTGATCCGTATTCGAAAGGTCTTTATTCCGGTGCGGTACCTAGAGGCTATGATGACAATTTCATAATATTTGATTTTTATATCGATCATCATAAACGCTACCATCCAATATACCTTAAAATTCCTCGGTCTAAGATCAAACATTGGGTCTCAATTTATCAGTATCATAAGTACGACTACATTTTTGTGGATAATGAGTGGCACAGTCATTTTTGGGCAGGTCAGCTTTCGAGTTTTCTTATGGTTGATGCGATTGGAATGAGGGAAAAATTGGACAGCCAAGAGCATAAGCTATTGGCAGATCTCAACAATCTTTCCGCCAAAATTGATTTAATTGCAGCCAAGTATGGTCCTCATATGCTTTTTCTTTCGGCGGCGGATAACATTTTTGTTAAGTCGAACTTTAATGCCAAATCTAAATATCCATTCTATCAACCGGAGCTTTTGATTCAGGTGTGTGGTGATCTCATTGAATCAATTGAGTCAACTTTGGGGTGTAGAGCATATGGGATTTTTACTCAAGGACAGAACTTTTATAATGACACTTTATTTAGTTTTAGTCAGAAAAGTAATCATATGAATTTAAATAGCCTTGGCGCTCCATTTTCAAACATTTATGCAATTGATGCGATGGTTAGAAATAATCTAAAGAGTGGTATTCACAAAGGGCATTCGGCCTACTTTGACGATTTCTTTTTTATGAGCCTAAATTTGGAGAGCGAATTTCGACAAAATCAGAAAAAATTTTTCTATGATGGAGGTAAATATGTAGCAGTAGATTTGGAGAGAGTGGTGGAAAATGTAAGAAAATGACAAGCGCCTATTTCTCAATTCTTAAGGAGAAGCTCAAAATTGTTTTTATAGTATCACATGAAGAGGGAATAGGTTGTCACTGTTTCTTTAGGAATTCCAAGTACTGCTTTGCCTCTTCGAAAAACTCGTCATATATATGCCTTAGATCTGGGATGCTATTGATCTTTCTGTCACTGTTCTCATCTCTTTCTGTACCGTAGTTGGCGATAATAAAGCTTCTAAAGCTAGATGGAAGTGAGCGGTCGCCTCTAGAGAGAAAGCGGTCTATCTGTTCATCTCGAAAATAGTGTTTAATTGCCTTGTGAAAATTTCGTCTTCTATCAGGAATACAAAGAAACGCTTGAAACTCAGTAAGTGAAATTATATGCCAATAAACATTTTTAAAGTGCTGATGCAGCCATTGCCATTTGTCGAGGCCGACTTCTTTGATGATCTCCGCTTCTAAAAGGTCGCGGATTGGTTTCATTGAAAATATTGGTGGAACATCAGGACAAACACCAATAAGTACGCATTCCCTAGAGTTGAGAATTCTCAAGCTTAATTTTGAGTTCAGAGAGTTCAATGAATTATTTTTAGCCGCCTCATGGAGGCTCCAGAGGAAATTAATACTTTTGTAAATCATTTCATTAAAAGAACTTCCAAGATCGCAGACAGCATCATTGAAATCGCGAGCAAAAAGAGTACCTTCTCTCAGAGACTTTGCCTTTAATTGAAATAAAGTTACAGCCTCGCTGTTATTTCCAAATTTTTCAAATAGAATTCGATCTGGTGATTTTTGATTTCCACGATTTGACCATTCATATTCATCAAAGTTTGAGTCCTTACTCCAACCCGTTGTTAGGTGGGCAAAAAACTTTTCCTGACGTTCGCCGATAACTTGAGAAAGTTTAGTGCGAGAGTTGCCACTAGAGAGCCTTTGGGCCAGCGCCCTCGAAACGAGTAAGAATCTCTTTGTCCATTGGAGTTGAATAAACGGATGGCCAGATATTGCATAGGTTGATTCATCAACTTTAATCAGTGGCTTCCTGGTAAAGATCGATTCTGCAATAGCTTTCCCCGTGTAGGCTGAAGCGTGAGAAAATACTTCTGAGCTTAGAGGTTCTGAGCATTTAAAGCTCATCATCTCTAACACTTTCTTAAGCGCACTCTTAGCTGAGGCTCCAGCAGCTGAGTTGCCAAACACTATTTCGGAATTGATGGATACGTGGTCTATAGCGTGTGCCCAAATCGCGAAAATTAGCATTAAATACTCTTTAGCAGGTACGCCGATTGACTTTAGAAATACCTGGTCTATCTCCGTTGCATCTTTATTTAGATTTTTGAATCCGGCAACTCCTGAAAGAATTAATCCGTTTGTGAACTCGTGTATTGGGTCTCCTTGATAGGAGTGGTTGGTTCCGATCGACCAGATAAGCTGAGACAATGATTCTTCATTAGTTGCCTCTCGTCCGTGTAAATGAAAGTCAAACTCTACGCCGTCCGCGACCTCATACATATGTTGGGCTAAGTAGGTTGTATATTTGCTATTATCACTCGTGATGGGAAACTCATTATCAAACAGGGTTTTCGCTGCAAGAATTAAAGTCGGTATTGTGTAGACAACATGATTCTGCGGACTTGCCATCGAAAATTCTTTAATATGAACAGATAGGTCACAAGCGCCCCAAAAAAGCTCTCTTTTTTGAGCGTCCGTGACCTTCCCCCTTTATTCGACCACTAGAAGATCTAGTTTTCGTATCTCAGCCT
>CAZWVK010000113.1:0-8419 GCA_964636785.1 uncultured Pseudobdellovibrionaceae bacterium | reverse complement strand
CTTTCGATTTCAATCAACGCCCATGCTTATGAATATGCCTCGGGTGATTGGAAAGTCATTTCAGAAGAAGAAGATTTTTTCTTAGGGGTTCCAAGCTGTAGGGCTTTTACTGAAAAAAGCTCTGCCAACTCTCCGTTTCAGTTTTCGATCAGTTTCCCAAAAGAATATATAAAAGCTCCAGTTGCCGTGCTCTCATTGTCACCAGAGCTTCAAGGTGAAAAAGTTGAACTTCGCTTGAGAGAAGCAACTGAAATCGCATTGCCTTTGAAAATAACTGCGGGTGAGGGCCTTGCCCCTTATTGGTATATCCCATTGAATATGGACCACATGATTGATCGTGTGATCAACGCGCACAATCTGGAACTTGCGATCTATAAAGAAGGTGTTGAAAACCGGATTCAGGTCTCATTATCCGGATCCTTTAGAACACTTCAGGCCAGCCTCACATGTCTAAATAAAACAGAACTTTACCTGCCTCAGTTCTTCAAAGAACTCAATGATCCCGAGATCAAACCGCTTGCTGTGAATGGAGCGATTACTCCAGATCGCTTAAACGATCTATTTAATATGTCGTATACATTTTTTAAGACCAAGAATGAGTTGAGTGTCGAGCTTGAGACACTTCGAAATCAGAATAGCGAGTCACTGCAAAAAGAGAAGGCTGCGGATGAGAGATACACTCTTGCTGAACTTAAACTGAGTTATGCTAAGAGAGATGCGTTACTAAAAGAGAACGCAATTGCATCCATTAAGAAGGAAAAGTCATCCAACGAAGAGGAAGTAAAAAAGCTGGATGAACTTTTAAAGAGCAATGATGAAGAAAAGGGTCGACTATATGTTGCAATTGCGCCTATCCAGCTCAAGCTGAATGAGAATCAACTGGAGACGAATACAGCACTCTTTGCGCTGGATTCAGTTACAGCCCGATTAAATGGAAGTCTTGATGCATTGGCTGAGCATGAATCTCTGCTTGCAGGACAGGTTGAAACTGTGAATCAGCTCTCACTGAAAGAAACAAAACTTTCAGCAGATATTGCGAGTTTGCAGGAACAGCTTATCGGTCATGTTGAGACTCTCAAAAATTATCATGTGGATTCTGAAATCAGCACTCTCATTCAGCAAAACCCGAGAGTTGGGGCAGCTGGTGCAGAAGCTGCAGCATTGAAAACAAAAATTGCGCCTTTAGAATCTCAAGTTCGTGATGCGAAGATCATCCAAATTGAAGCTCAGCGAGAGTTTGAGCGATGTCGACGAGAGAACCTATCCGGCGAAAACACATCCACTTCAGGTGGCATTTTCTGTGAAGTTCAGATTGCAGCTCTTCAAAAGGCACAAAGTGAATTTAGCTACCTTCAAGGTGAGCTTCGTCATCTCAATGGCCAAATATCAAAACTTGAAAAAGAAGTGGACGATATCAAGCAATCGATCCGAAGTGCGGTTCTTGCGGAATGGGATCGATTGGACGGAGTCGTAAAAACATTCGAAGAGCTTATTGGAAAGAATGAAAACTCATTGCGTCTGACACAGATTAAAAAGGTTGATTTTCTGACCTCACTCATTCCAGCGACAGAAAGAGAGATCTCTGCCCTTCAAGAGGCGATTCGAAAATATGAAAGCGAAAAAGACTCTTATGAAACACTTCTTACGACTTTAAAACTTCGCAAAGAAGATTTTGTACGCTCCAGTGGAATTGAAGGGCTGCGAGCAGAACTTGAGAAAGTAAACCAAACCCATGCCGAGTTGGAATCCAAGCGAAATCAAGTTTTGGCCGCTATTGAAGCTTTAAACTTAAAAATCAACGCTCAGCTTGAGTCTGCACAAATTTTGTCTGTACAAATCAATGAGCTCACTGCGGATTATCAAAGTGCTAAAGAAGACTATGAGCTGATTCATTCCTCACTCAAAGAATTCAGAGAGCGTGATGCTGAGCTTGAATCAGGGCTGAAGCAGGTGACCCAACAATATGCTCAAGCTCGTTCGCACTATCGCTATATCCATTCCCAACTTTTGGGAGTTGAGGCGGCTCTTCCATGAAATCTTTTCTATACACAGAGCGTTACAATTTTGCTAATCGTTCATCATTAAAAGAAGGAGTGTTCTATGCGCTTTTTAAGTAATTTAGCCGCATTGGGATTATTGGTTTTTATTGGTTTTGCAAGTGTGAGCCGTGGAGATGTTTTTCATGAGCCAGAAGGTCCATGTAACAACTGTGAAGAGTATGACGAATACGATGAGAGCATTGATCCTCAGGTCATTATCAATAACTACAATGTAACGAACTACAACTGGGTGGATATCGATATCAATACAGGTTGGAACCACGGACATGGCCATGGCCATTATCGCCCTCGTCCGCCAGCAGTTGTTCCATATCCGCCTCATTACCCAGGGCCAGGTCATTATCGCCCAATCTGTCGTGTAGGACGAGTGGGATGGAGCAACTGGTTTGAGCTTTGGGTCGGTAACCGAGTTGTTCAGCGCGCATCTTATGGTGTGATCGTAAACAGTTATCGTTATTTCGTAGCAACTGGTCAGTGCATTGGCCGTTAATATTTAATCTTCCAAGTCCTTTTAGAGGTGCCCCAGAGAACAAGTGCTAGGGGCACTAAAACGAAAATCAAACCTGTAGCTAGTAAACAATACTGTTTTGCAGCTTCATCCAGGGGGAGCAGCTGATAGGTTGAATAAAGCGTCAATGCCAGTCCACAGATAAAAATCTGCGAAAGAATAAAAATAAAAAATAAGTATCGAAGTGATCTTCTCGCCGTATTAAGGCCTGAGTGATAGATCTGCTCGCCTTTTTTCTTCAGATTGTACAAAGCGGCCGCTTTGAGAAGAATCTTCATTAACACATTCATTTGCTTTTACCGCAGCGTCCGAAAACAAAACCTAAGATTAAAAACACAACCGCTGTGAGGCCTAATGTCATAAGAGGCTTTTCATCAAGAGCCTTCTTTGCTTCTTTCTGTAGGGTTTCGTGGGCCTGTCCTAGCGCTTCTTCCACATGAGGCTGGTATTCGGCTAATAGCGCTTTGAGTTCGTTGATATGATCCGAGAGAGAATCTTTGGCCATTATGAATACTCCTGGTGAAGTTCTTGATTCTTGATCGGCACTTCGTTAGCTATTGTTTATGGCAAGAACCCTAGATCTTTTTCAGCTCCTAAGTCAGCCCGAATCCTATAGAAATTTAGAGTGGGAAAGGGCGCTTATGATTGCTTTCTCCGAGGCAAAGGTCGAGCTCAGCTCTCAAGACGCGCAAAGCGGTCCGGATGGGTGGCCCTATCTCTATGTGAAGTCTTCGCCGCAAGCGGGTGAGCCAGTGACTCGCGTCGTGGAGTGGCTCTCGACTCGAGGAATTGGTCTGGTCTTAAATGCCTATAAGATGATGCCGGATTATATCTTCACTTATGGAATGATTTGGAATTTCAAAGAAACGGGTCAGTTTCAAAATTTTGATGTGGCCACGAAGTCCGGCCCCGTTCAGTACCAAAAAGCCGATCAAGTGACATTCGGTCCACCATCAGAAGCTTATCTTCCCAAGTATGTGCGCTCCGTCTTAAAGCAATTCCTTCAGGCCCAAGGCGTTCGTTATCCCAAAATTTTGGTGGCAACTAATAAAGATTTTTCGCAGACTGATTTGATTGTTTCTTTGGATTCACTTGGGAATCCGCCCGATCGTGAACATCGAGCACTGGCAGAGGCATTGTCGTGGTTCCTTCCAACCCATTACCCGCTCGTTCTTGCCAAGGAAGCGGGCCTTCCTAAATTCGTCGATCTTTAGTCGTCGTAGGGTTGGATTTGGTCGAATTCTCCAGGTGCTGGTAAGAGATCGACCAGGCAGTCGCGCCAGTACTCAGGAACATCTTGTGAAAATGTCACGGCGATTTCAAAGGTCCCTCGGCCCGTGTGGTGAGCGCGGGTTACAGTTCCATCCAGATCCAAATTCATTTGCGGTAAGAACATCACCACCTGATCTCCAATGAGTGGGTGAAGACTTAAGTTTTTACGAAACTCTTCAGGGATTAGATCTACGCGATCGACTTTAAGTAAAAAGCCAGAAGGGGAAGCATCTATAATGGTTCCTTCTTTTGCGATCACATTGTAATTTGAAAGTGAAGTTAGTTCGGCAACTCGAACAGGGTCTACGATTTTTCGCTCTGCGATTCTTCTTTCAGCGGACATGATTAGAACTCCTTCATCAGCATTTGCATTTCGCTTAATTAACTCATCGGAGACCCTGGACCAAAGTTAAGGGAAATATTTACCTAGTCTCATTTTGAGAATGCTCTAACCAGTGAATATTTCAGGCCACTGAACCGATTCGCCGCGGGTAATTCTCATCATTCGGTCCAATGAAACTCGAGCCTTTTCCATCAGTTGCTGAGGAAGGTCAATTTTAGGTGTTTCGTTTTTAAGAGCCAGTTCAATCTTTTCCAAGCTGTTCAATTTCATATAAGGGCAGTCGTTGCACGCGCAGCTTCCTTGGGCGGGAGCCTGAATAAGTTCAGCCTCGGGTCTGGCCTTTTTCATTTGATGAAAAATTCCAGTCTCTGTCGCCACAATAAACTTTTTCTCAGGGCGCTCTTTAACGGCTTTAAGTAAAGTGGATGTCGCCCCAATAATATCTGCGTATTGAAGGACCGCTTCATCACACTCCGGATGTGCAATCACCAATGCGTCGGGATGTTCCGTTTTAAGTTCAAAGAGTTTTCGAGAAGAAAATAAAATATGAACTTCACATGCACCAGGCCAAAGAATCATTTCACGGTTTAACTTTTTAGAAAGATAACGTCCTAAGTTTTTATCCGGACCAAAAAGAATGCGTCGATCTTTTGGAATGGTGTTTACAATCTTTTCTGCATTGGAAGAGGTGCAAATCACATCGGACAGAGCCTTCACTTCAGCACTGCAATTGATATAGCTGATACAGATCGCATCGGGATATTGAAGGCGCCATTCACGGTACTTCTCAGCAGGTGAAGAGTCGACCAGTGAACATCCAGCCGCCATATCCGGCACCAATACCGTTTTTTCAGGAGAGAGGATCTTTACACTTTCAGCCATAAAAACCACACCAGCCAAAAGCACAATGGGATTCTCGGCACCTTCTCCTTTTTGAGCCAAGTAAAGACTGTCACCCACCTCATCGGCCAAGTCCTGAATCACACCCTCTTCATAAAAATGCGAAAGAATGAGTGCGTTCTTTTCTTTTTTGAGTTTTTGAATGCGCTCTACGATGTCCACGAAGGGGAACTTACTACAGTTCTCCGCCCTTTAAAACATTGATAATGGATTTCGAAACACTTTTTAGGGACTCAAACACACCTTTTCCTTCAGAGGCGGTGCCTTCGAAGTCAGGGCAGTTGTATTTATTCAAAGCGTTTCGCATTTCGCTGAGTGGAACTGCGTTTGGAAGATCACGTTTGTTGTACTGAAACACGAGTGGCACTTCGTTGATATCGTAGCCTTGCTGAGTGAGATTTCGCTCAAGGTTCTGGAGAGCCTGAATGTTTTCTTCCATGCGCTCTTCTTGTGAGTCGGCGACAAAGATCAGTCCATCAAGGCCTTTTAAAATCAATTTTCTAGAGGCGTCGTAAACCACCTGACCGGGTACGGTATAAAGATGAAATCTTGTTTTAAACCCTTGAATCTCGCCCACGTTCAAAGGAAGGAAATCAAAAAACAAGGTTCTCTCGGCATCGCCTGGGATGGAGAACAAATCGGATTTACCTCCATCCATTGTTTTTTGATAAACCCACTGAAGGTTTGTGGTCTTTCCCCCTAACGAGGGACCGTAGTAGACAACCTTACAGTGAATTTCTTTGGCGTTATAATTAATAAACGACATTAAACCTGAACCCTGTTTTCAATCGCACGACCAAGTGTTCTATGATCAATGTAATCAATATCACCACCGATGGGAACCCCATGAGCTATACGATAGGCTGAAATTCCTCGCTGTTTAAGAAGTTTCGCCAAATAAAGCACTGTCGTGTCACCCTCTAAATCGGCATCTAAAGCCAATAGCACCTCTTTGACCGGGCTATCTGGCTCATCTAAACGGTGAAGTAGCGCTGGAATTTTCAGATCTTCAGGTTGAATTCCATCCAAAGGAGAGATTGATCCATGAAGAACGTGGTACTTGCCATTGAAAACGCCGGATCCTTCGATGCGATCAATGTCGGATGGATCTTCCACAATGCAGAGTAGGTCGTCTCTGCGGGTGAGATCTGAGCAGATGTGGCAAATGTCCACACCTTCAACAAAGGCAAAGCACTGTTTGCATTCTTTGACGTTTAATTTTACGGCTTTGAGCGATTCTCTTAATGCTTCGACCTGCGAGAGAGGCGTGCGCATGAGATGATAGGCCATACGTTGAGCCGACTTCGGCCCCACACCGGGGATGCGGCTCAACTCTAAAATCAGTTTGTTTAAAGAAGGAATTTTTCCAAGCATTTAGAGATTAGAACATCCCTGGCATTGAAAATCCACCAGTCAGTTTCGACATTTCCTGATCATATGTTGATTTTACGAGTTTTAAGGCTTCATTTGTGGCTGTAAGAATCAAATCCTGAAGCATCTCTTGGTCTTCAAGGGTTTCGGGATTTAAAATCACGCTTTTGATCTGATAGTTGCCAAGAGCCATAACTTTAACAGCTCCGCCGCCAGAAGTTCCTTCGAATTCACGAGCCGCAAATTCCTCTTGAAGCTTCTTCATTTTGTTTTGCATTTGATTGGCTTGTCTCATAAGGGCTTGCATCCCTCCGCCGCCACCAAAACCTTTCATACTAAAACTCCTTGTTGATCTATTTCATATCCTTAATTGCTTTAATTTCCGCTTTAAAAACACCTTTTGCAGATTTCACCAACGGATGGTTTTCAATGAGCTCTTTCTCCCGTGCTTCGTCTTCATTTTGCTTCTGCACCGAGAGGGTTTTTGGAGTTGGAGCTTCTGAGGAATCCAGGTCGCCAAGTTGGATTTCCACTTCAAATCCAGGGCCCCAAAACGTCGTTAAATAATTAGAAAGCTTCTTTTTAAAATCCGGGTGATTCACTTTATCAAAGATAAAACGAAGCTTGCTTGGGACCGCCAACGTGAGCTTTTTTCCATTCTGATTTTTAAGATAACAATTCTCAAGCTGTGCACCAATCAAACCGTTCACCCCTTTCACCTTATCGACAAAAGCGCTCCACTCATCGGTTTTAGTTTGAGTGGCTGAAGGAGTAGGGACAGAGGTGGAGTCGGGTAATGGCGATGATTGCTGAGCTTTGGCTGGTGAGCTTTGTTGTGTTTGTGTTGATGATGAGCCTTTCGACGCCGTGTTTGTGCGAAGAATGGCTGCGTTAGCTTGATGTGCAGTGCTAGTGTGAGGTGGAGTTCCCGCGGTGAGTTCATTAAATCGCGGTGCGCTGGCCATTCTTAAAAGGATCATTTCTAAGACCAATCGGGTATCACTTCCACGAGTTAAATCCTGTGCGCCTTTTAAGGCCATATCGAACTGCCAGTGAAGATCCTCTTCACTGAGAACTGAAGAGAGGCCTTGAAGCTCTGTGAGTTCAGCTTCGGGTAAATCCAAGCCGTGATTCTCACCCGCAATTTTCACTAAGAGAGTGTTGCGAATAGTTTCCATCAGATCTTCAAGAAAACTTTTTGGCTCTACATGACTTTGAGAAAAATCACGAAGCAAAGCTTTTAAAGATATAAGATCTTTATTTGCGATGGTTGACCAAGCTCGATAAAGAGCTCCTCGGTCAGTTAATCCAAGAGTATTAACGACATCTTGTAATGAGATCTCACCACCTGAAAAATTAATCATTTGCTCAAGAAGGCTTTGACCATCTCGCATGGATCCGCCGCCTTGTCTTGCAATCATCCAAATCGCCTCTTTTGAGACATTTACTTTTTCATCCTGAGCGATGCGCTCTAAATGTTCCGACACCAATTTGATTGGAATCTTTCTGAAATCAAATCTTTGGCAGCGAGAGAGTATTGTGTTCGGAATTTTTTGAACTTCTGTGGTTGCAAAAATAAAAATCACGTGAGGTGGAGGCTCTTCCAAGGTCTTTAAAAGAGCGTTGAATGCACTCTGAGAAAGCATGTGAACTTCATCGATGATGTAGATCTTATGGCTGCCGGATGAAGGCATATAACCGACGGTGTCTCTCAGCTCACGAATAGCGTCCACACCGTTATTGGAAGCTCCATCAATCTCAATGACATTGAGGCTGCGTCCATTTTGAATATCTTCGCATTCTGTGCACTGGCCACAGGGTGTGAAGTTCTTTGCATTCGGGCATCTTAAAGATTTCGCAAGAATCCGCGCCGTTGATGTTTTTCCGGTGCCTCTTGGGCCTGTAAATAGCAGTGCGTGATGAAGGCGATTTTTTTCAAGGGCGTTCATCAGCGTTTGGCGGATG
>CAZWVK010000112.1:0-8492 GCA_964636785.1 uncultured Pseudobdellovibrionaceae bacterium | reverse complement strand
AGGAAGAGATAAAGAGCCTCCTGAAACCGTAAGTCCCCCAGCTGTTGGAACCATGACAATTCCTTTGATGGAATCGGTGGCGTCCACGGCACTCCAACCACCGGCATCAGGGACGCAGGACAAAACGGTGCCGTCTGATTTTAAGACTTCACCAGTCCCGCAAGTGGGAAGTGATGCCTTTGCAAAGGCTTCAACCGTTGGATCGCTCTCAGAAGTCAAGGGAGTTGCCGCCACCCAGCCGCCACTTCCATTGCTGGTTATAGTTTGACCGGCACTGAGAGAGGGGAGTGCGGAGCCGTTAAGCTCTCCATCTTTTTCATATAAGGAAGAAGTGCCATTTACCAAAGCCAAAATCTCATTGTATTGGGTAGATGTTAAGGGAGTCGTCGTCCCCAAAGTTCCGGCTGTTTCCACTCGAAGCAGTGAAGATGCGGGAAATCCACCAACAGCATAACTTTCAATAGACATGGGAATAAAATTGATCGTCTGAGTCGGCAGAGCTTCCCATGTGCCTGCCGGAAAGCTTCCGTCGTTAAAATAAACTCTAAATTTTCTGTTATCAGAAACATCAGGAGAATAAGTGTTCACCCCAGTACAATCGACCGCATTAAATGAGAAATCTTTTCTGTTTGAAAGGGTATCAAACAAGTTCCATGAGTAGGAGTCCTGCCTAACGCCAGTTCCATCTCCCAAACTTAAGGAAAACATTCCACTTGTCGTAGAGAGATCCAAAGTCTGAATCTCTTCATACATCAAACAATCTTGTGTCCCAGGCGTTCTAATTTGCATTCGGAACTGAACATTAGAAGAAGTAACAGGCGTGCCGTTGGGCTTTAAAAGACGACCATGATAGGTGATTCCAGAGGCAGCGAAGAGAGATTGATGGAAAAGAAACAGAGTGATGAGGGAGGTGAAAAAGAGGGCTTCTTTTTTCATTTCATCCGACTCCTTTTACGTTCCAAGTGAATCTTAATTTTATCTTATTATTTCGTTTCGGAGAGATCGGGTCGAAGCTTTAAAAAATTAGGCGTTTTTTCAAAAAAACCGTCTCATTTTGATACGGCCAGAGACGGGTGAAGACTGACGTGTTTGTTGGGCACGTCGGTATTGGATTTTCAGCCTCTTAATTCTTACCTAACTCATTAGAATTCTTTTGGTGGAGAAAACGTTGGGATCGGAACAACAAGCCCAAGCGGTGGCGTGCGACTTGGTGTCATGGATTCATTGAAGCGAGTTTGTCTGGCGATAACTGCACCGGCAGACATTTAAGCTTTGGTGTTGCGTCGGACACCTGAGTGACCCGAGAGATGGGTAACACTTTGTACCGGACACCTAGGTTACACTTTTGGCATAGGAGGAAAGTCTTATGCCTTGGAAGGAGTGTAGCGTCATGGATGAGAAGCTTAAGTTTGTGGCAAGGATTCTTGAGGGCGAGAAAATGGCTCAGCTTTGCCGTGAGTTCGGGATCTCTAGAAAAACCGGGTATAAGATTTGGGATCGTTATAAAGAGTGTGGAATTGAAGGTTTGCCAGCTCAGTCGACAAAACCTCACAAGCAGGCCAATCAGCTTCCCATACAAATTGAAAAACTCATCTGCCAGATCAAAAAAGAAAAGCCCTCTTGGGGTGCGAGAAAAATTCGTGAACGATTAAGAAGAACTTATCCGGGCCTTAAGCCTCCAGCCAACAGCACAGTTCATGCTTGTTTAGCGCGAAATGATCTGGTCACTTCACGAAAGCGAAGGCGCTACAAAGCTCAAGGCACGCAATTATCATTTACAAACAATCCAAATGATCTTTGGTGTGCGGATTATAAGGGTGAGTTTTTACTCGGAAATAAAACTTACTGCTACCCTTTAACAATTACGGATTTTGCATCCAGGTATTTAATAAGTTGTGAAGCCCTTGAGACCACAAAAGAGAAGTATGCATTTAGTGTTTTTGAGAGGGCGTTTAAAGATTTTGGGTTACCTAAAGCGATCAGGACCGATAACGGCAATCCTTTTTCCAATGTTCAAGCGATGTTTGGGTTAAGTAGATTATCGGTGTGGTGGTTAAGGCTTGGCATCAGTTTAGAGCGAACGGAGCCAGGTAAGCCTCAGCAAAACGGAAGGCATGAAAGAATGCATTTAACTTTAAAAAAAGAAGCCACAAAGCCCTCTGGATTTAATCTTCTTCAACAACAAGAGAAGTTTGATACCTTCGTTCACGGCTACAACACTGATCGGCCACATGAGGCTTTAGGGATGAAGTACCCATCCGAGGTTTATGAGCCCTCAAAAAGAATTTACAACGGCATAGAGGAGGTTGAGTACCCCTTACATGATCGTGTAATTAGGGTCACTCACTGTGGGCGGATCTGTATGGATGGACGAAAGATTAATTTTAGCCGGGTTTTTGCGGTTCTACCCGATTTAAGGGGTGGAGGCATTGAGTTAAGAGGGTTTGAGTGGGAGTTGCAGACATAGGGACTTCTAAAACGGTAATTTGAAGTTGCTTAACACTTTAACTTACTAGAATTAAAAGGAGTTTCCCTATGTCTGCATCTTTGAAGCTAACAAACTTCATGCTACTTCCGGAACTGAAATTCTTACGCTCTGAAAGAATTGGAAAATCCGGCAATATTTTGTTCCTTGAGAAAGAACCCAGGCAAGAATACTGCAACGCTTGTGGATCTGGCGAATATTGGGTCCATGAATACCGCTGGGTGGAACTCAAAGATGAACCTATACGCGGAACCTACGTTGTACTACGGGTACGTAAAAGGCGTTTAAAATGCCTTAAGTGTGGCAAGATCTTTAGTGAACCTTTGCCAGGTGTTCTTCCTCGACGACGCTTCACTCAACGCTTTAGAAAGTCCTTGGTGTGGGCCTGTAAAACCTTTAGTGACCTTAAGAGTGTTCGAAAAAACTATCGCTGCTCAAATGACACCATCCAAAAGGCTCTCTATGAAACACTGGAGCTGAATCTAAAAGCTAAATTAAATTACGCCTGGCCATCGAAAATAGGCATCGATGAACATGCCTTTGGAAAAGATCCAATACATCAAACCACTCGCTTTGCCACCATGATCGTCGACTTCAACAATAAACGTCCCCTTGAACTTGTAGATGGAAAATCAGGACATTTACTTGAAGACGCTCTTAAAAATATACCCGGACGAGAAAATGTAAGGCACGTAGCCCTTGATTTAAGTGATCCATACAAAAAATTTGCAAAAGATTTTTTTCCAAATGCAGAAATGGTTGCCGATAAGTTCCACGTCCTAAGACTTTTAAACCATCACATCATGAGACGAAGAAAGGAAATTACCGGAGATCGAGCTTCATGGAAAGCCCGAAAACTTTTACTCATGAGCAACGTCAAACTCGACTACTTCCAAAGAAAAGTTCTTTGGGAATACTTAGACAACTTCCCAGAACTTAAAGAAGTTTACGCCTTTAAAGAAAGCCTACATGCACTCTATAGGTGCAAAGGCTTTAACAGAGCGCAAAGATCCTTACAGATCATGTTGGACCGAATGGCCCTGTCAAAACTTCCAGAGATCCAACGATTAAGAAAAACCCTGATCAAGTGGAAAGTTGAAATTTTAAACTATTTTAAAACCGGGATCACAAATGCACGCACTGAAGGCTTTAACAACATCGCAAAACTCTTGCAAAGAAAGGCTTTTGGCTTTAGAAACTTCCAAAATTACCGTCTGAAAGTTCTTAATGCTGTGATTTAACTCGAATTTTAGGCGCACTACCCCTTTAACCGAGTAGTTCCCATTTAGCTCTCAATTTCCAAAAGAAGCTCTGACAGTCCGGATTGACGATAGCAAGTACGATGATCCACAGGCTTTACGTTCAATTGAGCGCGTTTGGAAGAACGGCTATTTTAACCTCGGATTTAATTACGAAAATGAAGTCGCTCACTTGTCGGGAGATCGCTACTTCACCGCAGACCTCAAATGTACAGACTCAAGGGTTTCTGGAGAGCTCATCTTCAGGGACGGACAATTAACAACTCTTTCAAAGGAAATCTGGAGAGCACCTGTCACGGGAATCTGTCACGGCGAAACCGCAGAGATTGCCTTTGGCTTAGAGCTCAAGTCGGGTGAAACTTTACCCCTGACATTTAAAGTCACGAAGATCTCCGCATCAATTAACCAGGCGTATGTCAGTGCGGCCATGATCTCATCGGATAAAAGCCCTTATGACATTTCAAGCGATCTCTCCTACCAGATCGAAGTCCGAAATACCCAAGGTGAATCCGTCGGGAACTTAAATATATTTTTGAATGAGTAGAACACAGGAAGGTGGCGTTGCGAATTCTCCTCGGGGCCCACTTTGAGCCGACTCATTTTCAGGACATCTTGTATATTGATGGGTTCATTTCTTGGGGGACGATGGAGTCATCCCCTTATAATTGCGGCAAAATGACGTGAAGATCCTCTCGCGAGAGCCTCAGGGAAGACCGACCATCCGTAATCCACATGAAGTTCGATTGCGATCTATCAAAATAGCGAATATCCCCCTCAGAGGGTAAAAGAATGCCTCCTTTAACTTTCACTTGATCCTCGAAACGAAAAGGGTGGTTGTGAATCGTGCTGTGATAGACAAATCCCGCACTCAAATCTTCTTTAATTTTCCCCTCAACTTCCGTCGAATGAGATATCGATTCCTTAGGGCCGGATGAGAAATAGACTTTTATCACGCCCTCTTTGATAAGCACCGAAGCTAAAAACTCAGACGAGACATTTGTCTTTTTCTGAATCTCAAGATGCTGATCGTACAAAAAATCCTCGATATAAAAGGAAGATTCGATTCTCTCGGCCGCAATACGACTCACCAAACGGGTGTAACCCCAAAAGTCCTCGTAGTTCGAACTTAATATATCCTCAACATGCCGATCAATTCGGTCTAGAACCGAAGGAACCCCGAAATCTGTCAGCTTATGCCAAAACCCGTCTAAGGCAGGGAGGGAGTGGGATTGATCTCGCACTGAGAAGAGATGCTCCCCTTCGGCAACATCAAAGGTATAAACGTCTTCCACAAAATAGTCGGCTTCATTGGATTTATGACAAACTCCAACGAAATCATGGGACGTGGAGCGCTCAAGGGGCGCCGCCTCTTCAAACATCAGGCGAATCCCCCGTACATTGGTGGAAACAATCAACTCGAGTTCCTCTTGAGAAGGTGTATGCGAGGTCCCTAATTCAAATAGGATGGTCCACACTCCGTACTCTGCGTAAAAGAAGTCTGTTAAGGTTCCTTCAGCTGGATAGACCCGTTGACCAATCCGACCGGTTTTGTAGTTATTGAACTTAGAGGCCGCTTCGACCATCTTCGAAAAGACTTCATAGTCCCGTAGATCAAGAGGAGGCTCCCCTCCGAACTTGCGGCCCGTTCCCCATGGATGGGCAATGATCTCACCGTAGGAATGGAGGGTCGCGATCGAAACAATTCCCGTCTCTTCAACAAATCGAGTGAGAGCCCTCGAGGACTTAAAGAAGGAGTGGCTATTTGCACAAGGGCTCGGAAAGTCTCGATTGGGGTCAAAATCATCCTCTCCCAATCGCTCCGTTCGAATGCCCCGATTAAAACCTGAAGTATTCAAGACAGGAATAATATAGAGGGTCTGATTTGGGATGGGGCGCTTTGCCAAATCCAAAATCAAGGCTTTAGCCGTCTCCGTACCTGCATATTCATTGCCGTGATGTGTGGCAACTACGAGGTTTTTAAGAGAGCCGCTCCCGATCGCAATCCCCTCGATCGGTAAACCTTCATCAGATAAACCAATGCTAAAAAGCTGTGTCGTCGTGGGAAAGTCCTGATTGATTTGATTCAAAAAATGTTGAACTTTGGAATAGGGGGTCACTGAGGCTGTGGCATCAAACGCCGCAAAAATCGCACCCAGGAGAAGGAATGCGGGTATTCTTCTCTTCAAAAAAAGGATTCCAAACATACGGCCCCCTCAACAAAAGCCCCTCTGATAGCGATTCAAAATAGGGGGCTTTGTAGGGTTATAAACGAAGAGATCGGCCCGATCATGACAATAGATAGAGCCGTGAGGAATTTTCCAAAAAAAACAGCCATGAAAACTCATGGTTCAGACCTTCAAAAAATGGTCGGGGTGATTTTTCCGACCTAAGTTGCTGTAATTACAGCAAATCGAATACCGCGAGTAGCATGAAGTAGCAAGGTTTTTTGAGTTCACAGAAGCCGTCCTGTCTCTATCTAAGAGACAGGACTTTGGCTCCTACAACCTCATCTGGAAGATCATAGCCAAGTTTTTCCGTAGCCCCCTGAACATCCACACCTGCCTTCCTAAGATAGCCGTTGGTGGTCTTAATCTGGCTATGGCCCACGATTGCCATAACTCTTGCCAGAGACTCACCACGCGCTAGTAGGTTGGTGATAAAGGTTGCTCTGAGGTCGTGAAACTTGACGGGCGTGATTCCTATTGCGGCGCAAAATTCTCGCGTGATCCGTGCCTGTTCGCCGTTCTCCCATTCGGGCATTTGCGGCAAGACAAACTCACTCTGATTCCCAGACTTGATTTTGAGTTCCTTTAGGAACTTCAAAAGCGCGTTGGAAATCGGAACCACACGGCTCCTTTGCGTCTTAGTAGGGCCAAACCCATTTTTGCTCGTCCACTGCTTAGAAACAGAGATGGTTTTTCCATCGAAGTCTATATCTGTCCATTTAAGAGCGAACAGCTCTCCCGATCTCATTCCCGTCATAAGGGCCATAGCCCAGATGGGATAAAACCGATGATCCGTTAATTTCGCTTCTTGCAGGAAGATTCCAACTTCTGTTTTGGTTAAAACCTTCTGATCTACCTCCGGCACATTAACTCGGATTCCGGCACAGGGATTCCGGTCTATGATGCCTTCTTCAACGGCCATCTCGAAAATTCGTCGAACCATTTTCAGGATTGTCTTCCGTGTCCACGGAGTGATTTTTGAATCTATGTCCGTAAAAATGGTGTCGTAAACTTTCTGCTTCGTGATCTTGTGCAAATCGAGATTATCCCAATGCGGGTTAATCCATTTGCCCATCTGTGCAGTGTAGTTGATGACAGTTGAAGGGCGGTGAACGAGCTTCATTCTCTTCAAGCATTCGGAAAGCCACTCAGACCAGCGAAAAGGCACAGCCTCTTCTTTGAGTTTAGCCAGTTCTCGCTTTAGCTCGAACTCGGCCATCTCCGCTTTTCTAAGAGTATCTAATCCTTTTTTACGCCGTTGAACCCGAATCCCTCTGGAGTCGAATCCGTTGACGTATATTTCATAGAATTTCTTTCCGTTCTCAATGTAAGTTTTGATTGCCATGTCAGGCTCCTTTCTTTAGGAAAAGAGCCTTGCAATCCTTCAACTTAAATCTTAGTCGTCTTCCGAATTTATACGACTGAATCTGGCCTCGATAGACCATGATGCGTAAAGCGTTTTCGGTGATCGACAAGTATTGAGCTGCTTCTTCAGTTGAAAGCCACTCGCGTTCTATTCGATTTTCAAAGAGCGATGAGCTAGGTAGCTCAAGAACCACATTCTTGGAGTTCATATTACTCCTTTACAGACTGCCAATCAAGGGCAAATCTTTGTAAAAGTCCCGATAAAACTCTCAACTTATTGAAATCACTAGATTTCGTTCGTATAGACAAATGCAATACGCTATGATATGGTGTATCTATAGCCGTTTAAGCACGGTGAAAGAGGTTTACTATGTCAGTCGCAAGAAAAAGAAAGCCGCAGGCTTCCCTGAAGAAGGAAAGCACTGTCATGATCCGCACAGCTCCGCAGGACAAAGATCTCATTGAGAAAGCCGCCGATCATTTGGGGCTTACGGTGAGTTCTTTCATGCTGCAAAACTCTCTTCGCGCCGCTCGTAAAGAGCTGTCGGAAGTGGAACGCACAAGCCTAACGGAACGTGATGCTCATGTGTTCTTTGCCGCTTTGACAAATCCTCCGGCTCCGAACGAAGCATTGAAAAAGGCTTTCAAGGACTACGCGAAGCAGTCGAGAAAGTAACTTTTCTCTGTGAGCAACTTTGAATTTCACACCCTAGACAAGTCATTTGATCGTGCGCCGTTTGACTGTGGCTCGCCTGAGCTAAATGATTTTCTGAAAGCGCGTGCTCGTCAGAATCAAGCGGCGAATTTCAATAAAACTTTCGTAGCCATTCAATCAGGCGAAAAAGCCAAGCGTGTTCTTGGCTTCTACAGTCTCAGTATGGGCGAAGTGGATTTAACTTCGCTCCCCGAAGCAATGCAGAAGAAGCTCCCTAAGCATCCCGTACCCGTCGCTCGAATGGGCCGACTGGCGGTTGATAATTCAACCAAGGGACAAGGCTTAGGGAAACTCCTTTTAGTCGATGCAATGAAGCGGGTTCGATCTGCCTCGGCTGATATTGGCGTTTACTCACTTCTGGTTGATGCAAAGGATGAGGCTGCAAAAGCCTTCTATAAGAAGTATGGGTTCATCGAACTAGCCGATGAACCCATGACCTTGTT
>CAZWVK010000111.1:0-8508 GCA_964636785.1 uncultured Pseudobdellovibrionaceae bacterium | reverse complement strand
TTTTTTGGTGCACGGCAGATGTGGGTTGGATCACCGGGCATTCCTATATGGTCTATGGTCCACTTTCCAATGCAGCGACCTCTGTCATTTTCGAAGGGATTCCGTCTTATCCGGACGCTTCAAGATTTTGGAAAGTCATTGATCATTATAAAGTCAGCATCTTCTATACGGCGCCGACTGCGATTCGAGCGCTTATACGGGAAGGTGATGCTATGGTTCAATCATCAAGCCGTAAGTCACTAAGACTTTTGGGCTCGGTGGGTGAGCCCATCAATCCAGAAGTCTGGAGTTGGTATCATAGAGTCGTAGGCGATGGTCGCTGTGACATTGTGGATACGTGGTGGCAGACAGAAAACGGTGGGATTATGATTTCGCCTATTCCAGGAAAGACAAAATTAAAACCTGGCTCAGCCACTTTCCCACTTCCAGGAATCGAACCTGAAATGCTAACCCCCGAAGGCCAAGTGATGGAAGGTGCGGGTGAAGGGCTGCTTGCAATTAAGGATGCGTGGCCTGGAATGCTTCGTGGAATTTATAAGGATCCAAAGCGATTCGAGGAAACTTACTTTAAGCCTTTTCCTGGGTACTATTGCACAGGTGATGGATGTCGTCGGGATGAGGAAGGATATTACTGGATCACGGGTCGGGTGGATGATGTCATCAATGTCTCGGGACACCGGTTAGGAACTGCAGAACTTGAATCAGCTATTGTTTCCATTGAGGAAGTGAGTGAGGCTGCAGTCGTTGGTGTGAGTCATGAGATCAAGGGGCAGGGGATTTACGCCTTTGTGACTCTTCGAGCAGGTGTGCCGGAGTCTGAGGAATTAAAAACCAAGATCAAGCAGGCGGTGACATCCAAAGTTGGACCAATCGCGCGGCCTGATTATATTCAGTGGGCTCCTGAGCTTCCAAAAACCAGATCCGGAAAAATCATGCGAAGAATTTTACGAAAGATTGGTGAAGGCCAGTCGGAAAACTTTGGTGATGTCAGCACTCTTGCAGACACATCAGTGATTGATGATCTTGTTCAAGGAGCACGGTCTTTAAAAAAGGGTTGATGTGAAAAGTTTTGTCTTTTTAGCGCTGCTTACACTGGTAAGCAGCGAATCCGCATTTGGATTTATAAATATCGAAGTTCTTCGGATTCAGCCGGTTGAAGGCTATAGCGGAAGTGTGGATCTGAGTGGGCAACTGCAAAACGGGAACACCGATAAGAGTATTCTTAATTTTTCTTCACTCAATCGCATTCACGATGGAAAGAATGAATACCTGGCAGTTGCCAATTATCGTTACGGAGAGACGTTCAAATTGAAGGACACTCATCGCGGAAGTGCACATTTGAGGTATGCCAGATATCTTAATGATGATTTCGCAGGTGAGACCTTTGTTCAATCGGCCTTTGATGAGTTTCGTGCACTCACAAGAAGAGATTTGGTCGGGCTGTCTGCACGAAAACGTGTAATGAAAGAAGACGGCTTCTTTATGTTTTTTGGTTCTGGATTTTTCTATGAGAATGAGCAGATTAAGATCGATCCTAACGAAGAAGATCTGCGTGGGAACTTTTATCTTTCGTCGGTATATGATGGAGAGCTCCCCATTCGAGTTGCTTTAGTGACCTACTATCAACCCTTGTGGAATCAACTCAACGATTACCGATTGAATTTGGATTTAAATACAGAGAGTCCCATCTATAAGAAGCTAAGTCTTATCTTAACTGTGAATTACCAATTTGATAGTCGGCCACCCAGCACAGTGAAAAAGTATGACACTCTTTCACTGGTGGGTGTGCGTTGGTCCACCGAATAGGGCTTAAAGATCAAAAAAATCGAAGCTGGAATAAGGCGCGATCTCAGAAACCGAACCTATATTCTGCAAAGATAGCGGCACCTGTTGATGGCCATTGATTTTATAAACCATCCCAGACTGATCCACTCCCAAAGCCAATTCTCCTGCCTTGTGAACTCGTTGCATTGGGATAGTGAACATTCGCCCAGAATCTTTGAGATAAGCCTGAGTGAGGCTTTGGCATCCACCTTCATAAAGACTTCCATCCTTAAACTGAACCAGGATTGTCGAATGAGCACGGTTATAACCTTCCGGATAAACAAAACCTAAAGCTTCTTTGCCGGTTGGAATTGGAACTTGAGTGATGCGATCGGAGCGGTAATCGCAGTAAAACTCAAGGTTCGATGAGTTCAACTGCACACTCCAGCGGCCGCCAATATGAATATCAATCACGTTCATACGTTCAGTTTCACTGGCTTCGTTGTATTTTCGAGAAAGCTCGCCGGCTTGTTGTGCGATTTCACCTTCTCCTCGAGGAAAAACAAAGCCAGAACGTTTGGTTTTGTCATTGGGAAAAAGAATCAATTGTTCAGCACGGGGAGAAATTCGACCAACAGATGGAGAAGCTCCCAATGTTTTCAACTCCACATCATCTCCGCTGCGTGTGAGAATACGATGAAATCGGCCATCCGCAGTAAGAAGAACAAGTCCTTCTTTGCGGTCCACACGAGCCGGCGTATCGAAGGCCTCATCCGCATAGGTCACGGCCGCCGCACGGGAATAAGCTTTGAGCGCTGGGTGAACATCCAAAGCGTATTTAGCGATTTGTGCATACGTCTCTACGGATACGGCATAAGATCCGCCATCGGAAATGCGGTGGTCACAAGCTCCACGAATACCTGCACGCGCACCAGAGCGACAGGTGGTGTGAGGATAGCCGTCGATATGACGAGCCTCATGCATGAACACGCTCGCGCGATCAAGACTGGTAAAATCACTCGACAGGAGCATGGTGCAAACATACATTTTGCTACCCCACATTCCATAAACATAAGCGCCGACACCCTTTGGACAGCCGCGATCGATTTCAATTTCAGAAATTCGACCTATAAAGTATTGATACCAGTCCTCTTTAAACCGGCCCGAAAAAAGTTCGTCGGAGCTGGTTTTCATACCTGAATCGAAAGCAGTTTTTCGCATAAACAAAATGCTTTCCAATAAATTGGAAGTTTCCGAGCCATCGAGGCAGAACTCATTGTCGGCTAGAGGTTCAAACTGCGTAAAGTGATTCGCAATTTCCCTCATTTCCTCCCTGGAAATGCAGGTGGAAGAAGCGCCGGCAGAAAAGCCAAAACTCAATGCAAGTAGGATCAGAATATATTTCATAAAATCTCCTTTGATTTTCTGAGGGCATAGCTTCTTAGCCATGGGTCTTTGATGGTTGGGATGATTTGATCGAGTTTGGCTTTGGCCTCTTCGGGTGAGGAAGCTCTTTCAATCAACTGTTCAATGGCCATCACTCGCAAAGCCTTTTCGCGGCCATTCTTGGATTCATCCATCGAGTGGGGTTTCGCATTCTCAACCAGATCGATTTCATCGGCGAGAAATTCTTTTAACGCCATTTCTCCCGCTGTGGATTCGCCGAGCATATAAAGAGAAAGAATTCTTTTATTGATCGGAATCTGTGCTGAACCCGAGATTTCTTTCAATTCATCGAGATCGGCCGGTTCGAGCTCTGCTAATTTCTCTTTCAACTGCTTTTGATCGGCTTCTGAAAAGGAACTAAAGCTATTTGATCGTTCATCCAGCCAATTGTGCAATTCTCTATCGGCGCTGCGATCTTTATAAGCTTCCGTCTTCCCGTTTTCAGCAGGACTTCGCTCAACACTTTCCAGCTGTGATTCTTTATTAGGCTCATCATCGATGGTGGCTTGAATGGGAGCACTTTCCGGCTCATTTTCGCTAAGCGTAATAATCCGGCGCCCGTTCAGCAAAACAATGGCAAAAACCACTCCGATAAAAAGTAATAGAAATTTTCCCCGCATCCCCTTCAACGAAACTATGAAAAAAATGCATGGAAAGACCAGGAAATTTTTTGAATTCGAAAAATATCGCTGCGCAATAGATTCCGTGGAGCCAAGAAGACACCAAAAAGAGATGGCACCGAGCTTGCTCTTAATGGTTTCCAGTGAAGGAGTGAGGTCATTTTGGCCTCAAAATATACTGACACCCAAAGGGGGAATAAATGGTTAAAAAAATCTGTATCATCTTTTCTTTCGCAGCACTTTTACCGCTTTCCGTGGCAAGCGCACAGCGTGGGCCGGATCGCAAAGCGCCAAAAGGCGATCGTGAATTGATTGAAATGGAAGATCGGTTGGATCGTGAAGCAGATCGCCTAATGAAAGGCGATAAAGGTGGAGAGCTTGCTCTTGGAATTATCGGAGCGATTGCGGATTTGGCTTTCCGCACCGAGCGCGGCTCTGGTGGTGGAAAATGGCACCCAGGCTACGGAAGACATCATAGACAATACAAGTGTGTGGCGCAAAATGCTCGCAGACAGCGCTTTCAAGCGGATGGATATGTTCAACAACGAGTGGCACAGCGTGCTCTTCGTGTATGTCAGAATGCATCCCGTGATCGCTGGGGAAAATCAGATCGTCGCTTAGCACGCTCTTGTAAAGTGATCAGCTGCCGACCATCTCGCTGGTAAAAGCGATTTTTGACAGAATTTGAAAGAAAAGCTCAGGTGATTGCCTGAGCTTTTTTTATTGAGTATGGTTTTTTGCATCAATTGGGAGTGTGAAAAATGAGTAAAAAACCAGCGTTCATGAACTTTCAAGTCGACCACATGACTCTTTTGCTTCAGCCGAGGCTTTACAATGTGGCCTATTGTCTCTTTCGAATTCTTTTTGGGGTTCGACCTGAAGACATTCTCTATGACAAACGGAAAGAATGGGTAAAAGGTGAGGGCGAGCAGTCCATGACATATGCCCTAAAAATCGGTGAGGCCGATGATACGCCAAGAGAGATTCAAAATACCATTATTGCAGTTGTTCAGCCTTCTGAACCTAAAACTCAGTCGTCCCATGTTCGAGAGATGCTGGATGGCCATGATGCAGCGGCGCACTGGCAGCACATTGCTTTAAGAACTCCGGATCTGATTTCTTTTTATAATCATGCTTTAGAGAGAGGGGTTCAGTTTGTAACGCCCATCTTGCGTGATGATGAAGATGATCTCATTCAGGTTTTCAGTGGTGAGTGGTTCTTCCCAGGTTCAAAACCAAGCGGAATGTTCTTTGAATTTCTAGAGCGCAGTCCAAGTGATGCGAAGAAAAATGAGATTGAGAAGCAGACCAATCAAACATGGTTTCGAGACCGCACCTTCTTAGGACTTTATGATGAGAAAGAGCGTGAGTATCAGAGTGGCGAAGTGACACCATTTATTGATTTTGAACTCTTTGAAAAAATTGAGAAATACATCGGTGCAAAAAAGAGTTTTGAAATCACCGAAGATGATCTCGGTAAGGTCGAGCAGATCATGCTCGATTTCGCAAAATCCAAGCGAAAAGGATAAGCGGGCGTTTTCACTCGTATCTGTAGATCAGGTGCCAGCCGAACTTCGTTTTTGTGGGTGGGGAGATCTCACCCACTTTTAATTTAAGGGCCGCTTCTTCAAATTCTTCAACGGTTCGCCCTTTGGAAATCGATCCTAAATCCCCACCCTCTTTGTGGCTTGGACATTTGGAAAACTTATTGGCCAGCTCTTCAAAACTTTCACCACGCTTGAGCTTTCGCTTTAAGTCTTCGAGTTCATACTCATAATTCACTAAGATGTGTTTGAGCTTCAATCTCGATCCCTTTCTAAAGATTTAAGTATCGAAAAGCCTAAATCTATGGCAACTAAGGACTTGTGCAACCTCAAAGTACTTTTCAATTTAAAAAAATCTACCTGGAAATCAGCAATATCTGCAATCTGAAGTGCAGTTTTTGTCCAGAGGTGGATCGTGCCCAGTTTCGAATTGAAGTAGAGAAATTTAGAAAACGGCTTGAGAAAGTAAAGCCTTATGCTGAAAGGATTTGTTTGCACGTGATGGGCGAGCCCTTGGGTCACCCTCAATTTGATGAACTGATTCAAGTGGCCGAAGAAATGAATGTAAAGCTTGAGATCACCACCAATGGGACACTGTTGAATGAAAAAGTCATCAAGGCTCTGCATAATTCAGCTGTCGTTCAAGTGAACTTCTCTTTGCAGAGTTTTTTCGACAATTTTCCAAAATCCAATCCCGAACCTTACTTACGACGAATATTTGATTTTTGTGAACTCAGCACCACGAGGCGACCTGATCTTTATATGAATTTGAGGATCTGGAGTTTAGCGGGTGCAGGAAGCGAAAATTCAATAGTAGAACATATTCTGAAGAGTGTTGAAGTGCGTTTTAACTGCCAGATCAGTCGGAATATTGATCCAGGCTTTAAGAAATCCAAACGAATCAAAGACCGCATTTATCTTCATTTTGATTCACGATTTGAGTGGCCCAATCTCAAGTCTCCAAAAATTTCTGAAGTCGGGACCTGTTACGGATTGAAGAATCATATTGCTGTCTTGTCTGAAGGAGCTGTTGTTCCATGCTGTTTGGATAAGGAAGCAGTGATGGAACTTGGCAATATTGATTCTGATCAAAGTCTGACGTCTATTTTAGGAAGTCCACGAGCCCAGGCTATGAGAACAGGATTTGAAAATGGAAAGCTCACTGAAGAGCTTTGTCAAAAGTGCGATTATATCCAAAGATTTTCTGTGTCATGACTTTCCAAATCACAAATAAAACAAATGCAGTTGCGAGCCATGTCACGGTATAGGGCTTGTTCCAAAAGTGTCCGAAAACTTCAACAGGTGAAAATACCATAAACATCCCGAATGAAAGCGAAAGCGGGATAAGTGGTAGAAAAATCAATCGTCTAGAAAAAACCATCTTCTCAAAGCGATTGAGAAAAAGAAAGGCGAGGGTGTGTGTCGTAAAAAAGAATACAAATGCACAGTACATCCCACAGAGCAGAATATTCTGATGTAAGAATTTATGAAAGAGTGGAAATTCGCTTCGAATAAAACTGATCCCAGATTGCGGACAGATAGCCAGGCTTAAAAAAATAGATGCAGCAAAAAAAGCCACATACTTTAGGGCGACTCGTGAAAGTGATGGATTCATATATGTCTTTGCTGAAACAAGAATCTGCTCACTGACCTTCTCAGGCGGAGTGATTTCAGGCGAGCGCAAAAACTGTTCGAATTCATTTTTCATTTTTTAACACCCGATTTCTTTAATCTTCTTATAGCTCGTGAAACGAGCTGCCGAGCGTTGCTCACACTCAGGCTCATCTCTTGAGCAATCTCATCGAAATCACGGTCTTCAATATATCTCAGCTTAAGAGCTGTCTGATATCTTTCAGGGAGTTCATCCAGATCAATGGAAGGGAGCTCATTTTCGACTTGAGATTCGGTCACGAGTTGCAATTCCAGCCTCTGATCGCGCAGACTTTTCCGCATTCGGTCCGTAAGCGCATTTTTCATGATTGTAAACATCCATGGCAAAAATGAAGCCTTCGGATCAAAGGTGTGTGCTTTCTTATAAACTCTCTCAAATGTTTCTTGAAGCAGATCCTCTGCCACAGAATGATCTCGAGATTGACTCAACAGATATCCAAATGCCTTCGCGCGATGACGAAGGTAGAGAACTTCAAAAGATTGAACGTCTCCTTCTGCCATTCTAATCATAAGCTCTTCGTCGCTAGCCTCGTGCATTTCTTAGTTATCATACCCACTGATGGTCTCCATCTAAAGCAATACGTTTTAAAAAATTAATTTGTGACACTGTCACAAAAGCTGATCCAATATCGTAATGTTCACTATAATCTCAACAGAGAGGGAGGACGCCGGCTTGTCACGCAAGATATTGATTTTCCTTTGCTTTCCCTGGATCGCCTGGGCTCATCCTGTGACTTTCGAAGGCGGATACTCCATGATGTCCGAGCTGAGTGAATATTATCAGGACCTCTCTTTGATCTATTCGCCAAAATGGTATTTCGGTACGGGATTTGTTCAAGAAAAGTTCAATGGAGAGAGAAATTATAGCAGCATTCATCTTGGCTATTTGGTTCAGCGATGGAACCTTGAGGATGCTCAGGGAAATATTTATGTCTTTGGAGGGCCCGGTTTTTTTTCACCATCGCAGCCAATCCCATTTTGATGAGGATGGGAGTTTTCTCCGCTACGGCGCTCAGGCCGATTTTGAAACCAGACGTATATATACGGCACTGATATATTCCGACCGCCGTGACTTCGATAATTTTGATCAAAGCCTTGATGATCGTATGGAGGCTAGTCTTGGGTTTGCGCCATATGTCGCTGGTTATAAAGAACTCAATTCCTGGGTGATCTTTCGTACGATGTTCTCTGAGCAGTTCACGAGAACCGAATTTATCCCCCATCTTCGATTTTATTACAGAAATTTTCTTTGGGAAGTGGGGATGAGTTTTTCTGGAATGTCACAAATTAATTTTATGGTTCGTTTCTAAAGTAGGAGGATTTTATGAAGAATATACTTTTATCGATCGCTTTTCTTTTATCCGGTTTTGGCGCTTTTGCGGATCATCATGAAGCCAAACATCTGATTGAAGTGAATGGAATGGTTTGCGCGTTCTGTGTGGGAAGTATTGAAAAGAAATTTT
>CAZWVK010000110.1:0-8526 GCA_964636785.1 uncultured Pseudobdellovibrionaceae bacterium | reverse complement strand
GCTCTTAAGCAAAACTCAGATGCCGAGGTTTCGAATTTCAAGTCTCGAGCCTATTGAACTCAGTGATCGCTTATTGAATCTCTATCAAGAAAACGATCGGCTTTGTCCTCATTTTCACTTAAGCATTCAGAGTGCGAACTCAAAAATTCTAAAAGATATGAAAAGAAGGTATGGGCGGGAAGAAGTGGTGGATTGTTTTCACCGCATTCAAAAAGCTCTTCCTTTAGCCTATGTTGGAATGGATGTGATTGTTGGATTTCCTGGTGAAAGTGATGATGACTTCGAAGAGACTTATCAAACTTTAAAAGATTCTCCATGGAGTCGGATTCATGTTTTCTCTTATTCCAAACGCCCGGGCACCTATGCAGCAAGACTTAAAGATCAAGTGGATGGTGCCACCATAAAAGAACGTGCAAAATGCCTTCGCATATTGAGCCAAGAGCGCGTTTATGAATTGGCTGAAAATCAGATTGGTCTTTCGAAATTGGGTTTGATGTTAAAGAGTGAGGTCCCATCCACGTCTTCTCAGGATAGTTTGCGCTCTACGCTCAGATTTTTGACGAGAGACTATCTGACTGTTCAAGTCGACGCGGTATCTGGCAAAGTCCTATCTCTTCAAGATGGGGAAGCGAGATTACTTATTAAGGAAATTCTACCCATTCGCCGCCCTGGCCTTGATCCCGTCTTCTTAGGCGAACTGATCTGAGAATTACTAATGAGTTCTCAAATTCTAAATATTCAAATTCCTTTTAGGAGCCGTACATCCATGTACTTGCCGCCTTTTCGCCATCCGGGACTAGGCGTCCCCCCCCCCACTCGCGGAGCGTCCTAAAACAATTTAGAATATTTAGAGATTGAAGGACTCCTTGTACTTTCATTCCTATTCTTGTTCTTGCTTTATATGCGAACTCTTTGAGATTTTTTTCTGACGAATGCAAAAAATTGACCTCAAGGACCGGTGTCTTTCTTCATAACGATGCGTATGACACTCTTTTAAAATGAAAATAAATTTTGTGACTGAGGTGTCCATTAACTGTCTACTTAATAATTGCGACTCGATTCACTTCGCTTCTTTTCTCTCAATGTGCAGCCTTTCGCCTTTATGCAAAGCATATCTTCCCCTTAGTAAGATGGCGCTGACGTTTTAGTGAAAACTCACAACCTAGCATTTTCCCTGTTACAATTCGTGCGACATTGTCGCTTTAGTAAAATAAATTATCGATTCGTATTGACAGTGTTTTTGACCCTTGAGAACCCGCTATGGCGATAGATTTCGCGACGTCCACGATCCATGATGTTTTCGAAAGTTAAATTCAATGGCGAAGTCGTAAATCGCTCTCAACACCACCAGAAGCCACCTTTCAATTCTCACTTTTGCTCTGAGAAATACTTAAAAATCGTATTTAGAAACCCATGTTATAAATTTCTAAGAATGATAAGTGCTTTGCATTTTAAATATTCTAAATTCAAAGGGCTTTTCTTTCTCGAGGAGTTTCTTATCAGACAATTGAATCTAAACATAAGAATGAGAAAATTAATTTCAAACTATCAATATTTAAGGTGCTTGGAGGATGCTCCACGAGCTAAGGATGGCGAAAGTGGCGAGTGGGGGACGCCGAGTCCATGGATGCGCGGCTCCGAGAAGCACTTTAAATATTGATAGTTTGAAATGATCTTTTTTATGAAGAATTTTTTGAGCGGTTAAGCGTAAGGGTTCTTCGGTTAAGAGAAAGCGGAGAAAAAAGGAGTTTAAGAATATGAAACAACTCAATCTTTTAGAGAAGCCTTCACTTCAGTTTGGTGGGGGTTTTGACCAGCGGCACTGTCTGAGAACACTTTGCTCGAGGAAGCCGATTCATTTGATATTGAAATCTCAGAAGAAGTACTCGCTCTTTAAAAACAGGGACGAGATTAGAAGGATTATCTTTAAGCAGGCTAAAAAGTTTGGGATCAAAATTTACTCATGGAGTATTCAGAAAGATCATATTCATTTAGCAATTCAGATCCTAAATAGAGATGCTTATAAAAAATGGATCAGAGCTGTAACGGGATTGATTGCGAGACTTCTTGGAAAAGGCATTTGGAAGTTTAGGCCGTTCACGAGAGTTTTAAGTGGATTTGGTCGGGAATTGCGAAACCTCCTGAATTACATATTTAGGAACGAACTCGAGGTGTTTAGAGTCTGGGACTATAATCGAGAGCTTTCCCTTGAAGATCTGGCGAAGAATACTAGGGGGCGAATAATTGTCGAGCCGGGCAGGGAGTTTGGATAAGAATTTCCATCCCTCTTGACGCATTGCCGCAGCTCTGTTAGACCGATCTGGTTAATGAATTTAATGACTTAGAAGTTGGCTGACTTAAGCCAGGATGACCTAATATATGACCGAAGAAAATGACCTTTCATGGCTCGTTTCAGAGCTTCCGGAATCTTTTAAAAGCACCGAAACTTTTAATTCGGCGCTCATCCACAAGAGCTATTTCTTTGAAAGCAAAAAAAGTCTTCCCCATAATGAGCGCCTGGAATTTCTTGGGGACGCAGCTCTTGGACTTTGCGTCGCTGATCTTTTGTTTAAAAACTACTCTTCAATGGACGAGGGCTCTTTAACCAAAGCCCGCGCCAATCTTGTAAATACGAAGGTCCTTGCTGAGAAAGCCCGACTCCTGAAATTGGATCAGGGAATTAAAACCGGTCGAAGCGAAAAGGCCAAAGAAGGGTCACTGCCAACACGAGTTTTAGCTTCCGTTCTTGAGGCCTTAATTGGAGCGATTTATTTGGAGCTAGGAATGAGTCATCTGAGTGATTTTATCGGAAAGCTCTTTCAAGAAGAGCTAGAGTCTGAAGAAAGGCTTCGCGTATCGGACTCCGATTGGAAATCCAAACTTCAGGAAGAGTTTCAGAAGGACTTTCAGAAAACGCCCACTTATGAATTGCTGTCGACAGAAGGGCCCGATCATCAGCGCAGTTTTTACGTTCAAGTCCTATTTGAAGGCGAAGTTTTGGGTAAAGGTGAGGGGTCCAGTCGTAAAGAGGCTGAGCAAGAGGCTGCAAAAGTGGCTTATCTAAAGAAGATGACGGAAGTTTGAGGAGTTCAAAGATGAAAGACGATTACAAAGCAGGATTTATTGGCCTTATTGGTCTTCCAAATTCTGGAAAAAGCACACTTATGAATTCTGTGGTTGGAGAAAAGGTTTCAATAGTTTCTGAGAAGCCACAAACCACACGTCGAAGAATGCTTGGGGTGGTGACTGAGCCAGAGTTTCAGGCCGTTATCGTGGATGCGCCAGGTGTGGTGTCTGCAAAGAAAGGTCTTCATGAATTCCTTCATGAAGAAGCCAAAGATGTGATTAAAAACTCGGATGCACTCATCTGTGTTCTGAATATCGACGAAAAGAATCCGGATCGCTTAAGAGAAATTGTAAAGCTTGTGGAAGAGTCGGGTAAACCATGGATGATAGTTATTCATAAAACGGATCTGCCATTTTTGCATAGACCTCAGATGCTAAGGAAAGAGCTTGAAGAAAAGAATGTCCCTATTGTCTCAGGATCTTCAAAGACAAAAGAATCCAGTCGTGAGCTGGTGGAAAAAATCCTAGAGCATATTCCTTCGATGCTTCCAAAGGCCGATGGCCCACTTTATTTGGATGATCTTTACACTCCATCCACAGTGAGGGAGCTTGCAGTTGAGATCATACGGGAGAAATGTTTTGAGAGCATTCACCAAGAGATTCCATTTGGAATCGCCGTTCGACTTTTGATGTTTGATGAGTCGAGCCCGAAGATCACAAAAATCTATGCTGAGATTCTGGTCTCTAAACCCAATCATGTCTCCATAGTGGTTGGTAGAAACGCCAGCTTAATTAAGGAAATTGGTGTGAGGGCGCGAAAAGAAATTGAGGCCTTGATCGACAAAAAGGTGTTTTTAGATTTAAAAGTCAGCGCGTATAAGAACTGGGATCGAAGTTCCATGGTCATGAAAGAATTAGGATACACACAAAATGTCTAAAACGTCTTTCAAAGTTCCAAAGATTGCAATAGCAGGGCGCCCCAATGTTGGGAAATCTTCGCTCTTTAATAAACTGACAAGATCTCGAGCCGCCATGGTCAAGAATGAGCCTGGTGTGACCAGGGATCTCTTGCATGATTTTTGCGAATGGTGGGGAAAAGGTTTTGAGGTGATCGATACCGGAGGACTTACCGATAGTCCCGATGAAATTTCGACTCTTATAAAATCTCAAGTCAGTGATTTTTTAAGATCCGTTGATGCTATTGTTATGGTCGTTGATGGTCGAATGGGGATCACTCCTGAAGATGAAGATGTATTTCGGCAGATCAATTCTCTTGGAAAGCCTTTTATCATTGTTGTGAATAAAATTGATAAGACCACAGAGGCCGAGCTTTTTTTGAGCGACTTCTACAAATGGGGAGTGCCACTGATCCCTGCGGCCTTCGAGAAGGATTTTAATATTGATAAAATCGTTGAATGGATCTTAACTTTCTGCACGGAAGAAACCAAAGAGCATCAAGAGGGTTTTCGCTTGAGTCTTGTTGGAAAACCCAATGCCGGAAAGAGTTCACTTGCGAACTTGCTTCTTGGAAAAGAGCGCATGCTGGTTTCAACCGTTGCCGGAACAACAGTGGACAGTGTGGAAGAGGCTTTTGAGTATGATGGAAAGACTTATCTTTTGTCCGACACAGCAGGACTTAGAAAAGCCGGGAAGCGCTCCAGTGAACTTGAAACATTAGGGACGTTTAAAACACGGGATGCCATTGATCGCTCTGAGTTGGTGCTCTTGATTGTTGATGCTCAAGTTGGACTTTCGGCTCAGGATGCAAGAATTGTTGAGCAGTGTTTGGAAAAGCACAAAGCCATGATTTTGGTTGTTAACAAGATGGACTTAACCAATGAGTCCAATAAGAACTATAAAGCTTGGTTTCAGGAGCATCTGGAGAGGGAGTTCCACTTTTTTAGATCCATTCCATATGTTTTTGTGAGTGCAAAAACAGGATATGGGATCAATCATCTCTTTAAAAAAATAGAAGAAATCCGTGAGCGTTTAGGCACACGAATCTCCACATCCAAACTCAATAAGTTCTTTACCGAGGTTATTAAAAAGGCTCCATCTCCAGTCTGGGGAACTGAAAACGTGAAGTTTTATTATTTGACTCAAACGAAACAAAAGCCACCAAGCTTTATCGCCTTTGCTAATCAACCCAAAGGCGTGACCCCGGCCTATCGACGCTTTTTGATCAATCAAATTCAAAAAGAGTTTGGGTTGGAAGGTATTCCGATTCGAATATTTGTTCTGCCTAAGGGATTAAAATCCAGCGGGCGAAGCCGCACGAACGTCAACGAAGAAGTGCCAGAGGAATTTGACCTCGGTGATCAGGAGATCTATGCCGACGAATAACGGAGCGCCGGTATGGGGGACACGACTTGGATTTTATCTCGCAGCTGTGGGCTCCGCATTCGGCCTTGGAAATCTTTGGCGATTTCCATATGTTGCCGCTGAAAATGGGGGCGGAGCATTCGTTCTACTCTATTTGGCTTCGGCTTTTTTAATTGGACTTCCGTTTTTAATAGCAGAGCTTTTGTTTGGAAAGCTTTCGCGGAGCTCACTTCTTCCAGCCACACTCAAATTGATTGGTGAAAGACATCAGGTTCGAAACCTAAGCAGCAATCAAAAACCCATTGCGCCAGGTAAAAAACGCCTATTTAAGAGCTTGGCGTGGGCTTCTCTGCTTTTAAACCTTTTGGTTCTGTCTTATTACGCGGTGATCAGTGGTTGGGTTCTACACTTTCTTATTCGAATCAGCTTTGGTCTTTTGGGCCTCACGGAATTCGATGGGGCAGTGAGCTTAGAAGTTCTTATGAAATATGGCTGGCTGCAAATGCTTCTGACTGGGCTTCATTTGATTGTGGTCGGCTTTGTTGTTGCGAAAGATTTAGAACGTGGTCTTGAGAAATGGGTGGGCTATGCCATGCCCATCTTCGCCTTTCTTCTTGGTCTTTTGGTTTATAAATCCTTGAGCCTTGAGACATCACCCGAAGCCTTAAGATTTTTTCTCTATCCGGACTTCTCTAAACTCACTATTTCCTCTCTGGCACAGGCTATTGGGCATGTTTTTTTCACTCTGAGTATTGGCTTTGGGACTATGGTGACATTTGGAAGCTATTTGAGAGATGAGTCCTATCTGCCACTCGCAGGGCTTCGCGTTTGCACACTTGATTCTGTCATTTCTGTTTTGGCGGGTATTATGATTTTCCCTTTGATTCTGATGGGAGATCGCAAAGTGATTGGGCCTGATCTATTCTTTCAGACGGTGCCGCAGCTATTTGATTCGATGACGGGTGGTTTGGTTTTTGGTGCTGGATTTTTTCTTTGTCTTTATTTGGCCTCATTGGGGGCAAGCATTGGCCTACTAGAAGCACTGGTTGCAAACCTAAGAGAAACAAGACGAGTTCCGCGCCGCTCAGGAGCCATTGCGATCACCATACTTTGTCTTTTTGTAGCGTTAATTCCTGCCTTGAGCTCTAACGTTTTGGAATTCGTTCGTATCGGGAAACGTGGGCTTTTGGAGTTTTGGGATGTTTTATTAATAAACTGGGTTCTTCCCATTGTGGCCTTGTTTATCTCGCAAATGGTCAGCTGGCGCCTTCGTCAAGATCTTGTCGAGCAGGAATTCTCACAGACCGAAAGCAGAACAAGTGCTCAGCTTTATAGTCATTGGATCTTTGTCCTTCGGTTTGTGGCATCTCCGATTATTTTAATCGCACTGCTCCTTCAGGCCTGGGCGTTGGTGGGATGATCGGATTCGCTATGGTTCGGTCGTCTTGAATAGTGAATATGCTCGGCATGCTCAACAATCATCTGAGCAATGTTTTTCTCACTGCAAGATTCAAATCGCTCTAATCCCGGAGATGAGTTGACCTCCAAAAGCAAAGGACCATGAGTCGCTCGGGCAAGCTCCACTTCCGCCACGTCCAATTTCAAAGACCTTGTGGCCCTTAAAATCAATGCGGCCTCGTCGCCACTCAGCTCGGCCTTACGAAATACACGTCCGACGGAAAGATTGGCTGAATTGTCGGAGTTCAAAGCAGAAAGTTGAATGGATGAAGCGATACGGTTTCCAATCACAAGTGCGCTCACACTTCGTCCAAGAGTTTCAGGAATGAACTCTTGCACCAGAAACTCAGCGCCTACAAATTCAGGCAGATTTAAAATCTTTTGAGCAGCGTCTGGATGGGGGCTCAGGAAAATTGAATTTCCATGTGCTCCATAAAGTCCTTTGATCACAACTGGCTTCATCTGATTCTGCTTCCAAACTTCACTAAACCCTTCAACCCCTTTGGCGATCCAGGTTCGCGGCGTCGGCAAATCATGCTTTGCTAGTGCGGCATGCATTGCATACTTATTGAACGTGGACCTCATAGCCTGATAGTCATTGAGACAAGCCACACCCTGATTTTCCATTTCGGAAAGATAATGATCCGCGACGATGCGTCCCCGGGACCCGAGTCGTGGAAAAATAATATCAAATGGACGACCTTGAAGCTCACTGGGATGAGAAAGGTCTGAGCGAATCTCCGAGGATTGAAACGCATAGACCTTGACTTGATGGTCACGACGGATCAACTCCTGCTTGAGGCGAGCAGTGGAAGAGGAATGGCTATTGGCAGTAAGAATCAGTGTGTGCATGGCCAGATTCCTAATAAACTTTGGGACAAATTGGGAACAAGAAGTGTTCAATTTATGTGCAGAAATCTCCACGAAAACCGCAGCCGAATCAGAGTCGTTAGAAGTTCACCCCAAGAACAAAGAGCGCGGTGTAGGTGTCTCCGGTGGGATAGATGCCGGTCACTTCTCCGTTATTGAATTTGATTGGGCTGTTCTCATTTTTAAATGTGACCAGCTGATACATTCCTTGAAATCCAAAGAACATTTTATTTCTGAGCATGGGGAATTCAATTCCGAGGCCCAAGTCAAACGCGGTTGCGGCTTCTTTACCAAATCCTGTCACTCCACTCACCGTTGTGGTTCTGTACATCTGCGAAATACCACCGATGAAATAGGGATTGAATGCAGCTAAGCCCCGAGTCACATTCTGTGTGTTGATGTAGTACTTCAGATCAATGCCGAAGTTTTGGATTCCAACATTTCCTGTTTTCTTATTGTTCGCAGTGGTTTCGACCGCAAAATCATGATCACCCGTGATAAAACTAAATTGCAGTGCGAAACGAAGGTCGAAAAAATAATTGAGGAAAAAGCCAAAATGAGGATTTGTGGAGCCTAGGATCTTCCCCAACCCTTCGGTCCATGTGCGAGCCCCGCCCATAAAGCCCATGGTCACAAAGCGACCATTTCGAAAAAAGTTGAGGTCGGCTTCTTCATCTTCCGCCGCCTCAAATTCACTGTAGTCCGCAAAAGGATCAAAGGAATCATCCGTGTCAAATTGAGCGAATGAGGTGGAGCTAAATAGGAGAGAAATGATCAACAATATGGATTTGAATAGACTCATAATTTAAG
>CAZWVK010000109.1:7309-8684 GCA_964636785.1 uncultured Pseudobdellovibrionaceae bacterium | reverse complement strand
CACGTTCATTAGCGCGCCCTTCAATCGGTGGAGCATTGACCCTGACCACATAAGTTCCATCGGATTGGATCTCAACGCTCTCTTGTCTTGAGTTTGGTTTCACTCGAACCTGTACTTTCATGACTCACGATTATGAAGGCAGGAGTTACTTAAGCAGATAGGTCGGTGTAATTTCGAGTCTCCCTCTGCACTCATCCGATTGTAGAATCAAGACTTTCCCCATAACTGATACTCCAAATAATTTTGGATTTTTGTTGATAATGGCGAACTGGATCTCGATATCATTTGTCCGCCCTTTAATCCCTGACATAAACTTGGGCGTGCCAAGAAAAATATGATTTTCCTTTGAATAATCAAAGCTTAGCACATCACCCGCCACTTCGTAGGCGTCGTTTAAGTCACAAGCCACTGCAGAAGCCGAAAAACCTAAAAAGCTTAAGGCAAGTATGAATACGGTTCTCATAGAGATTCTCCTTATTAGAAATGGAACAAACACACACGGGGAGGATCTAGAGCAAGCTGCATACCATGCCCTTATCAAATCAGTTCAATTTGATCGCAATTTGTGCCGTAAAACGTCATTCCTGCTTACTAAAAGGAACTCATAATTTCATTGCGAGTCAGGATCAGCATTATAGTGGACAGGTTCGTATTGATGTTGTTTATAACTGAACTCTATATGCCAACAGGAGTGCTAATAATGAATCAGATTTTAAACTTGATCAGTGTGATGATCATATTGTCTTTTGCCACTGCCGTACAGGCTGCGAGTTTTGAAATGGGAGGCTTGTATGAGTTTCGCACCAGTCGCTATGCTGGGGTCGAAGCAGGGACACAGGCCATTTTGGTTTCCGCTAAAATGAGGGCGGATGGATTGGTACTGCTTGGATTTGAGAAAGCTCTCTCGGATGCAGACAAGGAAGACCTTTTAAGGGAGAATCCACTAGCTCAGTATGGCTTTTCCATCGTTATACGCAATATGCCTATCCATGATGGCTCATTGATTCTTCTAAGGCGTGGAGCATTTTAGCCAGGGCTTCTGCTTAGCGAACTTTGACCCTCAAAGGCGCGCGTAAATTTTACAGAGGGTGTGAACGGCTTTACTTGACCATCGAGGATATAAGATAAATCAGTCATTCACATGGGAGATTTCAATGAAAAGATTGTTTTTGATTCTATCCCTTCTTTGGTTTTCAGCTTCAGCCGTTGCCACTGATCTGTCCGGAAAATACCAAATTGAATTCGAAAATGGATTTTCTGGTCTCAAGGGTACTTTTGTGTTTCTTCTGAATAGCAAGGATGAAATCAAAATCATCGAAGAGAACTCAGATTATTATATTCAATCGCTCGAGGTGAATTCCTTCTTTGGGACAAA
>CAZWVK010000109.1:0-7209 GCA_964636785.1 uncultured Pseudobdellovibrionaceae bacterium | reverse complement strand
TGCCAAAGTGAACTTGGCAAAAGACATCTCTAAGACTGGGCAATGAGCTTAAAGACTTTAGAATCAGCGCCGCGAAGAACACTGAAGATGAATGCCTTCACCAAAAAGGTGATTGCATCCGTAAAACAGATTCCTAAAGGAAAAATTGCCACCTACGGTCAGATAGCCAAGATCGCAGGCAAGCCTCATGGTGCGAGAGGTGTTGGGTGGATTCTAAATTCCTGCTCTAAAAAGTATCGCATCCCCTGGCAGCGTGTGATCAATTCCAAAGGCAAAATTTCCTTTCATCGTGGGTCTGAAGCCTTTGTAGTGCAAAGACATCTTCTTCAAAAGGAAGGCATCGAAATCACGCCCGAAGGAGCTCTTGATTTGGAAATCTATCAATGGCGAAAAGATGTAAGACGGAGAAGGAAAGCGTAAGAGTTTTGATAAGCAATATCGACTTGCCCTCACTTTTTCCTCTGAATAGAATTATAGCCACATGCCCTTCATTCTAAAATTTTTAAGAGATGGCGTCATAGTTTTGGCGATTGCAGTTGTATTTGTCGCAATCCTTGAGTTCGCGGCTCGTCTATACCTTCAACGCGACCAAATCCATCTTCAAAAGATCTCGAAGAGCTTTTATCATGAAGATCATTTACAGCCGACGGATCGGTATTTTTATCAACTGAATCGAAAACTCTTTTGGACCTATAAGCCAAATCTTGCCATACCTTTTTCTGAATCCCACACGCACCGTAAATGGACCTTTCGCACAAATGCCGCTGGGTTCAGAGTCGAGAATCTCGATACTCCTTCAAACACAGACGAGGAATTTTCTATTTTAAGTTTTGGCGATTCCTGCACAGCCGGTTTGGAGGCCGCAGCGAATTATACCAATGTTCTAGGGCAGCTGATTCAAGAGAGTGATCCAAACAAAAAGGTCGTTATTCGCAACTTTGCAGTGGGTGGATATACGAGCCACCAAGGTCTACATTCGGTCTCCTCGGAGGTGAGTGGGACTGACAAAGTGTCGCTTGCGCTTATCCACTTTGGTCACAACGATACCACAGCAGGGTTTTTAGGAATACCTGACAAGGAGCTAAGCCTTGTAACGATGTATCGATTGCGAATAAGAAAATTTTTGCAGCGCGCTCATCTTGCGCTCTTTGCACATTCTTTGGTTTTAGAGAGTTCCTTTGCATCCGAGTTCATCCCACGAGTTGGTCCGGATGATTTTAAAACAAATATTCGTAGTATGATTAATGAGTTGCAGGCCCGAGGAGCTCGAGTGGTTCTTATAAACTCGATCCACGCGAAAGTCTTTCGAGAGCATCCGGACTCAGATGCTTTGGCATTAGGTGAAATAGCAAACGATACAAATTCCTTGTTTATCAATGTTGCTGACGTCGCAATGAAATTCGAGGGTCATCAATTTTTCAATGCCCCTGAAAGGGGGGATGATATTCACCCGAGCCCACTCGGCCACAGACGTCTCGGAGAGTATATCTATGCTAGGATTACTCGAGTCAGCAACTAAGGTAAGCTGACACTGAACGTACGCCGCACGTTATCTTTTTGAGTATTCGTCTTTGATTTTAAATTACAATCACACTACGCTCTAAGTATGAATCTGAGCAAAGTTCGAATGATTGATATCTGTGATCCTGCTCACCATGATGCAAAAGCTTCTTTTTTTGAGTTTCTAAAAACCTTACCGCTGCTGAGCCCGAAAGATCGGCTCCTCGAGAACTATGTCAAAATTCCTGCAATATTTGATAAATTTTTAGCATTCACTATTTGCTATTATGAGCGATCCATTATTGGATTTAGCGGACTTTATAGTATATGGGGGCCAGGAATCTTTCGCGCTCTTACGCGCACTTATTATCATCCGTCGATCCGAACTTCGAGCTTGAAGGAGCAATTCGTTCCCAATCTGGCTACAAAAATCATGTTACCTTATCAGGTCGAAGTCGCAAAAAAACAAAGCGCAAAAGTGATCTTTGTAAGCATGGAGAACCCTAAAAGAAAATTCTATTTTGAAAAAATATTTAAAATTGTTAACACCACGTGGGAGCAGGGAGAATGGGTCTTGCAACCGGGCTTTTTCAATGTTTGTCCCACGCTCAAGAATGGGGAGCTCAATGACGCACCATCGTGTTGGCAGTCCATTGTCACGCTAAGAAGTCCTGGTCTCTATGAACAGCCGCCCTTACCACGGAGGGCCGTTCTTGCTCCAGACTCACTTCGTCAGTAAACTCAGATAGATGAGTGAAGTTTCGAGAAATCTTATTCAACCTCGAATTGAGAGATTCATTACGTTTTTTGTTTTTGTGGTGGGAGTAATCATAGCTCTGGATGCAATGAGAGTTCACGAAGGGTTCGACTCCAATCGCCACCTCTTCGCACTTGTTTGCCAGCTTCTGCTCTTAAACGTCGTCCACGTCGGCTTTACCTATAGCTTCTTAATTTTTAGCAACCGAGGACATCAATGGATTCAGAAAGTCTGGAAGTCGACGACGAAAAAGGCCTCTCTGCATCTAGCTGTCGCTTTTTTTGCATTATTTACCCCGATATCGCTAATCGTTTATCTCGGCCTTAACGCATCACAATCGAATGAAGGGTTACATTGGTTTTTAATTTTTCAGTTTTTGATTCTGATCATTCTCCCCATTCAGCACCGTGTTTATCAGACTTTCGGACTGCTATCAGCTCAACTTGCTCGTGAGCAAAGTGCTAAACATTTTCGCCAGCCCCGACTTTACTTTACACTTCTATGCTTTTTAGGGCTGTCGATTGTTTTTGTTGAAAAGAACTGGAATTTATCACTTGGTTTTTGGAAAGTATTAGTTTCTTTAGTGCTTCTCACTTTTACCATTTATATTTTTTGGATCGAAAAGAGGGAAACGAAATCACTTCATTACTATCAACTGATTTCATGGAGATTGTTTCTATGGCCATTGGCATTTTTATCAGATATTGCTTTACTAGGGCTAGTTGCCATACATGGAATTGAGTATTTTGGAATTTATTTGCGACTCATTTCAAAGGAAGACCGAAGGTCACACATCGCCACCATCGTATTGAGTGGATTTTTAATCCTGGCTTATTTTGCAAGACCACTCGGAGGCACAAAGGAATTCCAGTTCACACAAAATCTACTTTTAATTTCTGTCTTATCCGGAGGCTCCTATTCTCTTTCTCTCATCCATTTTTGGCTGGATCGGAATATTTTTAGAATGAGAGATCCCAATGTGCGAACCGTGCTTAAGGGGGTAATGTGACATTAACTCAGAAGTTTTTTGTGCAAGTAATTATTCTCCTTTCTCTTTTCGCCTCAACCTCTAACTTTGAAATTTGGCCGTTTCTTTCTTATCCGATGTTCGCCTGCGAGAGCTTCGGTGAAAAAGTTTTGATTGCAAAAGAAACAAATGGCCGACTAATTCCATATTATGGATTAACGTATTCGTTTATTGACGGCTTTAGCCTGATAGAAACACTCTCAAACTATTACCACCGCAATGAAAAAGAAAAATTAAGAAAAATTTCAGCCCAGGTTCTTTCTCAACTTGATGATGAGAGGTATAAAGTATGGCTAGCTCAACCGGTCTACAATGAGAACGGAACGTTCACTCACCATCATCCAATTAAAATTCTAAATGACCACAATGAATAAATTCTTTGATTATTTCCAGCAGTCTCAAAGTTTGACTCAATCGCTTTTTTTCTGTCGCTGGATTTTTGCAGTTTACCTTCTAAGTCTCTTGAGACCTATTAGATTGCTTTGGGTGAACTTCAGTCATCCTCTTCCTCCCTGGGATCCAATCCTTCTTCTATCTCTACTCCCAGAACCACCGAGGATAGTCTTTTTCACATTACTAAGCGGATCGATACTCTGCTCACTTTTTCTAATTGTTTCCAGACGACCTCGCCGAGAACTCATCCTCGTATCCGGAATGTCGGCACTTGCAACACTTGGCCTCTTACATTCTTTTAAATATATGCACCATCGAGATGGCTTGCTCGCGATATCGATTTTCATAGTCTGTGTTTTCTATCAAAGGAACTCAGATCGCACACCATTTACCAGCGCGGCTCCTGTGGCACTGATCTGCTCGTTGTGGTCGCTCCTATTTCTCTCTGCCGGATTCCAAAAATTACTTAATTACTCTCTGATTTTAAATCCCAAGTGGCTCTTCGACCAAACATCACAACTAAGTCAAGCGGGCTGGGATCTCTGGGCGCTTCCTTATTTAGAACTATTATATACGGAATTTCCCACGTTATTGATTATCGTAAACCTGATCATAATCATTGCTGAGCTATCTCACGTCTTGTTCTTTTTAACAGGAGCGATCTGGGTGGGATGGATTGGGGCTTTCTTGCTTTTCGCTTTTCGAATTTTTCTTGGCATTGGTTTCTGGGAAGTGCTTCTGCTCTTTCCGTGTTGGCTCTTTCTTCGCGAAGCTCATAAAGCAAGAAGTTGAATGGGTTTTAATTAGATCAGAGTATTTAGCGGAGGTCGGAATAAAAAACCTCACTAAACCCCCACCCATTGTGATGATTGTGCAAATTAGAACGAAATAATGGATTCCTGATTTTGCTGCCATTCTAATATACTTTCCCAAGGACTCATGGTAGGCAAGAACTGATGCCAACCCTAAGCAAATATATGCTGCCCGAAGCTCAGTTGCTTTGGACCGCACCGGATGATTTGTACAAGAAACTCAAAGATGAGACACATCGACTCATTCAGAGTGCTACCGCATCGGATGATTTTTTATCCTATCGAGACTCGTGGGTTTGCGATCTAACTGTCTACAATGTAGATAAAGATCCCCTCAAAACACGACCAATGTGTGCTGGGTCACCATCTTATCGTGGCCTTGGATCAGAGCGAAGTAAAAATCGTTTTCGTGTTTCAAAATGTCGGTCCAGTGAGTTAAATGATGCCTATCACAACGAACTTAAACCGTGGGCAAGAGACTCTATGCTTCTTGAACATTTTAGGAGTTATGGGCAATTAGGAAAGGTTACGATTAGTATTCTTAAACCAGGGGGATGGTGGCCGAGTCATTATGACTTTACTCCGAATCACGGAATTAAAGTTAATTTTGCAATCAGTGGCGACCCCAAAAGTGTTACATTAGTGTGGAATAATCAGAAAAAAAGGATGCACAAGATTTCGATGCAACCCGGTGAACTTTGGTTCGTAAATGTCGGAATGAAGCATTCTGCACACAACTGGAGTACCTTCGAACGAATTCATCTTCTTTTAACCTATCAGAAACTAAATTTGCTGTGAATGTCCATCTAAACGCTTTTGACAAAGACCTCTGCCTTTTTGAAGCCACAAAAATGCTCAGTTTCCCTATTGATAAAATTGAGGTTGCAATAATAAGCAAAAGTTTTTCGACTTCATCTATCGCCGAAATGCAGTCGCTCTTTCCGTTGATGACCAAAGAACTCAAAAGATTCTTACATTCAAGTTCATTTTTTAGGTTGCACTTCATCGACCCTAATGTTGGAAGCGAAAGTCTCCTGATTTCCGATTCTAGTTTGTGTTTTATTTTCTCATCGACAGTCGGCGCGCCATGGGGTGCAGGTACCGTTCTTGAGATTGAACGTAAAGAACCATTCAACTTACCACTTAAGGAATATCGCAATCATTTCATCGGAGTCTGTCAATGAAATCAGTCGCGATCACAGGACACACACAAGGGCTTGGCCTGGCTCTTCAGACTGAGCTTCAAAACAGAGGATGGCATGTTTCTGGCTTTAGTCGATCTAATGGATACGATCTTTGTACCATAGAAGGAATGAACCGTGCGATAGAGTCGATATGCACGGCGGATATCTTTATAAACAACGCTCGAATTGGTTTTGCACAAGTTCAAATGCTTGAAAGAGTTTATTCGACATGGTCCTCTGAACCAAAGGAACGACATATAATAAATATTGGATCTTTAGGCGCTTTTGATCCTTTAGCCAGAGATTCAAAAAATCGGGATTATATAGAGAGCAAAATTGCACTACGCGAACTCAGCACTTCACTCGCGCTCTTTCAGTCAAAGAATTCTTCATTGAAAGTCACCTGTATTAATCCTGGCTACTTTGACTCTCCAAGGATTATTCAACGGAACCTCAATGAGCCTATTATGAAAACCAATGATCTGGTCGATATTATCTTATGGATACTCGCTCAACCGAGAAATCTCTTAGTTGCGGAGATGACCGTCGCATCTATAATAGATCATCACGCGGGTCCCGAGAATTTTGTTGAATAAGGGATTCAACAGAATCTTGGAATAGGTCATCGTGTATCGGACGTCCAATGTCGGAGCGTAAGATCACTGACTCATTAAATTGATGAAAACTCCTCTCCAATAAACTGTGAAATTCAGCTCCGATCTCACCTGTCCACGGTGAGCCTAAACATAAAGTGTACTTTGGGTCTGAACTCTCATTGACCATTCCATGAGGATGAGAACCATCTATGACATATAACGAATGTTGACCATCAATAAAATTTCTTGATTTCGAATCTCCCAAAAACCAAAGGCCACTTCGATCTCCTGAAAAAACCAATCTTAGCTTCAGTTGCAACTTATCCACATAGTCCTTCGAACAGTCGATATGAAGCTTAACTTCTCCTCTCGGTGGAGTGACCAAAACAAGTACTCTGGGGAGTGGATGCATAACTGAAAAAAAGAATGTCTCCAAAAGATCTTTCAGAGTTGCCATCTTTTGCGCTTCAGGGGTCCACATCAGTTTATCTTTTGAAGAGCGAATTCTATCTTTAGCGATTGCTCCCCCTGGGGTATAAATGGGGATCATTTCGCAAGTTCTATATATACTTTTAAATCGTGTTTCCGCACGCTTCACTTCCTCATACGCGGACTTTACGAGTTCGTCTGGAATCGACATAGCCAATGGACAATATGTAACGTCAGAAAAATCAATCATTTCGTGGATCCACGCTGAATGAGGCCACATTAGAATTGCTGGCTTTTCCTTTTTCAATGGCCCTTAAAACATAAGTGGCCTGCTCTCGACGAAGTTTTGTCCACTCTAAATTGGCACCGTCCACCAACAACACCTCGTCGTGCGAAAGTGCATTCATTTTAATTTCGACATCCTCTCTTCTTTGATTCACTGGCGCACAAATCTCCAATCGAGGACCCAAAGTTGGTCGTATGCGATGACGAAACTGGGAACCATTTAAAT
>CAZWVK010000108.1:0-8714 GCA_964636785.1 uncultured Pseudobdellovibrionaceae bacterium | reverse complement strand
TGCTTTCCAATGGAATTGAGCTTCAATATGCAGAGCAGATCTATCAAACCATTGTTGGATTTTCTTCTTATGGATTTCCAGAAAGCCATGCTGCAAGCTTTGCATTACTCACTTATGCGAGCTGCTATATCAAATGCCACTACCCAGATGTTTTCGTTTGTTCTCTTTTGAATTCTCAACCTATGGGATTTTACTCTCCCAGAGCTTTGATTGCAGATGCACAAAGACATGGGGTTAAGTTCTTGGATCTGGATGCGCAAACTTCGGAATATGACTATACAAACCCAAAAGAAAAATGGATTCGATTGGGCTTTCGCTCTCTTTATGGACTTCGTGAAGAGGAAATAAAAAAAATGATTGAGGAGAGAAATGCCAATGGAGCTTTTAAGGATTTTTCTGATTTTGTAAAACGCTCTCGAATGTCTAAGCGCTCACTTTTGCTTTTAGCCTCCAGTGGAGCTTTGAAAGGATTTGATTTAAATCCAAGACAGGCTCTTTGGAAGATCCAATCTTTAAATATCGATCCAAAAAGTCTTTTCTTCACTCAAAGTGAAATGGCGGACCAACATCTTCTTCCACAGGAAAGTGATAAAGAAGAGCTTTATAGAGAGTATCAATCCAAAGGATACTCTCTTCATAAACACCCCATGGATCTTTTTAGGGAACACCTCAAGCTCAAAGGTCATCGCTTCTTAACAGCCAAAGATCTTGAGAAGGCACCCGGCGGAAGAAAGGTTCATATCGCAGGCCTTATGGCTCTTCATCAAAGACCACCCACGGCGAAAGGTTTTTCTTTTTTAACAATGGAAGATGAAACGGGCTCATTCAATGTGGTACTGACTCCACAAGTTTATGAAAAGCATCGCTTGGATTTGATCTTTTACCCTATATTGAGCATCACTGGCCAGATCGAGAAGAAGGGCGGAGTGATCAACATCCGCGCCTCTCATCTTGAACCTTTAAAGGATTAAAATCCGCGACACTGTGTGAAATTTTTTCTGTAGTGGAGCAAGTTCACCCTACAAGCTAGCTTCGGCTTTACTTAAATGAGATTGGTTATATAAGTTGAGCATGCTTAAGGAGAACCTTATGTCTAATATACTTAAAGCAGGTGTTTTGGCATTGATCGCAACAGCTGCTATCACCACAAATGCCACTCTATGCGACTCTTACCTCAAGTACTCCAATTATCCATCAAAGCTTCTGCCCTTTGCGGAAGGCGGATTGCCATTTGCCTTTGACTCTGAAGGGTCACGATTCTTCGGATACGTTTACGGATCTCACTCAGGTCACCAACTCGACACCTTCGGAGTTCAGGGCAACCTCTTGTACTCCGAATTCACAGATTACCAAAGCATTCTTGATCTCAAAGAAACCTATCAGGCCAGTTCCGATTTTGCTCAATTCATTAATCTGGATGCGGAGATTCTCGACCTTTATATCTCCGAAGCCCATGTGTCTTCTCTTTCACAAAGAATCGATGGGTTTGAAGCTGCACGAAAAGCTTTCGCAATAAGTGCAAGCCAGATTCAACAGGAGGCCGCAGTAAGGTTACCAAATGTTGAGGACTATGAAGGAGAGAAATTAGACTTTGTAAGAGTGAGCAATAGCAGCACATTAGGATATTTCAGATCCTTTTACAGTGGTCGCATATTGATTCTTCAAGCCTTCGACTTCACCACTCAGCAGCTCATCGGCCCTCAAATTGAAATCGACTTAACTGGTTCTTATTATTACGGGCGAATTCATTTTAGCGAAGAGCTCATAGCGATTGAGGTCGTAGGCGAAAGTAAAATTGCAAAAACCCAATTCTTTGATCGCGCAACCGGTGAAAGAGTAAGGAGAAATCCTCTTAACTTTTTAGGTTCGAAATTCGATTTGAAAAATTACACCACTCCGCCAGAGCACAAGGAAAACAATGGGATCATCCGACTTAAAAACGGTGACTTTCTTACTGTTAATTCCGAAGCCGATTTGATTGAGATTCGAAATGGAGATAATTTTACGATTAAAAATACAATCCAAATCGACAAGAACCTCATTGCTGACATTAAAAGTTCTTACTCCGGAATTGAATTCTACGAGGTTTCTTCATTTGAAATGAATGGCAATGAAATCTGGATATTCCTTCTCGGAGATCTAGAAAACATCGGGCTTATTAAAATTAAGAACGATTAGTCCTTCTTACGAATAAAAGTCACATCATACCAAAATTCATTGATGTGGTTTCCATCGGTCTCCGTGACGACATCTCGGAAGAATAAGACATCATCGCTTGTAAAATGTGGCCAGTAGCTTTTCTTCTGAATTTCAAACTGAAGTTTTGCACTGCCGTCTGAGTGCTCCCAATAAATGACATCACTAGTTTTTCCAAACTTATTATAAGCTATATGAGGAAGCTGCCACTGGCGCACGGAGTCCCCTTCAGTCACAAGTGAGGCTTCACCACCCATATGAACCAACTCAAAGCTTTCGTCTTTATAGCGCTCACTGAGGCGTGACTTATGAGAGTTCGATGGGACCCATTCCCCATGAATGGTTCGTCGACATCGATAGGTGTTTGCATTTGCATACACACAAGCAAACCCTTTTTCTCTTAACTCCATCAATTCTTGTCTGTCTTTGTCATTATAGACTCGGTGAACAATCATTTCGATTCTGTGCGAACTTTGGAGTTCGCCACTCAAGGCCCATGAGCCGGTTAAATCCAAAAGATCACCTTTCGCTCCCAGTGACAGAAAAACCAGCCCTACAAGGCTCCATCTAAAGTTCACGGGTCCCTCCCCTTTTTTAAAAATCCTTATGTGGGTGCTCTCTAAAGGCCAATATGCACTGCGTTTCTTGACCCATCCCGATACCCTAAATGGGGATTCAGCTGTTAAGTTCTCAAAATGGTTAAAGTTTGTGGAACCGGAAACGATTTTCTGATTGTCGACAGCCTTAAAAATCCTGACCTCTCTTTGCCATCACCCAAGGAGATTCAGAGCTTCTGTCATCGCCAAAATGGCTTTGGTGCAGATGGGTTTGTTTACCTCAAACCTCATGCTGATTTGGATTTCGAATGGGTCTTTTTTAATTCAGATGGAAGCCAGGCTGAAATGTGTGGCAATGCGGCTCGCGCAGTGTCGCGCTATTTTGCCTATGCGAATAAGAAATCCAGTTTCGCATTTCTGACTTATGTGGGAGTGATCAAAGCGCAAGTCGAACATCCACAAGAGATTTCAGGAAACGTCACTGTGGAGATTCCAAAATGGAGTGAATATTCTGAGGGTCACTCCTCACCAGCCGGAAACTACACATTTGTAAACTCAGGCGTTCCTCACGCCGTTTTAGACTCCAAAGACCTTTCAGATCTCACCCGTCTCAAAGAGAAGGCTTTGATTATAAAGGCACTCAAACCCTTCCAGGAGCGTGGAGTCAATGTCACATTCAAGTCTCCAAGTCGCGAAAAGAATAAAATCCACTCTGTGACGTTTGAAAGAGGAGTAGAAAACTTCACACTCTCCTGCGGAACTGGCGCAATTGCAGCTGCGATTGCGGAGAGTGGTGGCTCAACTGAATTCAAGTGGCTTGTACAGGTTCCCGGTGGCGTGTTAACTGTTTTATCCAATTCCTCAGGTGTCTTTTTGTCCGGTGAAGGACGAATCGTAGGAAGTTGCCATCTAGGAGCCATCGAATGAGTTTAAAATTAGAGGATTACACACATCTTTTAACCGTTTCAGAAGTGATCAAAGAAACCTCTCAAGCCACTAGTTTTTCTTTCAATATTCCAGCGGACCTAAAAGAGAAGTTCAAATATGAACCGGGTCAATTCGTATCGCTCTTTCTAAATGTCAATGGCGAAGAAATCTCTAGAAGTTACTCTCTATGTAGCGCACCAGGAGTGGATGAGGATTTTCGCATAACCGTTAAAAGAGTTCCGGGTGGGCGCGGATCAAATTTTCTGTGTGACACCGTAAAGGCTGGTGATGTCTTACGAGTTTCGCCACCTTCAGGGCGGTTTTTTAAGTACAGTGATTCAACACGACACTTTGTTTTATTTGGAGCCGGCTCTGGAATCACTCCTCTTTTTTCAATCTTAAAATATGTTCTTAAAAAAACGAATGATCAGAAAGTCACTCTGGTCTTTGCGAATCGATCCGAGGATCAGATCATTTATCGTGATTTACTCAATGAGTGGGTGTCTCGGTACCCAACGCGACTTGAAATTCATCACCTCTTGTCTCAACCCTCTGCAGCCTGGGAAGCTCCCACTTCCAAAATCACTGAAGGTTGGTTAAGAGCGTTTTCCAAAACTTTGGAGCTGAATGGCTTTGAAGTTTATCTCTGTGGGCCAGATGGCTACATGGATCTGGTGAAAAACTCTTTACTGCTGTGTGGACTACCCGCTGAAACAATCCATCAAGAAAGTTTCAATACATCCACACTTCCAGAAGATAAACCAAAGACGGATGTGGATGGAAAAACACTGATTGGAGCTGCCACACCGGATATGCAGGACACTTACGACGTGGAAGTGACACTCTCTGGTGAAACAAAAGTCTACTCAGTTGGGAAAGATGAGTCGATTTTAGAGGCCTTGATTGAAGCTGGTGCAAATCCTCCATACTCCTGTATGGATGGTGCATGCATGGCTTGTATGGGAAAAGTCACTGAAGGATTGGTTATGCAAGAGGATCCTGGAATTCTAACTCAGGAAAATATTGATGTCGGTGAGTGTCTAACATGTCAGGCAAAACCAAGAGCTAAAGTGACCAAAATTGATTACGATATCTTTTAGTTCCGTGATTAAGAAAATTTTTATCTTTTTAGTTTTTTATTCTGCAATCGCAACAGAAGCCTCTGTGGTGAGCTATAGGAGCACCCACCCCTTAGCATGGATGCATGGGCTACCAAGTGGCGAAAGTCCGGGATGGAAAGCGGACAGATGGTTCTTTGCGGAACTTCAGCACGGCAATTTCTGGAATGCTGACATGGATCTTCAGGACAAAAGAAATAGCGATATTTATTCGTTCGGAGCCGATTTTGAGCAGACCTTATTTCATCTTGAAGGGGGCTTTGCACTGAGTGACGACCTCTCATTGAGTGTCGCGCTACCGATTTTGACCAGATCCGGTGGAATTATGGATCGACCTTTGGACGACTGGCATATTTTCGTCGGCGCTGATCGTTTTCGTCGTCATCAATTCCCTGCGGATCAAAATCGATTCACCATTCAGAAAAACGGGGAAGAGCGGCTCGGCACAAATCAAGCTTCAGGTCTTTCGCATTCTTTGATCAAGTTAAAGTGGTGGCTTTTTAAAAAAGAAGAAAGCCCTCGGCCAGAGATGGAAGGGCTCGCCATTTCATTCCAAACACGTTTACCGCTTCGAGGTCCAAACAGCACGCTCACGACAGGAAATACGGAGGGCTCTCTTTTAATTCATGCGGGATCTCGGATTTCAAGTTGGGCTTATTTTTGGTTTACCGCGGGGTTTAGCAAGCTTTCACCCAATCCCATCTTCGCTGGATGGCCGACAAGGCAGTGGTCACAACTTTATGAGGGATGGTTTGAAATTCCTCTCGGAGCAAAGTGGGACCTGGTTTTTCAACTCCGTTATGAATCCCCACTTTTAGACAAAGAACATCTTGAATTCTTATACGTCTCAACGGATCCAAAATCTCAATCCGCAGAGCGAGCGGCGTCGGGATGGAATGGTCTTACCGCTTGGCGAGGAAGTGAGGCAATTGGAGCTCGTTACAGGAGTTCCGAAAAGCTCGCCTTCTCCCTTTTATTTCAAGAAGACTGGGCGCTCGGTGACAACGATGGGCGCAAAAATTTTCTTTATGTTCATGGCTCTCCAGATGTTGCCATTATTGGAAACCTTTATTTAGCGTTTTGAAACCTGAGATAAAAAAATCTTTAGACGACGGATCGCCTCAGCCGGAATTTCATGTTCCCCATTGAACGCATAAAACTGGGTTTCAAAGTTATTTCTACGAAAGAACGAATCCAATTTCTGCGCCTGATGAAAAGTCAAAATAGAATCGTAATGGCCGTGTGTTTGAAAAACCGGAAAGCGATTCTCAGTTCGATCGCAAAAGCTTTGCCACTCTTGCACATTGCAAAGTGTTCCTGAGAGCGCAACAAGCCCTCTAAAGCGCGACGGATTCATAAGAGCCACATGAGTTGTCAACATCGCACCTTGACTGAATCCGCCGATAATAACTTCTTCATGGGGAAGCTGAGAAAGAAACTTCTCAAGTTTTGCAACAATCCCCTCGAGCCCAACCGGCTTTACATCTTCAAAATCAAATCCGTCTGTGAGCTGTGACATCGGAATGGGAAACCAGGCTTTCCCCACTTGCCCAAATCCGATTGGAATTTCCAAAGGCCCGTCCGGAAAATAAAAACTGAAGTTCTCTTCAAAATCCAAAAACGGTGTAAGGCCCGAAAGATCTTGTGCATCCGCCCCGTAACCGTGGAGCAACACCAAAGCTGGACCATCGTCCTTTCCCGCTTTTACTAAAGTTTGCAGCTGCCCTATTTGCTCCCATCTGAGTCGTGACATCTTATTTAAAAGCCTCCAGAATTTAAAAAATGAACACCATCATGCGTGATAAGCTTTCCGTTTGGCAAGCGAGCTTCGAAAAATATCGTCCCTACTGGCCAGCGCTATTTTTCATCTTAGGTTTCGGATTTGATGTCTTTACTCTTGATCGAGTGGACTCGCTTGTGGCTCTGGTGACCCAGCTTGGCTACTTGGTTTTGATTTGGTTGATCTTAATCACTAGCTTTTTTCAGCAGGCTCAGCCAGATGAAAAAGCCAAATGGGGAAAGGTTCGATCTTTATATGAAAAGTATAAACCTGAGATCTTACACTTCTTCTTTGGAGCACTTTTAAGCGCTTACACTTTATTCTTTTTTAAGAGCTCCAGCCTTGTTGTCTCATTTCTTTTTATGGTGATCATGGCGGTGCTCTTGGTCGCCAATGAATGGTCCCGTTTTCAGTCTGCAAGCCTTCCTTTTAAATTTGGTCTGGGAAGCCTCTGTTTGATCTGCTTTTCGGTTTTCATTGTCCCGATCGGAGCCGGCTCCATTGGGCTCTTGGTTTTCCTCGGATCATTGGTTTTCGGAATGACGCCGATTGCGATTTTTTCTTATTACATTCTTAAAAAGCATCCGAAACTATTTGAACTTTGTCGCCGACAGATCCTTGTGCCGAGCTCACTTGTGGCTAGTGTTTTTATTATTTTCTATGTTTTAAAATTGATTCCCCCTGTTCCGCTTTCAGTTCAGTTCATGGGTGTTTATCACGACATTAAAAAATCCCAGTCTCAGTACGAGCTCTATCATGAGCGTCCATGGTGGAGGTTCTGGCATGTCGGCGATCAATATTTTATCGCTCGCCCAGGCGATCGCATCCATATTTTCTTTCGCATCTTCTCGCCGACCCGATTCTCGGATCAGGTCAAGATGGTTTGGCTTCATAAAGATCCTGAGCGCGGATGGATTCAGCAAGACAGCATACCTATTAAAATCATCGGCGGACGAGATGAGGGTTTTCGTGGATATGGGATCAAATCCAACTATCTTCCCGGATCATGGCGAGTTAAGGTTGAGACCATGGATGGACGAGAAGTGAGCCGTATTCATTTTGAATTGGTTTTGGCTCCAGAGGCCCCACGACGTTTCGAGATGGACTCTCACTAGGAGGAATATATGCTGATGGCACTGCCCATGGCGACCTATGTTTTCTACATTGTTTTGCTTGGAATTCTAAATTTTCTGACCCGCTTGAGCTCCACAAAAAATCGCCAGGTTCGCGTCAGTTATTTTAAAAATTATCAGGGCGATGCACCTGAAAACCTTATTGTTATTGGCCGTCATTTCGACAACCAGTTTCAGGTTCCTCTTCTTTTCTTAGTGACTTGTTTATCCACTCATATTTTTGATGCCACCAATTCCTCAGCGATATGGCTTGCATGGCTCTTCATTGCATCACGAATGATTCACTCTTTCGTTCACCTCATCAGCAATAACGTGATTCGAAGAGCTATAAGTTACTTTGTAGGAATTCTTTGCGTTTTAGGAATGTGGATTAATATTTTATTTTCGTTTTAGGACTTGAGAAATTTCCGGTCGATTTTTAGCTGGAGGGATGAGTCCGGCCGCACCAATAAAGAGAACTCCCATTAAATAGGTTTCTTCAGGATCCAAACCTAAAATTTCATAAGTCTTTTCATGTGTGGAATAGGCACCAGTGCTCCACTTCGTGGCGATGCCCTTCTCCCAAAGGTAAAGAGATGCAATCTGAACACTTGCTCCAAGAGTGGCGATATCTTCCATAAGAATCTTTGGATCTTTTGGATGTTTAAGCCCAAGCGCGATCCAATGTGATGGATCGGCCAGTCTTTTTCGTAATGCCCCCTCTTTGACTTTTGAGAAAGATGGATCTTTGGCTTTCTTCAATTCAATGGAAAGATCAATTAAAGCCCGTCTCTTTTCGTCAGAAATTAAAATGTATTGCCATGGAAATGTATGACGATGGTTAGGGGCCCACAAAGAAAGCTCCAAAGCTTTAATAACCAAACCTTCATCCACCTTACCTTCTGCAAACTGATGAACCGTGCGTCGAGACTCAATTAATCTTTCCAGAAGTTTCTCTAAGTTTTCCATACCATCAGTTGACCTATCTAAAATACGAAGTCAATCAAGCTTTTCAAGCGTTTAT
>CAZWVK010000107.1:0-8750 GCA_964636785.1 uncultured Pseudobdellovibrionaceae bacterium | reverse complement strand
GATGATTGTTCCAGTGTAAATCGGCTAGACTGGACGAATTGACATTGTTCTAGCCCTTCGATTTACTTTTTAATGGGACAGGCTATAACCACCATTTGAACGGCAGCGAAGAGGGGCCCTAACTCATGTTCTTTTCGAACAAAAAGCTAATTGGACTCGACCTAGGGTCGAGTATGATCAAAGCTTGTGAAATTGATTTTTCATCACGCTCAGCGCAGCTTGTGGGTTTTGCAATGGCGCCAACTCCAGAAGGCGCAATATTGGGTGGCGAGATTCAGAACTCTGCTGTGATTTCTGATGTGGTTCGCGGACTGATTGCAGAAATGAAATCTAAACGTAAGAATTCCGCAGTGGGTCTGTGGGGAACTTCCGTTGTTGTTAAGAAGATTACAATTCCAAAAATGGATGCAAAGCTTGTTTCAGGTCAGATCCGCTGGGAAGCAGAACAATATATTCCTTTCGACATCAATGATGTTAATATTGATTACAAGATTCTTCCTAGCTTAAGTACCATGGATACCATGGATACCATGGACATTCTCTTGGTCGCCGCAAAGAAGGATTCAGTTTTTGTGTATCAAGACATTGCTCAAGGTGCCGGTTTAAATCCGTCCGTGGTTGATTTAAGCAGCTTCGCACTTACAAACTGCCTACTTAGAAACGAGCCATCTGTCATGGATCAAACTGTGGCACTTCTTGATATGGGAGCTTCGGTAACCAACTTTGTTGTCTTGGCGGGAGGTGAGGTTGTTTTTTATCGAGATATTCCTGTCGGTGGTTATACCTATACGGTAGAGATTCAAAAGGCGATGAACGTTTCATTTGCAGAAGCTGAAGCTTTGAAGGTAAGTGCCAGCCAATCGAATGCGAATCCTGAAGAGCTATTATCTGCAATCAAAACAAGTCATGAAGTTGTAATTGAAGAAATTCAGAATAGCTTGGACTTTTTCGGTAACACAACTCCGGGGCTTTCAGTGAATAGTATGTATTTTACTGGTGGTGGATTTCGGACTCTGAATCTCGTAAACGAGGTGAGACAGGCATTGAAGCTCCCCTTTGAGTTTTTTAATCCTCTGAGCAGAATTACTCCAAAGTCTAAGTTGTTTACCGCAGATTATTTGGATGAGATTCAAGCTCTCGGAGCGACTGCACTGGGGCTGGGATTGAGAAAAGTGGGTGACAATTGATTCGTATCAATCTCGGACGAACCCGAATTGAAGACGCTGAGGGCTTAGAGTCGGCCTATCGGGATGAGGCACTCCCTTCGGGACAGTCTCCCCTTGTGACAATTTTCGTTAAGATTTTACTTATCGTAGGTGGAACAATTGCTTTGAACTTTTATGAAGGTTCGAATATCGATGAGCTAAATAAACGGGTGATGCAGCAAAATACACAGCGGAGCCAACTTCAAGCTGAACTGGATCAAAAAAACTCTGAGCTTCAGACGCTCGGTACCGCTCAAGACGATTCCAAAGCCCTTCAAGATAAAATGAAACTCCTTAAGAATCTCTCTCGATTAAGATTGAGAGAAGTGAAGTCGCTTGATTTTATTCAGTCAATTGTTCCGGCGAGAATGTGGCTCATACAGATGAGAATTGAAAAAGATAATTATCTCATTAAAGGACTCTCTCGAGATAATGCAGCCGTCTCCACATTCGTAAATAAATTAGAGGATGGTGGTTATTTTTCAGATGTGGTCTTGACTCAGGACAATGAAATTCAGGATGGCGGCTATGAAATGAGGGAATTTGAGATCGTTGCTCGCTCGGAGGTGGTGAATTGATCGAAATGTTTAGCCGCCTCACAATCGGAAGAGCCGTGATCATTGGGTTTTTAGTGACCTCACTTTATTATTTTCTGATTTTTGATTCGGGTGATCAACAACGAATACAAATTGCCAGTATGCAATCCGAGATTGCTCGCGTTCAGAGCGAACTGGATAAAGTCGATGAATCGTTACAGCGGGCACGAGACTTCAAGGAAGCTTCTCACAGCTTAGGAAACTCAATTGAGAAGTTGCTCTCTTTTATTCCGGCTAATTTTAGGATCGGACAACTGATGCAGACGGTGTCACAAGAGGCGCGAATGTCTGGTCTTGATATTACAAGACTGATTCCTAAGTCGATTCCCGATCCGAATCGAGTCGAAGATTTTGTCGAACTAGGTGTTACAATTGAAATTCAAGGACAATATGATCAAATATTAAGTTTTATGTCGAGCTTAACAAAAAAACGTCAAATCTTCATTTTCGATCGACTCGAAATGACAAGCTCAGGCTCTCAGGGGAATGGCTTGATCCGTATGATTGCAGACATCCATGCATTTAGTTATCAAGGGAAGACTCAATTATGAATTGGAAGAGATTAGGCGAGGCTGGATCATATCTTTTTGTTTCTCTTGTTTCTGTAGGACTAGCTGCCTATCTTTCTCTTCAGTTTTTAAGTCCCGCCAAATCTCAAGAAGATGAAGCTCCGCCTTCTAGTGAAGAGCAAGCTGTCGATGAGTCTGTTCCGTCTTACTCAAGAGAACTTATGGAAGGGGAAGCCGCAGCTCCTGAGGACTTGGGCCCAAGGCCGGAGTTTCCTTCAGTCGATGCGGACTCAACGGCCTCAGCAGCACGAGAGTTAGAGGTTTTTCTTGAGCCGTACATTTATGACGCTGGCGAGAGGCGTAATCCGTTTGAAACCTTTGAAGATCTTACTTTGGAAAAAGGAGTTCCGCAGAGTCCTCTTCAGAAGTATTCGCTGAGCGATTTAAAACTTCTTGGGATTATGTGGGATATTAAAAATCCAAAAGCGATGTTCGTTGATCCGAACTCAACGGTGCATGTGGTGGGGCGAGACGAAGGTATAGGTTTGAAAAATGGTTATATTGCGGCTATTCGTGAAGGGGAAGTCGTGATTGTTGAGGCCGAAAGAAAAGAAGCAGGAATTGTTTATGAAACAAAAGTTTTGCGACTGGAGAGATAATTTGAAGTTCCAGCCTTTGTTTTCATAGAGATCTCGCTTAATATTTAACTAAAAGAGGTGTCAAGGATGATGCGCTTTCAAATAAAGATTTTGTTTCTGCCAGTCCTAGTGGGTATTGGGCTTGGCGTTGGGTGTACGACTTCGCAAACAAACTCACTCGATGATGAAATGCTATCCGAAATCGAAGTGACTGACGAAGCATTTGGCGAACCAGCCCAAAACGCTGGGGACGTCTCCCTGGACCTTGAAGAATTTGACTTTTCTCAGGTAGAACCTCAGCAGCCTATAGCTGATGAAGCCTCGGATCTGGGTTTTGATGAATTTGAATTCGATGAATCCGCCACTGCGAGTAACGACATAGAATCATTTTCTGAGGATGAGTTAGCAGAGGAGCTTGAATTGGACGAGCTAAGCGCAGACGAAGTCGTTCAAACACCAGAGCCTCCTGCATTTTCAGATAAACCTCAACAAGTGGACGAGCTTGATCTTGCAGACTCCTTTGAAGAGCCTGTGGTAGATGAATTTACAATGGAAGAAGCTTCACCAACTCCAACGGTCTCGGGTTCTGTAGAGATCACAGACATCCGTTATTTGGCTAATCAGGCGGGTGGAACAGTTGTGGTTGATGCTGACAAAACCCTAAATTATGAAACTCGTTTTAATGCTCAGAATGGCCAATACATAATCGAAATTCAAAATGCGGTATTGCCCGAGCGATTGAAGCGCCCGTTTTTAATGAAGGATTTTTCTGGTAGCTTTGGAAGTATTAATGCCTATCAGACTCCGGGAGACATCACGGTTCGAATAGTTGTACAGCTCAAGCCAGGATTCAATGAGGAACCTGCGCTGCGTATGGAAGGAACCTCTTTAGTGGTAGTTCCGCCCTCTTTTTCTGCGGAGAACTTTGCCGCGGTTCAAGACAACAGTGCGCCATCTCCACCTCAAGGAAGTTCAAGTGCACCGCTTGGAGCGGGCACATTGGAAGAGTTTTTGATGAGCAATCAAAAGTTTGAGGGCCGACCAATTTCACTTCAAGTGCGCGATGCGGACGTTCGAGACGTAATCAGTTTTATTTCTGAGGAGAGTGGTGCCAATATCGTTATGTCTGATCAAGTGGATGGAAAAATCTCAATGAAACTTAGACGAGTTCCTTGGGATCAGGCTCTTGTTTCAGTGATGCGGGCGAAGAATCTTGGATATATTCGACACGGAAATGTCTTGAGGATCTCAACAATGGGTGAGCTGCGGGCAGAGGCACAACATGCTCGAGATTTTTTAATAGCGCAAAAAGAACTGGCTCCAATCAAGGTCAAAGTTATTCCAGTGAACTATGCGAACGTTGATTCTCTTGAAAATCAGGTTAAAGAATTTCTTTCGAAAGAGGGTAAGGTTGTTGTCGATGCGAGAAGCAATTCCATCCTAATTACCGATAGAGAGGATATTCTAGACAAAGTCACAAAGTTGATTGCAGCTCTGGACATTCAGCCAAACCAAGTGCTCATTGAGGGAAAAATCGTTGAAGCATCTGAAGACTTTACGTCGAGTTTGGGTATTCGTTGGGGTGCAACGGGTTCGCCAATTACACTTTCTCAGACAGGCGGAGCCCTGGGAACTCCACTTGAACTTTCACCGCGCCTCAATTTTGCTCAAGGCGGATCCCCGCTTCCGAACTTCGTGGAACTCACGTTCGGAAAGTTGGATTTTCTCGGTGATTTAAATGCAGCACTGCACCTGGCTGAATCGGATCGAACAGCAAAGCTGATTTCATCTCCTCGAATCGTGGTTATGAATCGTGATAGAGCAGAGATCGGGCAATCCAGTGAAGTCATTAGTTTAGTCACAATCCCAAGTGGCGGCTCTGGTTCCGGGTCGTTCTTTTTGAACCAAACTGAGAACCGCATTCCGGTGCAGCTGAAATTGGCAGTGACTCCGCAAATTACCTCAGACGGCTCGGTGATTATGGATATTGATGTTTTAAGACAGTTTGCCGGACCAGTTGTTGCGCAAACAACTCAATCTCGACCAGTGAACTCTCGAACAGCAAAAACCAGAGTACTGGTTCGTAACGGAGAGACCTCTGTGATTGGTGGAATTTATCAGACAGACGAGACTCAGTCGGATATTGGCGTTCCAGTTCTTAAAGACATTCCGATACTCGGATGGTTGTTTAAATCCAGAGAGAAAGAGAAAATTAAGAATGAGCTTCTTATCTTCCTAACTCCGAGGATTATGGTAAATGGACAAGATACAAGGGCGGCATCTTTATAATCTGATCTCTTAAGCTATCGGGTTGTAAAATAGAGTCTTTTTAAAAGCCTTTCAACGTCGGTACCTGTGTTTGGATCTATGATCACTCCGTAGACCTCCATGCGAACTTGGTAGGCTCGAGTCCCTGATTCAGACGCCGGGATATCTCCGATATAGAAATTGAGCTCTTTGGAGTTCGAGGTGTTTCCAGTATCAGCCACGTTTGCATAAACAGTAAAGTCTCGACATGCTCTAACCATACTATTGTATCCTGGTTTGTAGTTGCAATAAGAGCTATAGGTATATTGAGTTCCGTTCGAGTTGACCACTGTGAGGAGTCCGAGGTCGAAAAACTTAGGCGGATACTCTATTCCATCGGCGCTTACAAAAAACAGAACCTCTTCAATTCGGATATCGTAGGCGCTTGCATTATTAATATTAAATGTAAAGTCAAACCACTGTGGTTGCACCTCACCACTACCTACTTTTCTTTTCCCCATTCGAATTAATGGGTTCTTCGTCAGTGGTGAGATTTCGACATCTTTGCTGAGGCCCTCTTTGTCGCTGCACTGACAGAGAAAAACTGAAGCGAGAGCGACAATAAAAACTCTAATTTTGCGATTAAATTTTGTGTTCACGGGCGCACTCCCTGGTTCTGTAGGATTAGGATACCTTGTTTAGGTTCAGCAAGGCCCGATACTTTTTCAAGCAACTTGAATTTGATAAGAACTAGGACTAGACCAAAGCCCTATGGATCTTTTTGATACAAACAGAAGTACCACGGAAATGGCTCCATTGGCTGAGAGACTGAGGCCAAAAGAAATTGAAAGCTTCATCGATTCCCGTGGTCTATTGAAAAACAATCCATCACTGTCTTCTGCGCTCAAATCTTCAAATCCATTTCCAAATTTTATTTTTTGGGGTCCGCCTGGAACTGGAAAAACCACGCTGGCGCAAATCATTGCTGAACAGCGAGGCTCACGAACAATCAAAGTCAGCGCCATAGATACAGGAGCCAAAGAGTTAAAACGGCTCGGGGAAGAAGCGCGATTTCTAAGGCACTCTCAACAGACTGAAACACTGATTTTTTTGGATGAGATTCATCGGCTGAATAAATCCCAACAGGATGTTTTGCTTCCGTATTGCGAGCGGGGTGACTTCTCTTTAATTGGCGCAACGACAGAAAATCCCAGTTACGAATTGAATCGCGCACTTCTCAGTCGTTGTCGCGTCATCGTTTTTGATCCAGTGAGCCTAACGGATTTAAAAAAAATCGGGGAGAATGCCTTCTTAAAATCCTCTATTGATCCAAAGGGTGTTCTCAAAGCAGAGGCATTTGACGCTTTAGTGTCTTCTTCTCATGGAGATGCTCGGCGATTGATTAATGGGATTGAAGCTTTGATAAGACTCTTTCAGTTTGAATCACATCGCTACCAGTTCCCCCTTTCAACAGATCAGTTGGATGAAGTTTTGGGAAATCAGCTTCTTCCATTCGATAAGAGTGGGGATCTTCACTATGATACGATTTCTGCGTTTATCAAAAGTCTGCGAGGGAGTGATGCCAACGCCGCAATTTATTATCTCGCTCGTCTTCTGGAAGCTGGTGAGGATCCTATTTTTATTGCAAGAAGAATGGTCATTTTAGCTTCTGAGGATATTGGCAATGCGGATCCTCGAGCACTTAGCCTTGCGATAGCGGGTCTCCAGGCTGTTGAGCTTGTTGGTATGCCCGAGGCGCGAATTAATCTTGCGCAAGTGGTGGTTTATTTGGCCTATGCTCCCAAATCCAACCGCTCCTATCTTGCCATTAACGAAGCGATGGAAGAGGTCAGACGTTCAGGAAGCTTATCCATACCCAAGTCACTGCGGTCTTCGCAAACGAAGCTGGCGCGCGATCTTGGGCATGGACAAAACTATTCGTATGCTCATGATGGCCCAACAGGTTGGACGGATATGGAGTTTCTGCCACAAGAGTTAAAGAATCGGAGCTTCTATGAACCATCTGAGCTTGGATTCGAAAAGTCGATGAAAGAGTATCAGGCTTGGAAAAGGCAGAATAAAAAATAACTAGTCAATCTGGTGCGCACAAACGCAAAGGCAGGGCTTATCGCCAGAAGCTTTCTTCGTGTGCCTTGTGTTAGCAGGAATTGTGATTTTGTCACCCTCTCTCAGTAGCATTCGTGTTCCAAGAATTTCCAACAAAAGCTCACCATCAGCGACCATTCTTACTTCATCAAAGGGATGGCGAAGGTCTTGAATATCTCGGCCAGGTTGTAGAGTTTCTTCGAAGGGTTCAAGCCCTTCAGATTCAAACATCATCTTCATTTGAGTAAGGCTTGGAATTTTTGGCGCCTGCCAGCGATGAATCAACATATGAATTGAATTGAAACAGTATTTTTCCTTTTTTGTCTATTCACAAATCACTGAGCCTTTCTGATACAGGACAAATTGCCAAAAATGAGGTCCACCCCTCAAGGGAATTGACTGTGGAGACGAAGCGGACATTGTGAAGATTAACTTCCTTTGGAGGAATGCATTTTGAGCCAGTCGAATGAAGATACCCAGCGCGAACACATGGTTGAGATTGAAGAGTTCATAAATCTAAGTTCTGGCCTCCAGTCCAGCCGCAAAAACAATGACCTGCTCCTTCAAGTTTTTCAGCAAGCCGATGGCAAACATCTCTCATTCTCTGCAAAGGATTTAGAAGATGTAATTCATCGTGTGGATTCGGATGGTCATAAGTTCCTTCAAGTAAATTTTCACTCTGGAAAGAAAATTTTGATCACTCAAAATCTAATCGGATTCAAACCAGCGCTTGCTGCGGGTCTCGACATGAACAGACTTCCTCGAGTCGTTACCACTCCGGATTTACTATCTGTTGTCGATGCCATTGAAGAAACTCTCGAATTGGAAGATAGCATTCCCGAAGATTTGGAAGTTTTAAAGCGCGTTTTTGACTCTGTTCTTAAGGGCGGAGAGGATGTTGGATTCGATCTGACCGCTGAGCGCTTATGGCTCAATAATCTCAGCCTAATTGCGTCCAAAGCTTCAGCATAATCCACTAGACAAAAGGCCAAATCCCCCTTTGCCACCTTGAAATTGCGTTATTATTGGGCACAATGGGTGGTCGCTCTGGTTGAAACCAAGTTTTAAGTCTGGGTTTCAATTAAAATTTGAAAATCTGTTTTTTCCGTCTTGACCTCAGGAATACTTTCGTTCATTTTCGATGATCGTTTCCGGGCCTGGGGGCATAGCTCAGCTGGGAGAGCATCTGATTTGCATTCAGAAGGTCGCAGGTTCGATCCCTGTTGCCTCCACCAAAAGAAGATGACTCGGAAAAACGACGTTGAAAAAATCTTTTAAATTTCTTAAAGATTTTCTTGACGGTGAGCTTGAGGTCGCTTAGACACTTGAGTTCTGCTTTTTGCTCTTTGAAAACTAAATAGCTAGTTATGACAAGGTTATTGGGTCCTCGATTAAGACCGTAAGGTCTTGATTTGAGGTCAATTTATCTTTGATATGAATGAAATTTTT
>CAZWVK010000106.1:0-8860 GCA_964636785.1 uncultured Pseudobdellovibrionaceae bacterium | reverse complement strand
ACTTTTTGGTCGATCGATCATCTACTAAATTTTCGAAGCCATTTGTAGCCACACTAAAGGCACAGCCCCCTGCACATCCAATCCCAATGATGGCACTTCTTAGAATCAAACGGGATCTATCCAATGGCGAAGAACATCTTCATCTCATTGCATTGGATCGCCGAGTTCTTGATGGTGAATCGAAACGAGTGCGAAGTCTACTTGTGGGCCAACAGCCAAGTTTGAGTCAAAACACTCAGCTTCACGCGATCTAAGTTTCAAAGTTTAAAAAACTGAAAAAGTCTTGGGCGAATTTCTAATTCGCCCTTCTTTTTGAAAAAACTGTCGAACTTTTTGAGACTCATTATGAGCCTAAACCATTAAAATCATTTCAGATTTTGTTGCGGCGCGATAATCTGGGGCCACTTAAGCAGGAGGCCCGAAATGAAGTGCGTTTACAATCCAACCATAGGACTTGGAGTTTTTATGACCCTTTCACTCACACTGACAGGGTGTCTCAATGGAAAGAATATGGAACTCAAGGAAGGTGAGAGCTTTTCGAAGTTCGACATGAACCGCTTTGCTGTGAATAAATTGGTCTGCGATCCATTCGATGGAAATAGTCCAACAGATATGACTCAAGGGCTGCATGCTCGTTTAACATATCTGTCTTCTCAGCAACCGAGATATCAGTCTGTAGAGAAGATGCTTTCAAGTGGAAAGCAATCCGGACAGGAACTCTTTTTTAGTGAAGTCGTTGTCCCAACCCGATTATTTACAATGGGATTTCCAAAAGAGTCCGGAGGCATTGTTCAAACGGATGATGGCACAGACCTTGTTGAGTACTTTGCCATTGAGCTTGAAGGTGGAGTTCGATTGGGTCCAGATGATTTAGAAGGCGAATATCAACTTGCTCTTTTATCTGATGATGGATCCATTATGTCGGTCGCAGAAGACGATGGAGAGTATCGTGTTGTTGTGAATAATGATGGGGATCATCCCACCAAAATGGGTTGTGGGTCCACATTGGAGTTCACCAACCAAACTCAATACAAAGTGAAATTCAAATATTACCAAGGACCGAAGTATCATATCTCTATGATTCCTATGTGGAGACGAGTCTCTTCTGAAACAGTCGCTGAGCCGAACTGTGGAAAGGAAGGAAACTCAATGTACTTTGATTATGACAACAACTCAAAACCGCAGAAAGCTTACAAAGACATGCTTGCTCGCGGATGGCGCCCAATCACCAAAGACAATTACATGATTCCACGAGACGTCGGATACAATCCATGTGTTGACGCCGAACCACCAGTGATCTCAGGTCTTCATGTTGAAGCACTGCTTGGTGGGGGTGTCACTGTTCGCTGGACAACAAATATTCCTGCGACAAGCCAAGTTAGATACTTAGTAACAGGATCGCCACAATCTGAACAACTCACCTCAAGCGATAACATCTTAAGAACAGAACACGAAGTGACCATCTTTAGCTTGGTGAGTGACACAAATTATACGGTCCAAGCCATTTCCATCTCCGATGAATATGGAAAAGGATTTAGCGACGAAGTTCAGTTCAACGCTCTTTAAGAGCGGAAAACATCTCTCACTGAGGCTTGATCAGTGGGGAAAATGACGAGTTCTTGGATATTCACATGGGGTGGTCTGGTTAAAGACCACCCTATGGTCTCTGCGATATCCTCTGGCTTTAACGCTCTCATCCCTTCATAGACTTTTTTAGCAAGATCTTTGTTTTGAAGTCGGACTTCAGAAAATTCAGTTTCCACCATCCCAGGCTCTATATTCGTTACTCGAACTCCCTTGCCAAGCAAGTCCATTCGAAAACTTTCACTGAGCGCCCGTACGGCAAACTTTGTTGCCGAATAAACAGAACCTCCTGGATAGGTCCATCTTCCCGCCACTGAACCAATATTGATAATATGACCTTTATGTTTAATCACACTTGGTAAGGAGAGTTTTGTTAATAATAAAAGTCCGCGAAGATTCGTGTCGATCATTTCATCCCAATCATCTACCGACGCCTTGTCCACCGGATCCACTCCGCGAGCAAGACCAGCGTTATTAATCAGAACTGAAATCCGCTCTGTAAGCTTAGAATTCTTACGAAACCAATCCGTGACCTGCGAACGATCTTTAATATCAAATGGAGCCGAATGGACTTCACAAATCGAACTCAGCTGATTTTTAAGTTCTTCCAGTCGATCGGCTCTTCGACCATGCAGAATAAGATCATAACCAGATTGAGCCAGATGAACTGCTGTGGCGTAGCCTATCCCTGCCGTGGCACCAGAAATAAAAACCAAATGTTTCATATTTTCTCCTCTGCGAGATTCCTTTGGGTCATTTTCAAAAAACCAAGTGGTAAAAAGTAAGCTAAAACCGCAGCTCCAATTGAAAGCAGAAATGGCGCCGGAAACTCAAGGAAATCTGCGAAAGGAAAAGTGATTATGCCGAAGACCAGACAAAACCATGCAGGCCTCACGCTGGCCCATTGAGGTCGCCAGATTCCGACCAGAGTCAGCACTAAAACACCGGCCGTTCCAAATGACGAAGCCAAAATAACCAGATCGTAAATCCCACTGGCTTCATAAGCCAGGACATACGCCACCGCGCCCGTAAGTACGACCACACTTCGAGAAACAAAAAGTTTTCTTTTCTCAGAGAGTTTTGAGTAGTGTTCTGAAATCAAATTGTGGGTCACAAATGCAGACACTGTAAGGAGTGTGCTATCCACTGTGGAAAGAATCGCAGCAATCAAAGCACCCATGAAAATAACAAACATGGCTGACGGAAGAAGATTTTCGGCAACTGTTGGAAGAAATTGATCTTTATGAGCAAGTTCGATTGGAAGCTGAGGGCCAAGAATTCCAATTGTCACTGGCACAAGACCAATGAGTAAATACACCCCGCCTGCAAGAAAGCTTGCCTTGCGAGATATAGACGGTGTTCGACAAGCTAAAACTTTTGAAATCAATTCCTGTGCAACAAGTGAACCTAATATGGGAATAGCCCAAGCGTCCATTCTCTGAAGCCAGGTCTCGCCAGGGCGGATGAAACTCCATCTCGAAGGATCGACTTTTGAAAATCCAGCCGCAAGTCCCCCAACCTCTTGGGTGACATAATAAAAAATGATCACCATTCCTAGGATTAAAATTGTTCCCTGGATGACATCATTGACAACGTCGCCAAGAAGTCCGCCCATTGAGGTGTAAGCCACAACAAAGATGGCCGCAAATAAACAGGCCTGATCAAAACTCAAGGGCGAGATCACTGTGACAATTTGGCCCAGAGCCCGCACTTGCGCGGAGGCCCAAATCACCGTGGATGGTATTAGAACTAAGACCGCAAGCTTCTCAATCCCAGGTGTGAAACGAAGTCGAAAAAGATCACCCAATGTCACAAGCTTCAACTTCCGAAGTGGTGCGGCGAGCAGGAGAGCCATTAGAAATAAACAAATGGAATAGCCGAATGGATCGGCTCGACCACCCGACAATCCGACTTCAAATATGGAGCCGGCCGACCCCATGCTGGTTTCTGCTCCAAACCATGTTGCGAAAATTGAAAGTGTCGCCACACCTAGACCAAGCCTTCGTCCAGCTAGAAAATAGTCCTGGTCGGACTCAATTCTCCTTGAAATCCAAAAGGCAACTAAAAGTTGTGCACATAGATAAATGACTATGAACATGACGACCCAGGACACTTTCAGCTCCACACTTAAGGTTAGTTTTGATACCAAAGTTTGATGGAAGATAACATGCTAAATCAAACAGAAAGTCCAAACTGGGAAAAAGAGCGACTCTTTTTCAGTGGTGATGAGTACTATGCGGACCTCATAAAAGGCATCAAAGAGGCACAATCTTCCATCTTCTTTGAGTTCTATATATTTTCTAAAAGTCAGATTGGGGACCTTTTTTGCGACGCTTTATGCGAAGCCAGTGATCGAGGCGTGAGTGTCAGTGTCTTACTGGATGGTATCGGTTCGCTTTCATTCATTAATGCTTACGAAGACAAAATGAAGAAACATCGAATCGAAGTTCACTTTTATCGCACCATCCCCTGGGATCTTCGCACTCACACCTCCGAAAGCGCAAACCCAATTCGCCGACTACTTAATCGCTTGTATCGTTTAAATCATGGAACTCACCGCAAATACTGCCTGATCGACACGAAACACCTATGGGCTGGAAGTTATAATATTTGTGACGAGCACTCCGAAAGGATTATGGGAGTCGATGCCTGGCGAGACGTTGGTGTGTATGTCGAGGGACATCAAGTCGCACTCGCCAAAAAAGCCTTTCTGAGGAGTTTCTCTTCCCGAAGTGAGCTTAAGAAGATTCCTTTAAAGGGCGAAGGTCTTATTTTATTAAATCAAACCCGCTCACTCAAACGATCGGTTCGCACAGCACAGTATCGTCGCCTCCTATCTGCAAAATCTCGTATCTGGATACAAACTCCTTATTTTGCACCCCTGGCGCGAGTGCTACGGTTATTACTAAAAAAACAGCGCGAAGGATTGGACGTTCGTATTATTGTTCCAAAGCGAAGTGACGTCTGGGTTTCCAAATGGATTTCTTATACTTATCTTTTTCAACTGGCCCGAAAGGGAGTCAAGGTTTACGAATTTGAACCTCGCTTTCTTCATTCAAAAGTCTTTCTCATCGATGAATGGATTTGTATTGGATCAACAAATCTCAATCATCGCAGTTTTCTTCACGACCTAGAAATGGACATCGTTTTAACCGATGCAGATGTTCAAGACCAGATGGTCCAGCAGCTCGAGAAAGACATGACTCAATCGACCCCGCTGAACCGCGACATATGGACAGCGTTCCCTTGGTGGAAGCGGATTTTGAGTCGGATTCTATCCATTTTTTCATATTGGGTCTGAGCCAGAAAGTTAATGGCTAGCTTTTAGTCAGGGCTCGAAAAGAGACTTAAAGACATCCTTTCTCACTATGATATTCTAATCTTGGTGGTTTTTCTCATTTCAGGGAGGAAATATGAAAACCTTCTCGTCGTGTTGGACGTTGATTATCGGTGTGACCTTTGTTCTCTTCGCTTCACTTTCCTGTTCTCAGGTGAAGTTTGAAGCAAAAACCAATGTACAAGCTCAGGATACCTATAGTTGGTTTACAGATAGCGGAAACATGTGCGCAACATGTTCAAAGCCCTGTGGTGGCGGAGTGCTACTTCAAAGCGTTCTGTGTAAACGAAGTGACGGCGTAACAGTCGAAGAATCTTTTTGTAAAGACACGGGACCGAAACCATCCGGCTCAGTAACATGCAATGTTCAAGCTTGTACAAAATCCTACACTTGGAATGTCAGTTCCTGCTGGGGCGCTTGCAGCCGAACCTGTGGCGGCGGAACCCAAACTCGAACGGTTCTTTGTCAAACCGAAACTGGACAAACAGTTGCTGACTCCTACTGCACCGATACAAAACCAGCCACCACTCAGTCATGCAACATTGACCCTTGCCCTCCTCAGTACACTTATGGATGGCAGCATGTTCCCAATCAATGTTCGAAGTCCTGCGGTGGAGGCTGGGAGAAATACATTTGTAAACGAAGCGACAACACCACTGTGGCAGACAGCCTATGCACGGATCCTAAACCACAGTTGGCTTGTAACACTCAGAGTTGCCCGATTCAGTACAGCTATGATTGGCAAACTGGAGGCTGGAGCTCTTGTTCCAAGGCTTGTGGCGGTGGTGTACGCACTCGTGATGTGATTTGTAAGCGAAGCGATGGACAAACTATGGCTGATGTTTACTGTCAGGGAAAAAGCCAACCAGTTGCGCAAGAAGTCTGTAACACTCAGCAATGCCCAGACACAGGCAGAGACGTAACAACTCAAATGAGACTGCCATTGCCAGCGGTGGATGTGATTATGATTATCGATGACTCAAACTCTATGGGTCCTGATAATGCAAAACTCGCTCAGAAAATGGGTGGATTTATGAACGAGTTGGCTGCCGCCAATGTTGATTATCAAGTCTGTATCACCACAACGGACGTGGCCAACTATGCAGGAAGTCCACTTCGTTGGGGTTATTACAGCAGCGGAAGCAATTTCACGCTGATCTCTCACATCATCAACAATGGCACTGCCAATAAATCAAAAGTTGTCACTGATACGATCAAGTTCCTTGGTGCGCAGTGGAGTTCTGATGAGCAAGGAATTAAAGCTCTGAATTTGATGATCAAAGACTTCAATTGGGCCGGTTGTATTAGGCCAAAAGCGACTCTGACTGCGATTTTGATTTCAGATGAGAATGAAAGAAGCGTAGGCGGAAACCAATCTTGGAGCACCGTTCAGTATCAGCCACTCACCGCCATGAACTATCCAGATGATTTGATTGCGAGAGTGGCTGCCACTTACAACTCTTCAAGCTACGTCAAACCATTCATTTGGAATTCGATCATTGTGAAGCCAAACGACTATGCTTGCGAAAGCGCACAAGACGCTCAAGGCTCACCAAGCTTTTTCGGAACTCTCTATAATGAACTATCACAGAAAACCGGCGGCCATGTGGCAAGTATTTGCGCCAATGATTATGGTCAAGATCTCACGATAATGAAAAATCGTGTTGTACACACAATGCCTTATGTGACTCTGGAGTGTGTTCCAACTGGAACTCCAACTATCACTTACAGTCCACATCGAAGCCCGACTGTGACATTGGATGGAAATAGAGTTCGGTTTAGTCCTGCACTTCCTGAAGGCACCACTGTAACAGTTAAGTACCGATGTCCAAACTAACTGGAGTGAAAAATGAAGAGTGTGATAATTGGAATACTATGTGCGCTTAGCCTGAGCTTTCAAGCTCAGGCTAAATCGAAGAAATCAGCGAAGCTCTTTCTGAACTACAATGAGCTCTTAGAGCTCAACCTCGAGGATCGGGTTAATTACCTTGATAATGCTCTTGATTATGTTGTTTTGACCGAGGTGATTTCAGAAAAAATAAAGAAAGAAGGCTCGGCTAAAAAAGGTAAGAAAAATGCTTATTTGAATTCTATCAATAGCTATCTCGACCTTCTTCCTTCCGCATGGGCCCAAGGAATCACCTGCATTTGTGCAACCTATGCAGGGATGAAAAGCAATGAAGGTGATTCGTGCCGTCCACTTGTCGTTTCTGCCAATAATCGTCCCGAATGCGGAAGCGCTTTCACATGCAATCCGAATGTCTTTTTTATTCCAACCGGAGGAAGCACGAAACCAATTTGTGTACCCAACTCTGGAAACTGTGGAAGCAAATCTCAGGCTTGTTTAACAGAGTTCCGTCGGCAAAGAAGCTCGGGCGGAATGACGACCAATCAATTCAACGCTTGGGCACAAGCAGCCTCAGGAGGCCTGGGATCACTGAATCGAACGACCTTAGGTGCCGAAAGCGTTGAGGCCCGTTGTGCAACCCGTCCCAACGATTCAGACTGTCGCGCGCTCGCGGAACTCAAGAGCGACATTGAATCAGCAAATGTCAGAGTTTTAAGTACTCAAGAATTCAATTCGGCTCGCCAAGCGGAACTCGATGCACGTCGAGGAAATGCGTCCGTGGGCAATCCCAAAGGGTTCGGCCCAGATGTGGGAGCAACACCAGCCAGCTATCCGTCTCCTTCTGCAGGTGTGCTCGGACCATTGGAATGTATTGCAAGCGGGCTTACGGCAGCTGATCCATCCACTGCTGGGCAAGTGAATGAATACATCGCTCTTATGGGAGTGGCCGCACAAACTTATGACGGTGGCCCATTTCGCTCTGATACGGAAGATGGTCGTCGGCGCTTACTTGAAAATGTTATTGAACGAGTCTCTTCGTACGGATACTGCACCGATAGTGAGTTTCGCTCTGGCGCTCTTAGCAATGCCTCTTCGCAAAGTCAGATTCGAGATGTGATTGATGGTCGCGAAGCGATGACTTCTGGGTTTTTGTTTTTTAGATGGACGAATTCAAATAAGTCCGCCTCAATTCTTGCGAACTTTGGCATCACAGATGATCGAGCTCCAATGCACCCGCGAACTCGAGCACACACTTACACTCCACAAAGAAGCACCTGTGGCTTTTGGGCTCGTCTATTTGGGCGATGCTCCCAAGCCAATCCGGATTACACAACCGCTTATTCCAATCAGGTGTTTCAACATCCGCGATCCATCGATGGCACCCCCGTGGGCCAACAGATGCATTTTCGAGCTCAATCTCAAGGACATCAGGTTAATTTCCCCAATACACCATTTGCTTCCTGCACCCGAGCCATACAAGCTCGTGGTCAAAAGAACCCGGCTTTCCGCATGTGTGAACCGAAAGGAAAATCCGGTTTTTCTTTAAACAAAAAAGGTGTTGAAGCAAATTCCAATTTAGCAAACCAGCTCTATCAAGCCTGTGGACTCGCACCTAAAAAGCGAATTATCCCAAGAACCTGTCCCGAGAAGTGCCATGACAGTTACGCTTTTGGAAGACGTTCCAGCTGGCTCAAAGGATGTACTCCTCCACGTGAAGGCGAAGGCGGAAAAGATGGACCTGGCCCAGGCCCAGGCCCAGGCGGAAAAGGCGGAGAAGGCGGCGGAGGTCCTGGTCCTGGAAGTGGCCCTGGACCTGGCGATGGAGCTGAAGGCGGTGGCGGAAGTGGTCCTGGAAGTGGCCCTAGTGGTGGACCTGGCGCAGGAGCCGGCGCTGAGGGCGGCAGCAGCAGTGGTGGACCTGGAACTGGCGTAAGATAAGCATTTATTAAGCGCCGACGAATACCAATTATTCATTTGCCCTCGGGGACATTTCGTCCGAAATTGTCCCCCAATGATTAAATACTTCTATGGATCCTTTTTCGTGACCTTTATCGGCCTCTTCTTGGGGGCCGGCGTGGGCTATTATTATG
>CAZWVK010000105.1:0-9169 GCA_964636785.1 uncultured Pseudobdellovibrionaceae bacterium | reverse complement strand
GTGGGAGGCCCATCTCCTCAGATTGTGAACGACTGGATCTCTTATTAAGGAGTCATAGATGAAATCACTTTTAAATTTTCTTTTTGGCAAAGGCCCGGATATTTTCGATGAGTCGGGACAGGTGCGACATAAACTTCCAGAAGAAAAATGGAAAAAATGGGATTCTCGCTTCAAAAACAACGTCTATGATTGGCGCAAACACACGGGGACTAGCACTAAGTCTAGAAATGCGGGCAAATAGTCCTTCTTAAGTACTCAGTGGTTCCAATCTGGGACTAGACTTTCTTTCATAACAACATAGAGGAAACATCTCGTGATCGAGAGAGGGGTTGCTTATGAAGAATCTGGGGATCTTAGGTCTAATGACGTTTGTCATGGCCTCATCACTGAGTTTTAGCTCATCAAGTGAGTTGTGCGCAGGCTTTTTGCCAGAAAACGATTTAAAAATTCCAATTGAGGCGCAGATCCTAAATGGTGGTGGAATTTCGGAAGAGGAATTCAATAAAAGCCTTGATCTCATTCAAGAGGTTTATGGGCCGATTATCGAATCCAAAGGTGGCCGACTCGATATCTCTCGTCAATGGTCAAACAACACCGTAAATGCATCTGCTAATCGCAGTGGAAACACCTATCGAATCAATATGTACGGCGGCCTTGCTCGCCATCAGGCGATCACAGTGGATGGCTTCACACTTGTGGCTTGCCATGAAATCGGTCATCACCTAGCTGGCGCCCCCAAGATCAACAATTGGTTTAGCACTTGGGCCTCCAACGAAGGCCAATCGGATTACTTCGCAGGTCTTCAATGTTTAAGACGTCTGTGGCCAGCCGATGAAAATTCAGAATTCGTAGACACCAACGAAATTGATTCCTTCCTCCGCGAGAAATGTGATGAGGCTTGGGGCACTCAGGACGAGATCAATCTTTGCATTCGTATTGGAGTGGCAGGAATGTCTGTGACTTCGCTGTTTAGATCGCTTCGAGAAGAAGACCCTCTTCCCCACTACAGCACACCGGATCCAAAGCGAGTCACAAGAACAGACGATCGCCATCCGGCCACTCAGTGTCGCTTGGACACTTATTTTCAAGGCGGACTGTGCACGAAGCGCTTTGATGAAGACTTAAGTGATACCGATGTGAAGAGAGGAACATGCGTTGAGTCTGAAGGCTACACTCTTGGAACTAGACCTCGCTGCTGGTACGGCGAAGCTCATTAATCACTTCTTGAAGATCATCTTGGGCGGTGAAGCTCCCCTCAAGCTGTCTTAAATAAAGTTCATCTTTGAGGGCTCCAAGCATGGGGCCCTTTTTAATTCCAAGAGCAATAAGATCTTCCCCTCGCACGAGAGGTTTTGGAAGAGGGTCATTCGGACCAAACCGGGCGTTCATTTCAGATCCAAGGCTTCGAACAAAGTCCAATTCCGAATTCATATTCCAGACGAGAGAAAGACCCTCTAGATAAACTTCAAAACCTTTAGGTGCTGATTTAAGAATAAGAAAAACCTCACCTTTACGAGGCGGTCTTTTTAAAAGTCTCTCGCCATTTTCAATAAAGAATAAAACTTCTCTTTGAAATTCGAGTGAGCACTTTAAACTTTTAAGATTTTTCTTTATCACATCCTGTGGCAGCTCAAGAAAAATCCACGAAAATACAACAGACGCCGTAGCTGCCAAATCAAGCTTTAAGATTTCTTTGATCGTGCGTTCAGAGGATATGGAAATATGGAGGGGCTCAAATAATGAAAACTCTTTGAGCTCCCTAAGAGCGACTTTCCAATTTGCCCCCTTGAACATTTTTTGAAGCTCATCAAAAACACGCTCTTTAGAAATCTGAGAAAGTTTGGATTTCAAATCCTTTATCGCATCTTTAAGCTCTTCATCCAAGCTGAACTGAAAGCGAGATTCAAAGCGAAGTGCACGAAGGATTCTGAGAGGGTCTTCTTCAAGTCGCTCTCTGGCCACCCCAATCGCACGAATTTTTTTTGAATTGAGGTCTTCAATTCCGCCAAACGGATCGACCAGCTCCTTTCTATGAATGTCGTAGTAGAGCGCATTGATTGTGAAATCTCTTCTAGACCCATCCCCTTTTAGATCTGTGAACTCAACCCCTTTTGGCCTTCGTTTTTGATCATACTCAGATTCTTTACGAAAAGTTGTGACTTCAACGGTTATGTTAGCTTTGCACACCACCGCAATCACACCAAACTCTTTTCCAATGGGGACTGTCTTTGGAAAAATCTTTTCCACCTCATTCGGACGTGCACTGGTCGCCACATCAAAGTCCTTAACTTCAATTCCAAGCAATGCATCTCTGACGGCTCCGCCGACGAGAAAGGCTTGATAACCTTTACTTGTCAAAGTATCCAGTACTTGAGCCACATAAGGCCACTGAGAATGACGACTAAACTTGAGTGTAATATCCATGTCTAAGCCTGATATACCCTTCTTGAACGAATTGATCAAAAGCCAAGGCTTCCACCGATTTGGGTTCACTTCACTTAAGCAACCCTACTCTATTGAAAAATACAAACAATGGCTTGATCAAGGCTTACATGGCGACATGACCTATTTAAAGGATCATTTACCACCAAAGGAAAAACCAGAATTCCATTTTAAAGCTCTCACCTCGGCCATTGTGATCGTGAAGCCCTATTTCCCCAATGAGAACTCCCTCGGCTCCGCTTTAAGAATTGCGGAATATGCAAAAACCAGAGACTACCACTTCACCTTTAAAGAAGAGCTTGAACGTTTAAAGGTCGCTCTGAGCGAGACTTTTCCAGGCGAAGAATTCTTATGTTTCACAGATTCGGTTCCAATCTTAGAGCGAGATCTTGCTGTTCGAGCGGGACTCGGATGGATCGGAAAGAACACCTGTCTAATTGATCGCAAAGAGGGCTCACTCTTTTTTATTGGTGAAGTCCTAACAAGTTTTGAATGGGAAGAGGAAGAAAACCGGTTTTTGGATTTTTGCGGAACCTGCACAAGGTGCATTGATATATGTCCTACAGGGGCTCTCAAAGAGAATAGGGTTTTAGATGCGAGAGCGTGCATTGCCTACCTTAACATCGAAGCGAAGACCATCCCGCCGCTTGAATTGCGAGAGAAAATGGGGGACTGGTTTTTTGGATGTGATCTTTGCCAGACTGTTTGCCCTTGGAACGAAAAGAGTTTTGGCAAAGAGCTGATGAGAAGCCTCACTCAGTCCTCCGGTTCAGTGGTCGACCAAGAAATGATCAATGAATTAAAATTCATTCTTAACTCTTCTAATAAAAAGTTGATGGATTACTTTAAAGAGTCTCCTCTCTCGCGCGCACGCGGCTTCGGACTGAAGCGAAATGCCCTGGTCTTAATCGGTAATTTGAAGATCAAAGAGCTTAAGAGTGATGTTATCGAGGCCTCCCGGCTTTGGCCCAGGCTTAATGAACTCTGCAAATGGACCTTGGAGTGTTTAAATGAGATCTGTTAACCTAATCTAAATGACACCTCGGGAAGTCAAGAAAACACTGGCTCTGCCTTTAAATTTTTTAAGAGATGGGAAGCCCATTTCTTTTGACATATATGTCTGGGCCGGCGGAAAGCCAGTTCTTTACTGCCGCTCCGATGACGTTCGCATCAATGAGCGCGTGGAGCGTTTAAAAAACAAAAAGGGCCTTCAGTACTTTCTGGTTTTGAAACAAGATTATAGCTCTTTTATTGAGTATTTAGGCGGTGAATTAGAAACCGTTTTCTCAAATTCAAATAGAACTCTAAAAGAACAGGTCACTGATATTTACTTTCAACAGCGCGGACTCTTAATTGTTTTATCAGCCGATCCGACAAGCAAAGAATACTACTCTATTTTGAGATCCACTTGTTCTTCTTATTTCAATTTTTTCTGCCAGAATCCCGAGGCCTTGAAGTACCTCTATGAATGTAGTTTTGAATCCAAAGATTCTGACTTATGGTTAGATCATTCCATTCGCGTAACAGCGCTGGCAAGTCGACTGATCTCAGAGTCTAAAGTTGATGAACCTGGGAAGCCGATTTACGAAATCATCATGGGTTCGTTTGTCCATGATTTCGGATATCTGGTAAAAGAATGGCCAATTACCAATTATATGGACTTAAAAAATTTAAATTACAAAACTCATCCTGAAAATGCTTTGGAACTATTCAATCTCGAACATGTCAATCCCTGGGTAAAAAGCGTCATTCATAAGCATGAAGAGCACATTGATGGAAGCGGATTTCCCACTGGGGCGAGGGAAGATGAAATTGACCCCACCATTCAATGTGTCGCAGTGGCGAATGCCTTTGATCGATTACGAACTTTGCAGAAACTTTCGGCCGATGACGCATTAAAGCGCCTTTTAATTGAGAAAATGGGAGCCTATCCACTCCCTCTTCTTCAATGTGTGCAAAACATCATTAAAGAGATCTCTTAAAGAAGCATATCGACGCGTCCAAGTCGATTTTCAAGAATACGGCTCATATCCCCTTTAACAAAGAGATCATCAGACAGGTTTCCAATCAGCCCAAATGGAAGTGTATAATCCACAACATCCGTCACTAGAGTGAAACCTTCGCCATGATCTTCGAACTTCATAATATGAATCCAGGATCTGAAAAAGCCCTCGACCTGGTGGTACATCAAACGCTTTGAATGGAGGTAATCATCGACTCGAAGGTGCACAAGCTGTTTGACGCCAAGCCGGGTCATCGCCAGACGGACCTCGCACCCAGGACTCAATCGGTCAATAGAGGTCATAACCTCCACGTAAATATCGCCTCTTAAAAGATCCGGAAGGTTTTCGGGACGGGTCAAAATCTCAAAAACTTTAGGTCGAGGCGCTTCAATGATTCGTGATACTTGGATATGGGCCATATTTAAGTTATGCCATGCATAGACGTTGAACGAAAGTATTTATGAGCTGAATTTTTGATGAGGCTGGTGAGTGAATGCACATTTTTTCCCCTCCCTTAAATGAGGTCTTTTTCACCAAAAATGATCCGCTCGATCCCCGCTGGGGCGAGATTTTTAAATTTTCTGAAAAAGCTCCGATTGGAAAACACGTAGCCATTCTTGGTTATCCTGACGATGAAGGAATTATTAAAAATGGTGGACGTCCAGGCGCCAAAGAAGGGCCTGATTCCATTCGAAAATGGTTGTATCGAATGTCGCCCTCGATCAATAAAAACTTGGAATTTGTGGATTTCGGAAATTTAGCAGACTTTGAGAAATCCCCACTGGAGGCTCGACATCAGCTCTGCAGCCAAAAGTTAAAGAACAGCCTTTCTCATGGCGGGATTGGACTGACATTGGGTGGTGGACATGATTACGGCTTTGCAGATGGCTCCGCATTTCTTGAATCCATGGAGGACTCGTCGAAGCGACCATTGATTATCAACTTCGATGCTCACTTGGATGTACGAAATTTAAATTATGGAATCACTAGCGGCACACCTTTTTTTCGACTGAGAGAAAAATATAAAAACTTCGATATGATTCAAGTGGGGATCCAAAACCAGTGCAATTCCAAAAACCACCTGAACTGGTGCAAAGAGAACAATATTGAAGTTCTTTTATTGAATGAATTTTTCGGAAAGCCATTAAGCCTTTTAGAAAATTTTAAAAATGCCTTTGGATCGCATGTTGCCACAAACAGACCCACATACATCTCTATCGATATCGATGGTTTTTCCTCAGCCTATGCTCCTGGCTGTAGTCAAAGCTGGCCCACAGGAATAGAGCCAAGAGATTTTTTCCCTCTCTTTCAATGGTTGGTTTCAACTCTCAATGTAAGACTTCTTTCTATTTATGAAGTCTCACCTCCGCTAGACCTACAATTTGTCACTTCCAAATTGGCAGCCCAGATTGCTCATAATTATCTTGAGGTCCAATGTTTGAAGAATTAACTCGACTAGATTTTCCAAAGAGTCTTGGAAGTGACAACCACTCCGGTGTCCATCCCCAGATTATGGATGCGCTTTTAAAAGTGAATCTGGGCCATGCTCATTCCTATGGGATGGATCCCGTATCTGAAATCACCCAAAAGGAATTCGATCGGGTCTTTGGCAGGAAATCTTATGTTCACTATGTTTTTAATGGAACAGCTGCCAATGTGATCAGCTTAAGCTCCGCACTTAAACCTTTTCAAAGTGTTCTTTGTTCAGAGCATGCTCACCTTAATCTGGATGAGTGCGCGGCTCCGGAAGTGATCGGTCGCACAAAACTCATTCCACTGGCTTCTCAAGATGGAAAAATTCAACCCGACCAAGCGCTGATTCACCTTACACGCCTTGGAGACCAGCATCACGCTCAAGTTAAAATGGTATCCCTTACTCAGCCGACAGAATTCGGTGTGTGCTACACTTGGGAAGAGCTTAAGGCTTGGAAGAACTGGTGCCTTGAACATGGCATGCTTCTTCACTGCGATGGAACAAGGCTTGCGAATTCCTGCATTTCCACTGGGATATCTTTGAATATGTATGCTGAAATCTTTGATCTCATTTCTTTTGGTGGCAGTAAAAATGGACTTATGGGTGCCGAAGCGATTGTTTGTTTTGAAAAGGAATTGGCAAAGGATTTGAAGTTTTATCGAAAACAAATGCTTAATCTTCCGAGCAAAACGAGATTCCTGGCCGCTCAGTTTTATGCTTATCTTAGAAATGATCTCTACCTGGATATTTCTCGTCATGTTCATGGTGAAGCTAAAAGTCTTGCCGAGAAGTTGTCCGATTTTCCTCAGGTCGAAGTTCTTTTCAAAGTCGAGAGCAATGCTTTGTTCGTCAAACTTCCAAAAGAATGGATCAAGCCGCTGAAAGAAGAATTCTTTTTTTATTTTTGGGATGCCAAAGAATCCATTCTTCGCTGGATGATTGGTTTTGATTGGACTTCCAAAGACTCAGATCTAGTTATTTCCCATTTAAAAGGAGCGCGCGATGTTTAACTATCATGACTACTTAAAAATCACGGACCTCTTATCTCTTCAAGAGCTTGAAAGTGAGAAAAAAGGACAAACCGCTCATGATGAGCATCTCTTTATTGTTATTCATCAGGTTTATGAGTTGTGGTTCAAACAAATCCTTTGGGAAATCGACTCTGTTCTGAATCTATTCTCGAAAGAAAAGATTGATGAAAAGTGGATGGACCTTATCAACCAGCGCCTTCAAAGAGTCACTGAAATTCAAAAGCTCATGATTGATCAGATTGGAATCCTTGAAACCATGACGCCGCTTGATTTTTTGGATTTCAGAAATCTGCTTATTCCTGCATCTGGTTTTCAAAGCCATCAATTTCGTCTTTTAGAGACAAAGTTAGGATTAAAAAGAGAAGAAAGACATAAGCTCAATAATCAAGACTTCGATGAGTTGCTCCAGCCTCATGAGAGAACAAAGGTGAAATCGGTTGAAAAGGAGCCAAGCCTTTTTGAGCTTGTTGAAAAGTGGCTTGAAAGAACTCCTTTTCTAAAGATGGATGGATTTGATTTCTGGAAAATCTTTAAAGAGAGCGTTGAGGCTTCGCTGAAATCGGATCTTGATCTTATTCACAAAAACCCACATATCTCCGAAGAGGATAAAAAAAGAAATTCAGCTATGCTGAAAGCGAGTCTTGAGAGTTTCAATTCGCTATTCAACGAGGAAAGCTATTTGAAAGATCAAAGGGAAGGTGTGTGGAGATTTTCCTACAAAGCGATTCATGCCGCTCTTTTGATTCAGCTCTACCGAGATCAACCCGTTCTACAACTTCCGTTTCGACTTCTAATGAGTCTTCAGGATATGGATGAGCTATTCACCACTTGGAGATATCGCCATGCCTTAATGGTCAAGAGAATGCTTGGTGCGAGAGTCGGAACTGGGGGATCTTCTGGATTTAAATATCTCCATGAAGCGGCGGAGAAACACAAAGTCTTTAAGGACCTATTCCAATTGACGACGTTTCTTATTCCACGCTCGCAGATTCCAAAGCTTCCGCAGAAAATGGAAGAGGAACTCGGGTTTTACTACAATCGCACCCAATCTTGAGATTGAAATAAAACAGCTCGGACCGGCGAGGCATCGGCTCCTTCAAGACTCAAAGGAAGAGCAACAAGCCGGTATTCACCAGGTTCGACTTGAGATAAATCAAGTCCTTCTAAGATAGCCAAATCATGCGAATACACCGTTTGGTGAGACTCCAAATCCTTTGAATCCCATGGATCGATGGATGGGGTGTCGATGCCAATTAAAATCACTCCTCGATGAGATAAAGCCTCAATCAATTCCGGGGAGAGAGAATTGAAGTCATTGTTCCAGTGGTTTGGATCCGGAAATGAATTCGTCTTAAAGAGCACTCGTTTTGAATGGATCTTCTCGATGTCAAAATCTTTGAGTCGGATTCTTTGACCCTTTGGAATTTGAACCTCAATGACTTCCGTTTCACCAATATAAAAATTCAAATCTCTCTTCTCAATGGTCTCCCCTTTTGGCGAGTAATGACTTGGAGCATCAGCATGCGCTCCAATATGAACTGTCGTTTCTATGCTTGAAAGTTCAAGGTGATGTCCCAACTGGTAAGACATAGAGACCTTGCGCTCAAAGCTTTGATCCCCTGGAAAGACAGCCGTCTGAGAACTGATTTTTGGTGAAATATCAAAATACATAAAAAAAGGTCTAATTCATTCAGCCCGAGAGTTCAATTTTAACCTTGAAGCTGATAGATCTAAATCATGTCTAAACTGAATAGCCCTCGGGGCACGCATGTTCTTTTTGATCAAGAGGCTTTGAGCTTTGAAGCCATCTATTCGACATTCTTTAAGTGGGCTAAGATCTATGGCTTTACTCCTATATCGACCCCGATTTTTGAATTTTCAAAAGTCTTTACAACAGGCCTCGGTGAAACCTCAGATATTGTTTCAAAAGAGATGTACTCGTTTCAAGACAGAAATGGTGAGAGTTTTACCTTAAGACCCGAAGGCACAGCAGGCATTGCCCGCGCGTTCAGCCACGATGGTTTGAGTCAGCACTCGCCATTTAAGGTTTATTATAGTGGCCCTATGTTTCGCTATGAGCGTCCGCAAAAAGGGCGCCAACGCCAGTTCCACCAGATCGGAGTGGAAAGCATTGGCGGCGCTCTCATTTATTCAGATTTGGAAGTTATTGCTCTTGGACATCGGTTTCTTTCAGATTTGAACCTTATGAAGGATTGTCG
>CAZWVK010000104.1:0-9295 GCA_964636785.1 uncultured Pseudobdellovibrionaceae bacterium | reverse complement strand
GTCACGCACGGTGAGGAACTGTTGCTTAAAGACAGCGCAAAAGTTTTTCACTCCTTTCACGATATTGAAAAAGAAGCAAAATCGATTGCTATAGAATTGGCGCACTCGATGTCACTGGGTATGCGCCATTTCCAACGCCGCTCAAAAAATGAACTTCGCCTTAAAAATTTAAAAGAGGTGAATCAGTACTGCTTTTTTGTTGCGGGAGTGGTGGGGGAGATGTTGGCTGAATTTTTAGCCCGGGTGGAAAGTGGTTTTCGCATCGACAAGGAGCTCCTCTTGCAGGCTCATCATTTTGGTCTTTTCCTACAGAAAGTGAACCTTTTGAAAGATCAGCTAAAGGATGAGAAATTGGGACGTTTTTTAGTTCCATCCCGAGATCAGGTTTTGCAAAGTGCTGGAGTCAATGCAAAGGAAGCTCTTCAGTTTTTAAAGTCCATCCCTGAAAGTCAGGCTGAATTTCGCAGGTTCTGTGCCTGGTCCTTGTTTTTGGGTCTCGGGTCTCTTGAAAAGAATGAAAAGCTCAAACGCTCAGAGACTGAGCAGATTCTCTTGGAGGTTGAAGAAAATCTTAAAGATAACAATCGCCTAAGTGACCAGTTTGAAAGTCGAGTTGAGCGCATAAACGGGCTGAGAAGCGCGACCGTGGATGTGAGGCCGGGCCCTGAGCTGGAGCCGTGGTTTTTGTCGTTTTATAAAGGCCAATTGACCCCTGAGAATTTGATTTCATTGGGGATTTCGTAATTGACAATCAGTTTCAATTAGATAATTTTAGCGACTTATGTCGGATGGATTCAACTCCCTTGCCAAAGGGGCAAAGCCAATTGTTCCTGAGAAACTCATTTCTCGGGAGCCAGTCAGAAAGCAAAACTTTAGACGAATGATTCGTGAGATGGGTTTAAAAGTCACTCAGCAGCGGCTTGCCATTTTAGAAGCTCTTTCCGGGGGACAGGCCCACGTGACCGCTCAGGAAGTTTTTGAAGAGGTCCATGAAGCTTATCCGGAGATTGGCTTTGCGACGGTTTATCGGTTCTTAAGGAAAATGGCTGAAAGTGGAATGGTGACTGAAGTTCGTATGGGTGGTTTGCCGGCACGCTATGAGCTGACGCCACGGCAGCACCATGATCATTTGACCTGCACAAATTGTGGACTCATCGTTGAGTTTGAGAACTCGGCCATCGAAAAGCTGCAGTTGGATGTGGCAAATCAGAATGGGTTTGAGCTGACGAGTCACGTTCTCGAACTCTATGGACTTTGTCCGCGCTGCAGGTAGCCTTCTTCAACATTTCGAAAAATTCTCGCGTATACAAACGGACAAAACCTCGAATACACTAAAAGATCTTTGAAGGTCGTATAACCCATGGCTTTCATCGGAAAGGACAACATCATTGGAAGAGTTGGGTGAAAAAGCAGTGCAATTTGATGGCATCGTTGTAAAAGGCGCTAGAGAGCACAATCTAAAAAATATCTCTGTTGAAATTCCACGGAATAAAATCACCGTGATCACAGGTCTTAGTGGAAGTGGAAAAAGCTCGCTCGCGTTTGATACGATTTTCGCCGAAGGACAGCGGCGCTTCGTAGAAAGCTTAAGCACTTACGCGCGCAACTTCATGGAACAGATGAAAAAGCCAGAGGTCGATAGCATCACAGGACTTTCTCCTTCCATCGCGATCGATCAAAAATCCATTAGCTCAAATCCGCGCTCCACAGTTGGAACGGTCACTGAGGTTTATGATTTTTTACGTCTCTTGTACGCCCGCCTTGGAACACCGCTGTGTCCCACTCATAAAGTGGAACTCAAGAGTCAGCTTCCTAGTCAAATTGTCGAAAGTATTTTAAGCCGAAAAAAAGGCGAGAAGTTTTTCGTCTTCTCTCCGGTTGCACGGGGGAAAAAAGGTGAGTTTCTCCAAGAGTTTCAAAAATGGCAGAAAAAAGGCTTCACCAGGGCTTGGGTGGATGGATCCTTTATGGATCTCAATGAGCCAAAGAAGTTAAACAAAAACAAAGCTCATGACATTGACCTTTTGGTTGATCGTCTTGTTGTTGATTCGAAGCTTGAGCCACGTCTTAAAGAAAGTATCAATCTTGCGCTCACTCTTTCAGATGGTTTGGTGCGCATTGAAACCGTATCCGGGGAATCCACGCTCTTTTCGATTCATCGCAGCTGCCCAGAATGCGGGTTTACCACTCCGGATCTAGAGCCACGTCTTTTTTCATTCAATAGCCCAAAAGGCGCGTGTCCGACCTGCAATGGAATTGGAAATCTCGATTTTCAAGAAGAAGAGGTCGAACAGACTCAGGCAAGTGCAGAAGGGTATCGAAGGGTCTCTCAGACTCGTGTCACTTATAAAAGCAAGGTGACGGATTCCGAAGAGGATGATGAGGACCTGGTGGATGAGTATGCCCTTAAAATCTGCCCCGAGTGCGAAGGCACAAGACTCAATCTTTCTGCACGAAACGTTTTGATTGAGGGGCGAAACATCTCTGAAGCTTCGGATCTTTCAACAAGTCTATTAAGAGGGTGGCTTGGGGACTTAAAGCTCACTGAGAAGGAAAAACTCATCGGTGAAAAGATCATTGAACAGATTGTCGGGCGCTTGAGTTATTTAGAGCGTGTTGGTGCCGGATATTTAAGTCTCAACCGCACCACTCGAACTCTCTCAGGTGGAGAGGCGCAAAGGATCCGTTTGGCATCACAAGTCGGCTCTGGTCTGGTTGGAGTTTTGTATGTTCTTGATGAGCCAAGCATTGGTCTTCATCCACGCGATCACAGTCGCCTTTTGGAAATGATTGAAGAGATCAGAGACCGCGGGAACACCGTGCTTATGGTTGAGCACGATGAAGAAACCATTCGAACAGCTGATCACTTGATTGATATTGGACCAAGAGCAGGAAAACTAGGTGGGCAGATTCTTGCCGAAGGAACTCCGGATGAAGTTTTGAAAGTTCCTGAAAGTTTAACGGGACAGTACTTGTCTTTAAAGCGAACAGTTCCCACTCCACAAGTTCGAAGAAAGGGAAATGGACTTTTTCTAAAGCTTCATAAAGCATCAGGAAATAATTTAAAGAATGTGGATTTAGAGCTTCCACTTGGAACTTTTATTGGTGTCACGGGGGTATCTGGGAGTGGGAAATCCACTTTGATTATTGATACTCTCTATCGTCACTTGGCCATGGAGCTTAATCGTGCGTCCATTCATCCAGCGCCTTTTGATTCTATTGAAGGCATTGAGCATCTGGATAAGGTGATTGAGATCAATCAAAAGCCGATTGGTCGCACACCACGATCTGTGCCGGCGACCTATGTTGGCCTTTTTCCTCTGGTTCGTGATCTTTACTCAAGACTTCCGGAATCTAAAATTCGTGGCTTTAAGCCGGGGCATTTTAGTTTCAATGTGAAGGGTGGGCGTTGTGAAACCTGTCAGGGTGCAGGGCATATTAAAATTGAAATGCATTTTCTCTCAAATGTTTTTGCTCCCTGTGAGAGCTGTCAGACGAAGCGTTATAATCGAGAGATTTTAAATGTAAAATTTCGTAGTAAATCCATTGCAGATATTTTGGAAATGACTGTTGCTGAAGCCTTGGAGTTTTTCCAAAACCACAGTCTCATTAGGAGAAAACTTGAGACTCTTCATCAGGTGGGACTGGACTACATCACCTTGGGCCAAAGTTCGACCACGCTTTCAGGCGGAGAAGCTCAACGTGTAAAACTCTCCAGAGAGCTTTCGAAGCGAGGCACAGGAAAAACGCTTTATATTTTGGATGAACCAACAACAGGACTTCATTTTGAGGATGTGCGCAAATTAGTCGAACTTCTTCAAGAGCTTGCTAACCAAGGAAATACGGTTTTGGTGATCGAGCATCATATGGATGTGATCAAGGCTTGCGATCACGTAATTGATTTGGGGCCGGAAGGTGGAATTGGTGGCGGAGAAATCGTGGCCGCCGGGACACCGGAAGAGGTTGCTAAATCCAAAAAAAGTGTCACAGCAAAATTTCTAAAGCCTTACCTTGCGGGAACCTCAATGTGAGCGATTTTGCCTGAGCGGCTCATTGAAATCTTTGAACCGACGGGAACGGGGATTTCAATTCGAGCTTCGTCTGGAGTGATGAATATGAATTCTTCTGCAACTTCAATACTGGAAGGACTGTGATTCTCCCAAAACAGCGCTTGTGTGGCTTTGATTCTATAGCCATCAATTTCAAGAGTTATAGGTTTGGAAAACTTGGATGCGGAAAGATAAGCCTCTTCAAAAAGAACAGCGGAACCTTTAGGGATAAGGATTCCATTTAAATTCAAATCACTTCCCAATCGAGCTCTTTCAAGATAGCCATTTTGAAAAAGTGAAACGGACACGAGAGGGGATTCGAACTGTTGAATCCGAATAGGTCCCAGGACTGAGGAAACCGTGATTTGAGTTTGGGCTTTCGGTGTAAAAAAATGAATCTGTCCATCAGGGTAGAATGCGACTTCGCTTTTTGGAGTGAGTTCGACCTTCTTGTCGCCAATTAAAATGTTCCCCCTTTCAATCTTTGCGGCATATGCCAGTTTTCCACTGGAGTGAAGATCAATCGCGGCAAACTGTGAAACGATCACTTCGCCCCGGTTATCTTGGAGTGTGATTGGCATTTCGATGAAGCTATCGCAGCCTCTTAAATACTGTCCATTTTTATGGAAATAAATCATTCGTTGAGGAAGAATCAGCCCATTGACAACAGGTCTCTCATTGCAGTTCAAGGACCACTCATTCCATTTCGTTTTCCAGGAAATAACATCTCCGCCTTTTAAACCATTTGCGATCCAGATGTTTCGATTGTCAAAAAGTGTGAGCTCACCTTCGAGCTTTAAAAAATTTGAATTATTTGAATCTGGAGTTTTAAATTCAAAGACGGTTGGATCATTCAATTTAACAGAGTGAATAACGGACTCTCCATTGATCCCAGGGCGGTAAGTCGGATCGCTAAACTGAACTTCTTTTCCTTGAATCACAAGTGTGTCTGCAGGAGCCAGAGTGAAAAAGCTAGATAGAATGAGAGCGATCATTTGAGCTCCTTTGTGTTTGGTTTAAGGCCTCAGCTTTTTCATACACTGCAAAATCTTAACTCGCCCCTAATAGCCCTAGAACGCGTCTAAACCTTAAGTGTTGGTAAAAAATTCTCGAAACAGTGTCTCAAAATTGGACAGCTCAAGCTTTTCTCTTTTGTCCGGCCTATTTTCGCCGATAAGTTTTCTTGACGGGGGAATTTGTTTTGGCATGGGATGATATACCGGACTGGGCTCTGGAAGAAGCTAGGCAGTTGTTAGAGGAAGTTCGAAAAGTAGATGTTCATACATTTGAGCACTGCTGTCGTGTGGGACGGGGTTCAAGGCGTTTAGCAAAAGCTATGGGGCTGAATGAATTTGAACAAGCTGTTCTTGAGTTCTCAGGCCTCTTTCATGACATTGGGAAAGCCAAAATTCCAGTCGAGATTCTGGCAAAACCATCACGTCTTGATCGTGATGAAATCGAGATTATGAAGTCCCATCCACTTAAATCTGTCGAGATGGTTCAACTCTACGATAACGAAGCTTTCTTTCGTTTCCTAATTCCAGGTGTGAAATTCCATCATGAAAAGGTCGACGGCACTGGATATCCTTTTGGCTTAAAGGGAGATGCGATTCCTTTGTTTGCTAGACTGATTTCCATTGTGGACACTTTCGATGCTATGACTCAAACGCGTGTTTACCGCAAGGCCTTGCCTCGAGAAAAAGCCATTGCGGAACTTTTGGATTTTTCAGGTCGACAGTTTGACCCTCAGCTTGTTCGCATTTTTGTGGACCTTCTTCCGCACTGGGAGAATGAAACCAAAAAGGCCGAAAAAGAAGAGCTTGTTATTGCCTCAATTGTAAAAAAGGCCGCTTAAAGTTTTCCAAGCCATTTCAAAACATCGGGTGTGTGATAACTGAAAATCACTTTGGCACCAGCTCGTTTAATGGAAGTGAGCTTTTCCAAAACGGCTTGCTTTTCATCCAACCAACCTTTTTCTGCGGCCGCTTTGATCATGCTGTACTCACCACTCACATTGTAAGCTGCAATGGGAAGAGTTGAATTTTCAGCCAGAGCAGAGATCACATCGAGGTAGCTGAGCGCAGGCTTTACCATCAAAATATCGGCGCCTTCATCTTCATCGAGCATGGCCTCTCTTAAAGCTTCCCGCTTGTTTTGCGGATTCATTTGATAGGTCTTTTTATCTCCAAAGCGGGGAGCGGAATCCAATGCCTCGCGAAATGGTCCGTAAAATGACGACGCGTATTTGGCAGTGTAGGATAAAATCCCAACGTCTTCATATCCTTCTTCATCAAGAAGATTTCGAATATACCCCACACGTCCATCCATCATATCAGAAGGAGCCACGAAATCGACTCCACTTTGAGCATGAGCTAAAGCTTGTTTGCCAAGAACCACCAGGGTTTCATCATTAAGGACTTCGCCATTCTCAACCAATCCATCATGTCCTTCAGTCGAATAAGGATCCAGTGCGATGTCGGAGAATAAAACCAATTCCGGAAAGTGGCGTTTGATTTCTGCAATGGCTTTAGGAAGAAATCCCTCAGGATTAAATGCCTCTTCAGCGCCGCTCGATTTGAGTTCAACTGGAATCACAGGGAATAATGCGAGCGATGTAAGGCCAAGGGGTAATAACTCTTCCAGTTCACGGTAAAGCTGATCGAGGCTTTTCCTTGTACAGCCAGGCATAGCCGGAATCGCTTCTTCTGCAGCTCCTTCTTTATCAATCAGAAAAACCGGCCACACAAAGTCATTTGCAAGCAAATGAGTTTCAGCAATAAGCTCTCTTAAATTTTGGCTCCGTCTAAGTCGTCGCGGTCGAACAGTTTGATGAATACGGTTCATGTGCTCCCTTTCCAAAAATCCAGTGGGCTTTTGCCGAAGTGTTTAAGTCCAATAGTGAGATCAATCATTGAAAGTCCCTGTATGGCACTGGGATCTGAGCTTTCAACAGACTCGGCCAAAAGAAGACCCCCTCGCTCCATTTTATAACTTCCAGCACAGTCCAGAGGCTGATCCAGCTCAACATAGTGAAGAATCTCATCTTCGCTCAGATTTCTCATGCGAACGTGAATAGTGCGAATGGTTGAGAACATCTTTTTTCCAGGACCAATTAATACAAGGGAAGTGTGCACGTGATGGACTTTTCCTGAGAGGGATTTGAGTTGAGCCACGGCTCTTTCCAAACTTCCTGGTTTATCTAGCGCTTGTTGCTCTAGCTCAATCAACTGATCACTTCCAAGTATCAGATCACTTTTATACTGTTCAGCCAGTGCAAGGGCTTTTCCTTCGGCTAACTTTAGACATAGCTCTTTTGAGTTTAAGCGGCGGTTTTGATTCTTAAAATCTTCCTCATCAAAAGGTGAGCTTTCCGTTTGAAAGTTTAGGCCTGCAGCATCCATAAGTGCGCGGCGATAGGGAGATTTTGAAGCCAAAATGAGTTTCATCAGGGATGTGATAAAAGAGTTGAGCCATAGAGTCAAAGGCCATAGAATTTAAGCCATGTCATATGTTCATAGTCTCGATCCCTTTTTAATTGAGTTCTACAATGGATTCGGAATCCGCTGGTATGGCTTGGCTTATCTGGCGGGATTCATTCTGGGCTATCTCTTGGTTTACAATCTTGCAAAACGAAAGATTACGCCACTTCGACCTGAGCAAATCAGTGACTTTGTCACCTGGGTTGCAATTGGAACTTTGGCGGGCGGGCGATTGGGGTATTGTCTGTTCTACTCGCCGGAATTATTAACGGATTTTTCGTCCAGCTTTCCATTCTGGGGAGTTCTTCGGGTGAATGAAGGCGGGATGGCCAGTCATGGTGGAATATTAGGGATTATGCTTGCGACATATCTTTTTTGTCGGAAAAACAAGGTTCCCTTTATTCACTGCTTGGACATGATTGTTTTCGGTGGATCACTAGGAATTTTCTTTGGTCGGATTGCTAATTTTATCAATGGTGAGCTCTATGGACGAGCCGCCAGTGAGGGCTTTTTCTTTACCGTCAAGTTTCCTCAGGAGATGTACACATGGGGAGCAAGATCATTGGAAAAAATCAAAACTCTTGCTCCAGCCGTTGAAAACTTAAATCCGCCCATCCACTCCGACACTTGGCTTGGATGGATCAGTAACTATGCTGTGGATACAGGATCGCGAAATGCGATTCATGATGGTATTGAAAAGCTAATCTTAGCCACACAAACTGGAAACCAAGCGGTGATTGATGCTTTAAGCTTGGTTTTAACGGCAAGATATCCTTCGCAATTGATTCAAGCTCTACTTGAAGGATTGCTTGTATTTATCATTCTTGTTTGGATTTGGAGAAAGCCTCAAAAAGTAGGTGTGGTTTCTGGATGGTTTGGAGTTCTTTATTGTCTTGCTCGAATCATTGGCGAGCAGTTTCGACTTCCGGACGCCCATATCGGTTATCAATGGCTGGGTCTCACTCGCGGACAGTGGTTGAGTTTTGCTCTTCTTGCCGTAGCCATTGTCTATCTCGCAGTTGCGTATAAAAGGAACTCACAAAAAGTGGGCGGCTGGAAAACGGGAGTGCCTCTAGATCCGAAAAAAGCCTGAGATCAATAAGACCTCAGGCTCCTTATATAAAGAAAAACTAGAAGCTTTCGTCGAAGGAGACGGCGCCGCTGACGCCGATCTGATAAGCAGATACGCGTCGCTCAAAGAAATTCGCAAGTTCTTGAGTGTCTTGAAGTTCCATAAAATCAAACGGGTTCTTGGCTCCGAATTGCTGAGGAATTCCAAGGCGCTCCAATCTTTGATCCGCGATGTATTGAAGATAAGACTTCATATCCTTAAGGCTTAAGCCCGCAACCCCGTGATCAAGAATATCTTTAGCAAAAACAAGTTCGCACTCAATGGCTTCATGAAACATAGCTATAACCATGTCTTTCATGCGATCATCCATAAGGTCTGGCTCTTCTTCTAGGGCGGTATCAATCACTTTGAAAGCAAACTCAATATGAGCACTTTCATCGCGAAAAACCCAGTTTGTTCCGGTCGCAAGTCCGTTTAAAAGACCTTTGCTTCTTAAAAAGTAAACGTAGGCGAAGGCCGCAAAGAAAAACAGTCCTTCGATCGTTCCAGCAAAGCAGATCATATTCATCAGGAATTTTCTGCGATCCTCTTTGGTTTCTAGCGAGTCGAGCTCTTTGATCGAGTCCATCCATTTGAAGCTGTATTCGGCTTTTTTCTTAATGGATTCAATATTGTGAATCGCCGCGAAAGCTTGC
>CAZWVK010000103.1:0-9506 GCA_964636785.1 uncultured Pseudobdellovibrionaceae bacterium | reverse complement strand
AAGTCGTTGCAGATAATACATTTGCCAAAAATTTAAAAGCCTTAACGGATCAAACGCAAAACCCAATTCTAAGGAAGCTCAGGGGCTTAATTGGAAGAATTTATTATCTAGCAGCCTCAATTTTTGGTCATTTTTATTTCTAATTTCCCACAGATTATCTCTCTAAATTTCTTTTCTAAATAAAATAATAGGAGATTCAATGTTTTCATCAACTGCGTATGAGGCGTTCTATACCTATATAGGTATTTATCTTCATGAAGCCTCAATCAAAATAATCACTTCTCAAGAGGTTTTAGTTGGTCTCTTGATCTTGATATTAGGAATCACCTTTCTATCTTCATCTTGGAAATATTTTTCTCGGTATATGCCTTTCGTAAAAAAAGGTGGTGCCAGTTTTTCTGTATTTTTTAAGATTTTGGCCTGCTTTATAATTGGCGTTTCATTGCTCAAGGTCGATTCTCCGGCCAGAATTAAGAATTACAAACGGATTTCATGGCATACCAATCCATACATTCAATCTCGATTTCCAACTATTGAAGAGTCCTACAGCGTAAGTTTTGTTTTTGATTTACTTACACGATCCGCAGAAGAAATTTCTAAGCTAGCCAGTGTTTTAGTGGATGAACTTTTTAAGAAAACTAATTCTGAATTAGATGCTCCGGCGGCATTTTACAAAGCTGTAATGTATGCAGGATCGACTACAATCGACGATCTTGAATTAAGAGACAAAATAGAGGTTTATACAAATAGTTGCTTTGAAAAGGTCTTACCTTTGTTGGGAGCGGCGAAAAAGCAAGACAAATTGGATGAGTTTTTTAAACCTCAAGGAGCTGTCGATCAGGAATTAGATGCTATTCCTATTCAGTTAGATGATGGAAAAAGGGTATCTTGCTTGGATTTAAAGGAAGAAGTCCGAAGTCACCTTTGGCACTACGCCCAAAGTAAGGGTGCATCCTTTTATCGTCACTACGGAGGAAAATATGGCGATGGTATTAGGGAGATAACAGAAGAGGATCAGAGAAATATTATCGCCTCAGATGCACTTGTAAATTACTATCTTTCAAAATCAGAAGATTCACTGGGTACACAAAAGGGAGCTGAAGTTAAGGGGAAATTTGCAAACTTCCTTATTGGCTGGAGTCGACTTTTTTCATTTGACGGCTTCCTCACAATGTTTGGCATGAGAGATCAAGTAGGTGCAGCACTAACAGCTAAACGAGCTGAGAAATTCTCTGAGTACCTTCAGCGTGCGCCACATTTAAAGGGAATGGTTAAAATGTTTTTAATCGCTCTATTTCCCTGGTTGGTGTTTTTTGTTGTCGCTGGACGATGGAAAGTTTTGATTTCATGGTACGCCATATATGTGTCCGTCTTGCTTTGGACTCCTATATGGACATTGCTTTATCACTTGATGACTAGCATTGCCCTTTCTACAGACACAATGATGGCCTTTGGAAAGCTCTCTGATGGAATTTCACTTTATAGTTCGAGTTTTATTACGACAAAGCTCTATCAATTCTATGCAATCTACTCTTGGCTCCAAGTGATCGTTGGGCCTCTACCCACAGTTATATTGGCCTTTGGGTTATTCAATTCATTTATAAAAGACAATGAAGGCGAAAGCACACCGGAGCCAGTAACAATGGCAAAGGATGCCGGAATTTCTGCTGCCACGGGCGGGAATCCTGCCTCATCGGTAGTGAAGCGTATTTAACGCTTCACTACTTCATTTTTCAGAAAATCAATAAGCAAATTTCTACTAATTAGCGGAGAGTATTTATGAATACTTCAAAAAGTTCTTATCCTCAAAACAAAGATCAATTCAAAAATGGTATCTCAAATAAACCTGACCTGGCCGGGCAAGCTGTTAATGAGTTTCTACATGAGGCAACAGTTGTCTCGGCCATAGGATTATGGAAGGTATTAAAATCTCTTTTTTCAGTCTACTGTCCATTTACCTTGGTATCTATTGGGACTGCCATTTGGCTCGGTTACTATATATCAACTGAAGCATTACATATTCAATTCATTCACAGTTTAGAACCTTCACTATTTACTTATAAGAGATTGTCTTCGCTCTATAAGATCCATAGGAATTGGCATTGGGTGGGCATCTCTACTCTTTTATACTTTCCAGTTGTTGTAACAATCGGAATCTATGCTCGAAGTTTAGTGACTAAATATAAAGCTATTTTTCATAAGGTCGGTTTGCGAAATGGTGTTGGTGAAACACCAAAATTTATAAAGAAAAAGAAAATAGATTCATTCCGAACAAGATACATATTTGATGCGAATGGTGTCGGTCTTTCTGAATTTGAAGTGAAAAAAGAAAGATTAGAAGCACATTTTCGTGAAAACATCGAGTCGGTCAAATATGGAAAGAATAAAGGCCGAATTGAAGTCACACTTAATAGACAAGACTTCCCTGAAAAGCTCACTTACACAGAGTTATCTAAGAAGATTACACTTCCCACCAGTAGCTTTTATATCGGTCATTCTATGGATGGAATACTCACTCAGAATGTATCAGAACTTCCGCACATGATAATTGCTGGAACAACAGGATCAGGAAAAAGTGTTTTCTTTAAACAGGCTTTACTTGGACTCCTTGAATCTACTCCTAATATCCAGATGTATCTAGTTGACCTAAAAGGAGGACTGGAAATGATTGACTTTGTGAAGGCCCCTAATGTTCGTGTTGTTAAGACTATGGAAGAGGCCCTGAAGGTCTTTAGACAAGTTGAGCGTGAAATGAAGGCTCGATTTAAGTATCTTGAGAAGAAAGGCAAAAAACAAATTGTTCCAGAAGAAGATAGAAAAGAGCGGATCGTCTTAGCTGTAGATGAAGCCTCGGTTTTGTATATGAATCGTGGCCCACATGACCCTGATAAGAAAAATGCTCTTGAAGCACGACAGCTTGCTGATTCGATTGCTAAATTGTCGAGAGCCGCTGCAATTCATTTACTGTTAGCAACACAGAAACTTGAAAATCAAGTAATTCCGACTTCTGTAACAGAGAACATTTCTGGAAGAATGGTGTTTCGGGCCAATTCATTTCAAGGAAGTAATCAGGTTATTGGATCGAAAGATGCAATGGACTTACCTGAAATACCAGGAAGAGGTATTTGGAACTTTGGAACCAAAAAACTGATGATTCAAGCTCCATTTATTGATGAAAAGATTATTAAACAAAGATGCCTTGAAATTGCCGCTGACTTTGAAGCCGGAAAACGTAAGTGTTTCAATCCTATGATTGGTGAAGTGGAAAAGAAGACTGAAGAAGAAGCACAAACCAGTGCTTATAAGGATTTTGTTAAAGATGGTGAAACTAGCAAGGAGAATGAATGAAGTCTTCTATTCTAGGAATGTATATTTCTAAGGTGGATATTGAGTTTTTAAAATATCTCCATTCGGTTAAAGTTGCCAGCTACGAGCAAGCGAGTCGAGACATATATCATGGCTTAAAGAGTAATAGCGTAGCGAAGAGGCTTCGCAAACTTGAGAATAACAAACTCATTGAAGGTTATCGCTCAAGAACAATTCGTCATGGAAAAAAAGTCGTAAGTTTAACAAAGAAAGGGTTTTCTGAATTTGTAGCAAAAGGAGAAGAACAGCGAATTGAAATTAAAAGTGACTCTGTAGAACACGACCTCTCTCTGGTAGATATACGTCATCGTTTTTTACAAAGACCTAAGATTAAGAGGTATATTTGTGAGAATGAACTTCAAACTTGGGGGAAATCACATGACGACGGGATTTACTCAGCATTTATGAACTTAAACTCTGATGGCCTAGTAGTTGCGGAGGGGGCAGAGAATCTACTATTTCTACCTATCGAATTTGATGCTTACCATAAGTCAAATTCAAGATATGAACAGTTCTTTGAAAAATACTACAGCTCAAGTGAAGTGACGATAGCTCTGTATGTATGCAACTCAAAGAGAATAATGACTCAGTTAATGAAAGTTGAAGAACAAAAAGCAAATACCGTTCATCCTAAATTTTTTTATATTCTGAAAAATGATTTATTTGAAAATGATGAATTTGTATTTAAGAACTGGAAGGGGCAGCAAATAAAGCTGTAACATTTGTCTAATGTCCAAAAGGTGTCCAAGTAGTGTCCTCTAAGGGACAGCACGAAAACGTACATCTACTCAATATTCTTAGGCTTTGCCTTTTCGCCAAATTCGGACTGACTGTACTTTTCGCTATTTTTCCCCATCTCGTTTCTATCTTCTCCAATTCATTTCACTCTTCGTTGCTCATTATACTCATTCATCAAATACTCAAGGACGCGAGCGCGGTCGAGGTTCAACTCTGGTAGTTTTTCCGTGAACGATTCCCAGAGACTCGCAGAGCAAGAAAATGATGCTGCGGTTCTGTCGTTGGCCTGGGCTGCGCTTATGTTTATAGGTTTTTCTTTCTCAGTATAGGCCAAAAAACTTTTGATAATCTCCTCTAGTATAGGGCTGTGATTCTTGGCCCCGTCTTTTCTACAAGTTTTTTTAAAGGTCTCAAAAATTGATTTAGAAGCCCTGAACGAGCAAGCTTTGTGATCGTTTTCACCTAAAACAGTTTCTAAAATTTCGTCAGCATTAAAAATCATAAGTCTATATTACAGTCTTAAATTTCTTTGTCAAATATAAAAATATTTGCTTATCGAATATAAATATATTTGACAAATTGCCGATAATCAAATATAAATATATTTGAAAGTAAAATAAAAATATATTTGACGGAGGTATGAAAATGAAAAATTTAAGAGTGAAAATTCAAGAAAAACTAGAGTTGAACAGCTTTGGCCCTCAGTATTTAGAACACAATGAAAGAGTCTATAAGATTAAGATTTGGAATAACGACTCGTTTCTAATTACGGATGTAACCAATGCGGGAAAACGCGGAACTGTTTGCAACGAGCTTTCTGTTAATAGCAACTATGGTGCCCCTGACTTAGCCTTCTGGAATGAGCTTCTAGCGACTCACACAACAGAACTACTAAAAGCGACAACCGATAAAATATTGCCACTAGAATTAGAAAAACCAAATTTTAAATTTTACTTTAGAGAGGTTGAGTCTAAGAGACTTCTCGCTCTTGACCTTTCCACAATCAAGCCTCTTAAAACTGAGCCTAAAAAATGGACATTGCCCCATGTTGTTAGAGCGATAGTAAACGGACAATATGAGGGGCTTCGCTGTAAGTATCGCCACCTTGATGACACTTGCGAGGATTTTGGAAAAGGTGAAATCAAAGACCCAATTAATTTTGTAAAGGGAATTGTTGAAGACCCTTCTGGCTGGTGGACACATCAACAAACTGACGGCGTTGTGACTGTCTGTTGTCACTCTTTCGATTCAAACGAATTTAAGCCAAAAATTGAACCAACTAAAAAAGTAAAACCAGTAAAAACCCCAGAAGTCAGCCGTAGAAAATTTGATATAGGATGCGGTCACTTGGGGAATGGCTTGCTTGTCTGGAATAGAAACAAGGAAGTGTCTGGAGACTTTGAAAAAGTGGCGCATATCAACGCCGACAGAGAAATTACTTACTATATAGAAAACCTCCCTTCTGAAGTTTTAACACAGGTTGAAAGTTACGCAAAAACTAATCCAAGCGTGTCTACCTCTCAGCCAGAAATAAAAGTTTTTAATGAAGGGAACCCAACAGAAAAAAACGTGTATGAAGCAAAAAAAGAAGCAAGAATTGAAAGACTTAGAGAAAGAGCAAAACAAAAACATGAGTTTGCGGATAATAACGGTTTTGATCTTTTCAGTGAAGAGAAAAGCGGTATTCCATTTGGTCAGCCCTTAGTTGGAAGCCCACAACGGATGAGACAACAAAGAAAGCATCGAGAGAAAATTGCTAATAAGATTGAAAGAGGAATGGAGGCAAGAAACTATGCACATGATTTAGAGGTTCGTGCAGACGCAGCAGAGAGTCGTAGGGCCATTGACTCGGACGATCCCGAAGCAATCAGAAAAATTAATGAAAAAATACAGAGCATAAAAGATGGCAACGAGTGGGCCATAGCAGCTAACGCCAAAATGAGGAAACTAAAAACATGGCAAGATGCTCACGATTATTTCATAAAGCTTGATGATGACGACAGTAAACGGATCGTAACTCACTTGATACAGCGAAAAAGCTTTTATGCAATCCCACCAACTCAAATTGGCGCTTATTACTTTGGTACTGACACCGCAGAAATAAGACGCCTAGAAAAAAGATTAAAAGGGCTTCACTATATGGGTGAAAATTTAATCAATTTTTCAGTTGGTGAAATCACTGTAAAAGAGGAATCTGGACAAATTCAAGTCCATTTTCCAGATAAACCAGTAAAAGAGTTTCGCCTAAAATTACGTCGAGGATTTTGTTTAAAGTGGTCAAGGTATTCTGCTGCATGGGTTAGAAAACGGACACCTTCAATTAATAATCGTTATATCAATGAATTGAAGAATGTTCTTCTAAATGTGGAATACGAAAGATAAGTAAGAACTAATCGGATGCAATACAGATAAAAATATTTAAATATTCTTTGACTAATACGGAGGGCTTTCTGCTCTCCGTTTCTTTTTTATTTTCTAAAAACTAAAACGGAGGATTAATCATGCTCTTTTCGGATGAGCAATGGGCCGAAGTGTGCCCATTATTACCAATGTATAAATCATCACCCAAAGGAGGAAGGCCAAGGCTTGAAAAACGAAAAATTTTCGAGGGTATTTTATATGTCTTCAAAAATAAAATTCCTTGGAAAGGAGTGCCAAAAGTTTACGGATCAGGAACGGCACTCAATGACTACTTTAGAGAATGGTCGAAAAAAGGTGTATTCCACCAGATAAAAGACCGCCACTACTCTATAGTCCTTAACCTTGATTGGGATAAAGTAGAAGAACTCAACAATTCATATCACCCTAAAATTTAAACTAACACAGGAGTAATTGCTTATGGAACATTCTAACAAGGATGAAGGGATTGCTACGTCTAAAAAGAAGGTTGTAAACAATACGATTCCAATTCGTGTAAAGAAAACAACTTCTCGGACTATTCGGGCAATCCTCAATAAATTAAATAAAAAGCAGCTTGGTAAAAAAGCAACTGTCGATGATGTCATCTCAAAGGCTTTGCCACTGTTAACGGACAAGCATTTGGATGAGATCAAAGAAGCCACTTATTCAAGCAAGGATCGGCTTGAAATGCAGTATCAAGATTATTGCAGAAAACATGGAAATATCTCAAAAGAAACCTTCCTCGAAATGCTTTTACAAGCTGGCTTACCCGTACTTACAAGTACGTCGCAAAGCGACGACTAAATCCACCCTAACTTATCAATAATACAGCGAAAATCTACTCGGCGTTCTGCCATTTTTTCGTGATTTCCCAAGGACAAAATGCTATGCTTAAAAACGATAAATCAGTTATCGGCGATGAGGCTTGTGCGTCTACCGATAACGAGTTCTTTGACAATCGAATAGAAGTAATAATTGCGTTAAACCATTGCGTGTTTAACGAAAGAGAAGCAGCTTTTTACTGTAGGTGTAGCGTAGATAGTATTCGCTATCACGCTTTAAGATCGAGGAAGTTAACCTTCTGTGATTTTACAAGAGAAGGTTTGGTCTTTCTAAAATCTGACCTTGATTCGTTTCTGCAACTTTCTAGGAAGCAGGGCTATCGAGGTTAAGGGAGAAAGACTATGAATGAACTTACTCAAATTGAGATACCTTATAATTACCATCCAAAGGTCTACACATACCAAAGAAATTCTAAGTGGTATTGGAAATATAATCTTCCTGGTGATGTTTGGCATACTTGTTTTGCGTCTGAAAATAAAAGGACAGCAGATCGTAATGCTTCTTTAAAATTGGCTGATTTAGCAAAGGGTCTTTTCAATTCAAAAGAGATTGAAAAAATGCAAAAGACTTCAAGCAAAATTAGTTCGATTGATGATGCAATTTCAAAGTTTTTAGATGCTATCAAAGTTGAAAACTCTCAACGATATTTTGAAGCAATGTCATGGGAGTTAAATTCAAGTTTTAGATATTTCAAAGAAACTTTGAATGTTAAATTGATCCATAAAATTAAAGAAGATCATGTCTACCAATATCGTCATCACTTACTTTCTCAGGTTAAGAGTGGACAAATTTCTCAAGTGACAGCGAAAGGAAAGTTGAAGCGGATCAAGCAGTTGTTTAAATGGCTCAGAAAGCGAAAAATGATTGTTACGAATCCTTGTTTAGAAGTCGAATCTATTAAGGTGGATCACGACAAGAGAGCAAGATCAGTAGCAACACCGCCTAACGTCGTTGAGCAGCTATTGGCCGCCGATTATAAACATCGGTTTGATTTTCCAATAAAGGAGCTTGTACTTTTTCTCTTTTCGACAGGAGCTAGACTTGGAGAAGCCCTGCATTTAGAAGTTGATGACCTCGATTTACAAAATAAAATTTGGAAAATTGAGGAAAAGAAAGACTGTCCAACCAAATATGGATTGGGCTGGAGTTCTAAAACATCAAAAAGCAGAATGGTGCCTCTGTCCGACAACTTGATTGAGGTTTTGATTCCGCTCATTGAAAGGGCCAATCAAAACAAAGTTATTGGATATATCCCTGATACGACAAAAGAAGGGAAAGGCCAAATTCCAGTCGAAGCCAAATTCATTTTTACGATGAGAGATAGAAGCCTCACGACTAAAGATGAAATTGTCTATAGAAGAGTGAATGATGTGCGAGGAGCTTGGGGAGGTCTTTTTGCGGCTGCGGGTTTGGCAACACCAACCAAATATGAAGTTCCTAACTCTGGTGATGGAACCAGACATGGAAAGTATAAGGGCGGTGTGAAGGTTCGCTATGATGTGAGTGGCGTTCCTTTTACCAGACACGATATGCGAAGAGGCTTTAATGCTGTTGCTGAGAAAGCTGGAATGGAGCTGAAAGAACGATGTGCAGTTTTAGGCCATAATCCTGTTGTTAACCAAATTCACTACGGTGGAGAGAAACAAATTGACCATGAAAAAATAGCTCGTAAGGTTAACGAGCTATCAGATTCAGTGCTTGATTTTGATTCTTATAGAAACCGAAAAATAAGTTAAAAATGGTGCGCCGGAAAGGACTTGAACCTTCACATCTTTCGATATACGCCCCTCAAGCGTACGTGTCTACCAATTCCACCACCGGCGCGCACTAGACTTATTGAAAAGTGTGTCTACCAAAACGGAAAATACACTTTGTTACTATTTTGTTACCAAGCCATTTTCACAGTTAGTTACACGATTTGCGAACTTCTGTAAATCATCGACTTTACTGGAGATTTGGCTTGTTACCAGAAAAGTCTGTAAATACCTCGCACAATGCCCTCAAGCTGGTGCGTCTACCAATTTCGCCACTCGCGCACTTAAGGGTCCAAAACAGTTGAAATTACGGGGATCTGGCGAGGTAGTCAAAAAGAAGCTTGGGTCATGCATTGCAAAAAGTCTGTTCTTTCATGGAATTGAGCGGTCTGATAACCCCTCATA
>CAZWVK010000102.1:0-9524 GCA_964636785.1 uncultured Pseudobdellovibrionaceae bacterium | reverse complement strand
GGAAGCTCTTGAACGACTGATTTTAGAAGCATCTTTACTTCTTCAGAGTCTTTTAAATCGTTGTAAATATCATCGAATCCAGTGCCACTCTCATCATAAGTAATTTTGTTATCCATATATTTCGTGGCCTCCAATGAATCAGAAATTTCCTCTAAGTGTTTGTTTTCTACATAAATAATTGAAACGTCCTTCATGTTTTGTTCTCCTACTAACTTACTTTCCTTAGCTCTGTGTTGTCCTCGATGTTCTTTTTTAGAAGATAACTAAAGCGGACATAATGACTGAAAAATCGACCACCGTTTTGGTGAAATACTTGTTTATTAAAACTCCATAGAATTTCCTCCACCTGATTTGAGAGGTGCAAGTAATCAATAAAGTCCTTGGCCGTAATTAAAACGAGATATTTTTTCTCTTTAGTAAAGTCACTTTCAGTTAATTGAATCGCAAATTTGATAGAAGTTTCGTAATACTCGTTAGACAACTCCATCAATTTACTTTCTATAAAGAGAGTCAGTTCACCTAAAGACAATTCCTTTGTATCTTCATACTGAGTTCCCACACAGGTAATTTCAGACGGTATATTTGATTTATATTTAAAGTTCACAGTTTTCAAAATTCACTCCTTTTAAAGAAATGGTCTAATTCCTTGCATTGCACTTAGCTCAAAAACTCTTTGTCTATTCTGATCAATTAGCTCTTCATTAATTTTCGCCTCAAACAAAACCCATCCCGCTTTTCTAATCTGTTCTTTAAACAGGTGTCTCCAGTAGCGATGTCGTTTACGTTTTCTCCATTTTTTCCATTTCATGTTTATCTCCCTATCTATAGTAATTTTCGTTGCATCCGTTGCATGGATTATCCAGCAAGCTCATTAGGCTGAGAGGTTGAATCCTGTTTAATTTTAAGAACAGACAGAATTAAAGCTTTTGAAAGAGACTGAAGTGCGCGGTCTCGATTTCTCATTACTGTTGATTTATTTAATTTGAGTTCTTTTGCAGCTTGCCCAAGAGAGAGATTTTCCCAAAAGATTGATCTTAAAACTCTTTGTTGTTCAACAGATAGCTTTTTAAGCTCGTCCTCTAGTTTTGATTCAAGATGACTATAAGTTTCAGTATCAAAAAGGTTGTCCAACCAATTCGTATGTTCATCCTGAGAATAGGTTTCGCAATCTTGTGGTTTATCCATAAGAATTTCTTTTTGTTGATGCTCAAGTTGAGCCAAATACTCATCCCACGTTGAAGAACTCCATGATTTACATTCCATTTGTAATTCATTTTCAGACTTCGGTGTTCCGTCACTTTTTAACCAAGGTTTTGTGTTCATTTTTTTCCTCCTTACCTATAGTAAAAATCGTTGCATCCGTTGCACATGCAACAAATGCAACCCCCACAACTAATAGTGAGGGCTTTGTTTTCGGAGGAAACTATTTCAGGACTTGTGCCAATTTCAGGAATTTGTCTAAGCCACTGGAATCAATAAAATTTCAAGAAGTATAGAAACAGAAAATACAAGTTTTTGAAGAACACGATTTTTAAATTCTTGTAGATTAAAATTGATTGTGTGTTATTTCGATAGCTTGTAGTGCTACAAAGTTTGGTAGTAGTTTATAGAAATCTGTAGTTATTGATCGAAAAATTTGTAGCTACAGCTAATTCTTTAATAGTAAAATTAAAATTCAGTAACGAAAGGAGAGTAAAATTAGACTTTCTTTTTGGTCGTGGATTTATCAAATTTGAGAATAATTCATGATGAGATACTGCTCAAATTGATTTTGCGATATAAACTCATGGCTCAGAGAGCTTTTTGTTCAATAAAAGGTCAAATTATCAGGATCACAAATACAAACGATACATATTTATATTTTAGCCATTCTATTTTTGACTAGCTTATTTGCCAGTGATATTACTCATTGCATGAGAAAAAATATTTCGTCGGGATCATACCTCGAAGATCCTATTGGATTTTCACGCGCAGTTAGGATCTGCAATATAATTGCCGTCTCCGGAACTGCACCTATTCCAGACGAAAAGTTTACCGGTAGCCTTGAATCAGTTTATGACCAAACTAAGCTCTGTCTGGAGATTACAAAAAAATCGATAGAAGAAGCCGGAGGAAAGATCACTGATACTTTGAGAACAAGAATCATGCTTACGGATATTTCTAAATGGAAAGAAGCAGCGAGGGCCCACGGTGAGTTCTTTGGCAGTATCAAGCCTGCTTGTACCTTTGTCGAAGTAAAAGGGTTCATTGATCCAAGCTGGTTAGTAGAAACTGAAGCAGATTGCTACGTGGTTGAATAAAAAATCTCGGTTCTTGAGCGAGATTTTCTTTAAAGTCTGAGCCTAAGTGATTACACGGAAACGTACAGGCCACGAAGAAATTCGTGGCCATTAACTGAAGTTAAGTACTCAATATGTAATTGTGGTCACTTAGGAACTGGATTAAATAATAATTAGCACAACTTTACTGCACTTAATGCCCAATAAAATATTTTGTAGCCTCTCTATTCAGTGAAAGGTGCGCCCCACATTTTCCTGATAAGTCCGTCTTCAACATAGTAGATAAAAGAAATGGTTGTTTTTTTACCATTGGATTCTTTCACTTCAGTTGTCATAACAAATGGGCCATTAGAGCGAATATCAACTAACGTGGCTGGCGTAAACTTACCCGATTCAATGTCACTTAAAACATGAGAGCGAATTTCATCCTTCGAGGATGCAATGACTTTTTCATCAGGAAGAACTGTAACGGTGAGATCGTCTGAAAAATATTGGAGGCATCCTTCAACATCTTTATTATTAAAAGCCTCTAACTGGCTTCTTACTATTTGCTCCTCCACGGTTTCAGACATTTTTCCCTCCATTATTCGACTGCAAGTGCTTGCACTCGCATTATAAACTAAAAGCCCCATACATAAAACTAAAGTAAAAATTGGAATTGTTCGCTTCATAGTACCCCTCTTGTGAAATGATTTATTTAACAATTCAAAAGATGAAGCAAGTAACGGGCCAATTATGTGCCTTAATTGATCTTAAATAATGCCTTGGAAGTCCAATTTAGCCTGTAAATATTTCATTATTTCCCAATCAAACCTTTTGGCGATGGGCCATTTACAATTTTTTGTAATAAACAATAAACGTGTATAAATCCTTTTGTTTTATGAGGTTAGAGGTCTTTAAAGGGTTACACATAAAAGGAGGCTACAAAAAGTTGTAGAAATTGTGCGACAAGTAAAATATAAGTGTTTTGTCAGTAGTTCTCATAACTTACTGGCATGTGCAAAAAAATGAATTTTGAGAGCTACAACATCTTGTAGAAATTCAACCACCAACTCGCACCATGCTCCACAGCTCGAAAAGCTCCAAAGTTAGTAAACGACTGCAATTACAGGGTTTAGCCACAATTTTGAATTTTGGCACAAGCCTTGCTCTAGGGCTAATACGAGTCGGATGCTCACCACGATAAGGGGGAAAAATGAAACCAAGAGTGATTGCCATTGATGATGATGAGATGTTTTTAACAGCAACTCGGACTCTCTTTAATGAAAAGCAAATTCCATTGGCCACTTTCTCCAATCCCGAAAAAGCACTTAGGTCAATCAGACAGGCCAAGCAAGAACACTCTTCATTTAGAATGGCCATAGTCGATTTTGATATGCCTATTAAAGGCCATGAGGTTATTCGATCTATCAAACAAATTGATCCGAGTATCCACACAGTAGTTCTATCTTCTAGTCTATCAAATCAAGAAGCATCGCTTTGTACTCAAGCAGGCGCAGATCATATTTACTTGAAACAAAAAAGCAAAGAAGTAATCCTTCTCATCTCAGAAGTTGCTTCATTAAAGGTAAAAAGAGGAAGCCTCTCAACAGAGGAAAAAGAAGCTAACAATGATTGGATTAAAAAAATATTAGGTCTTCGTGGATACTCTTCATCCTTGGCCAAGGTTGCCAATGAAGTCGATAAATATGCACTCGCTGGAGAAAATGTTTTAATCACGGGCCAATCTGGTGTCGGTAAAGAGCAAGTGGCTCGTTCAATTCACAGCAATTCAAAACGTAGTGGCAATTTTATTGCCATAAACTGCGGTGCCATTTCAAAGGACATTGTTGAAAGTGAGTTATTTGGACATACAAAAGGATCATTCTCTGGAGCTATCTCTAACAAGCCAGGAAAGTTTCTCGCTGCGAACTATGGGACAATCTTTCTTGATGAAATTGGAGAAATGCCTCTTGATCTACAAGTAAAACTGCTAAGAGTTTTGCAAGAGCGTGAGATCGTCCCTGTTGGATCGAACACTTCTACAAAAATTGATGTCCGTGTTGTTGCCGCAACAAATAGAGACTTGATGACTGAAGTAAAAAAAGGAAATTTTCGAGAAGACTTGTACTACAGATTGAATATTCTCCCAATTCATATACCTCCACTCTCAGAACGGAAAGAAGATATAGAGCCAATCGCTAGATATATCGTTGCAGAAAAGAATCGGGAAATGGGACTAGGTAAGGAAATCACCTCTGATGCGATTGATTTGCTAAAAACCTATGCTTGGCCTGGCAATATTCGTGAATTGGGCGGGAAAATAAGAAAGGCATACACATTAGCAGATAAAATAATTGATCGCTCTCAATTTTCAGACCAATTCGATGAAGAGGATTTATCAACTGTTCTTAATGAAATTGAACGTCCAGAGGACTTTCCAACTTATCAAGAATTTGTGGAGACAGTAAGAAATCATCTGGAGCGTGTCTACCTAGAAAAAGCAATGGTTCTGGCAAATGGAAAAAGAGCAGATGCCGCGAGATTAACGAATTTGCCCTATACAACTTATATACATAAAAGAAAAACTCTTGGTTTGACTTCAAATCAAGCAATTTAACCTTAATGGAGGGGAAAATGGACAAAAAGACAATAATGATATTAGCAGCACTTGGAATGACTCAAGCTCAGAATGTATTAGCAGATGATATTTCGACAATATCAAATACCAATATAAACGATCCAAGTATTATCGCCGAAAGTTTACAAATTAATGTTGATACAGTTCGTGTACTGAAGATGTTTTCAGACATGGGAGCATTGAATTTCGATAAAGATGGAACGGTATTTGTTGATCCTACAAATTTACCAAATTTTTTAATCTCAAAATTATCTGAGTCCGGCGAAGTTTTATTAGATGAAAATAACGATGTTTTCATACTGGACGATGCTTTTGTAAATGTTCTGGCAACAAACCATGTCTTTACTCGACTTGGGAGAATTGATTCATTAACTGCGAACAAAACGATTCTTGAGAATTTGAAAAAACAAGCGACTCCTGTTCCGCGAAGAGATCAAGTTACTTATGCGAAGGCAAGTTTCATTTCAGGAAACTAATGACTATGAAAAGAACGCTTTATTTTATGGGGGTAATTATGTTGAGCTTATCAGCACAAATAAATTCGGCAGAAGCCGCAACGAGGTTAAACGATCATTTATATGTTCGGTTAAGCCCTTCTGAAATTCCCCCATTTAACAAAAACTCTTCTGTTGATATGCTTTATACAACGATTGAGCCTATTTTAGGGCAACTTGTCTACACAACAAGCTCCTATGATCTTGAGCCAGGACTTCTTGATTCTTTTCATTGGGACTATAAGGAAAAAGCCTATATTTTAAAGATCAAAAAAGGCTTGAAGTTTCATAATGGGCGATTTGTTACGGCAAAAGACTTAGAGTTTTCATTGCTTCGAGGATTTTATTCGGGGAAGCCATCTTTCTTTTTGTCTTTCTTAGACAATATTGAAGGCATTGAGTCCATCAAGGGAGATCGAAAATTCGTAAGCGAAAAAGTAAAGGGAATCAAAATAATAGATAACGAAACTTTAAGCGTAAAATTGATAAAACCCAACCCCTCATTTCTTCATTCTTTGGCCCGCTCTTATTTTTCTGTTGTTCCTATCGAAGCACTCAAAAGCGACTATGAATCATGGAAAGTTTATCCAATCGGAGCTGGCAATTACAAAGTAAATGAGTTCAAGCCAAATGAAAAAACTTTGATCCTCGAAAAAGTTGCCAATAATGGAACATCACCAAAATTCATTAATCTTTATTATGGAACCAAAGTTCAGGTTACAGATATAGATATAGCATCTGAAGGGAAAAATAAAAAAATTGTCTCCTCTAAAAGAGCGGCAAGTTTAACTAGCATATATTTTAACTTTAATAATCCAATCGTTCATAACCTCGATTTCAGAAAGGCACTCAATCTGGCAATTAATCGAGATGATATTATTAATGGTATTAAAATATATTCTCCGGCCAATGAGTTTTTAGCCGAACACTTTTGGGGTCGAATTAAAGCCAAACAACAACAGAACGTAGCCCTTGCAAAATCATTATTAATGAAGATCCCAGGACTGAATTTAGCCAATGAGTTTAAAATTCCTATTTTTAATGGTGGATTGAATGACCCCAAAAAAGGAGCCTATGCCAAAACTCTTGAAAATCAATTCAAAGCAGTTGGTCTAAAAATTAAATTCATAGACTCTACTTCTAAATTTTTTCCTGAAAGTGACAAAACAACTCTATTTAGGATCGCTTCTCTTGGTGCCGATGTTGCTGATCCGCTTGTTCTCTTTGGCCTATTCAGAGGAAATAGTTCTCCAATGCGACCACACTTTCCTTTAAACGATCAAGGCTATGAAAACTTATTTAATAAAGCATTACTAGCAGATACATTTGATCGACGAGTTTTAGCCGTAAAAGACCTATCGAAATATCTACATGACAATATGTGGATGATTCCTCTTTTTGAAAAAAAATTAATGGTCTCAATTGATGCAAAAAGAATTAAAGACATTGGACTTCAAGATGGTGGACTAACTTTCTTTCTTGAAAGGACTGTTCTTCAGTAGGAACATATATGGACAAATGGTTTTTTGACAATTCTGGATTAGAAAAAATTTGTGAGATAAATGATGCTTTTCGGAATAAAGCCATTGAGTTTGCAAATAACAAGTTATCAAAAAACTATAAGACCTATTCACCCTGGATGAGTAATGTCGATAATTTGAAAGAACTTGAGAACTATTTCGCTACTGAAGAATTAGTATTTCCAAAACATACTGATACAAAACCTCTTGAAAGAATTTTTCTAACGGAAAGCATTGAGAAGAAACTTAGTTTTGGGGGCCTATCTACAGAGGAAATGCAAATTCTGACGAAATCTATCGACCTAGTAAGAAAGCATAGTAAAGACATATCTAAATTGTTTTCAATACTGGTCAAGCACATCGTTCCAATCAACACTGAAAATGGAGAATTTCAAAAAATTGGAAACGGGTTTAGCTCTCATTTTGCTAAAGGCTGTATTTTTTTAAGCATCCCTAAAATGGATGAATACAATGAACTTCAACTTTCCATAAATATCGCGCATGAAATTGGGCATCAATGCCTATATCTCTATCAAACTGCCGATTCTATTTTTGAAAATGGAATAGATGATCTAGTTTATTCTTATGTAAGAAAAGCAAAGCGTCCAGCAATCCAATCTTTTCACGCAACAGTAGCATTGGCCTTTATGGTACATTTTTTGAATGAATTTAATGAGCCTATTTTATCAAAAAACAAGTTTTTCGCCGAAAGAAAAGAAAGTCTAACGTCGGATTTCACAATGTCGTTGGAGTCATTTTCAAGAGTTAATTTTACCCAAGTAGGCAGATTGCTCTTTGAAGATTTGAGGTCGTATGCCAATACCCTCTAATCAACAATCTATTACTTCATTTGCTCGAAAAAAAGCTAAGTCACTTTCTGCAAAAATTTTTGTTGTAGGGGTTCTTAGTACCTTCCTTATGGGTCTAGGTTTTGGGGCCTATTATTATCATGGACAACTTTCTCAAACTCTTAATGTTGTATCAAAAAGCCTGGCACAGCCCGTAGCAATGGGAGGAGACTTTTTACCGACCCAAATAGTTAAAACTTTGGTTACTTCTGGAAACTTTCGTAATGTATGGATCACTTTGCCAGATGGTTCCGTTCATATTGAGGAACATTTAAGTGAGGAACGACCCGATTTATCACAAATAAAGGGGAAAAAAATATACTGGTTTTCGAGATTACCTTATGTGCTAGTAAAGCGATCAATCTCTTACCATAACGAACACGTTGGTGATATATTTGTAGGATATAAAGTACCACTGAAAACCATTTTCACATTTGCAATGGCCATTTGTATAATTTTTTCGATTATTGCATTTTATCTCTATTCCAGAATATTGAAGCTGGCTAAAAACGTAGCAAAGCCGATTCGAGAGTATTCATCAGAGCTTGACGCAAGCACCGACATAGAAACCTTCTTAAAAGCCGACAGCTATTTAAGCCGTTTCCGAGAAATAACAACTTTCAATAATATTCTGCTCGATTATTTACACAAGAGTAAAGAAAGTGAAGCTATTGCAAGGCAATCTATTCTTGAAGCACAAGTTGCAAAAGTCGCGTCCAGAGTTCGACACGATATAATTGCATCGCTTGTCATTGCAGAGTCGGCCCTTGAACGCCTAAAAAATGATTATAACCAGATTGGTATTTTAAAATCAGTATTTGAGAGAATAAGCAATACTGTCGATGATATTCCCAAAATTGGTAGTTTGACTGAGGCTGAAATGAACCAAGCCTTACTTGGGAACACGGATACTTCAACGGAACCTTCAGATACTTTCCGCTCCTCACATCTTATAGCTTTTATTTATCAAATGGTCGGCGAAGTAAGACTTTCAAAACTTTGTGCAGAAAAAGAAATTAAATTTGATGTTGTATGCAGTAATGATGGGTTTAATTCATTTTGCGAAGTAGAGCCTAATAAATTCAAACGCGACTTATTGAATCTATACAAAAATGCGACTGAGGCAATACAAAGTCACGGCACAATTCAAACGAGAGTCAGCCTAGTTGATGATATGTTAAGCATTCAAATTGAAGACGACGGCAATGGAATGGACAGTGAAACTCTGGAAAAGATAGGAAGAAGAGGTGTATCCATTGGAAAAAATGGTGGCTCTGGAATCGGACTTGCTTCGGCTATTGAAGACTTAGAAAGATGGGGAGGAACCCTAAAGGTATCATCAAAACTCAATTTAGGAACAACAATTAAAATATCGCTGCCTACCTCAGAAGAAAATTATTTATTTCCTACAAGATTAACCTTTGCTCCTGAAATGACTATCGTTGTCGTTGATGATGACCCTCTTGTTCATAAACTTTGGAAGAATAAATTTGAAAATTCTGAAATAGCAAAAAACTCCATTAAGGTATTGCACGGAAGGACGATAAAAGCCGCCAGAAAAATTATTTCAGATTTAGAAAAAAATGATGAAGACTATATCTTGCTTATTGATAACGATCTAAAACACCTAGAAATCAGTGGAATAGATTTTGTAGAAAAAATGAAAATTGAGTCGAAGTCAATTTTAGTGACTTCAAATGGCAACAGCAATCTTCTTTATGAAAAATGCTCGACAATCAACTTGCCGATTATACCCAAGTCCA
>CAZWVK010000101.1:0-9556 GCA_964636785.1 uncultured Pseudobdellovibrionaceae bacterium | reverse complement strand
CACATTTGGCCTTCCTCTAAAGGTATCTATATGGTCCTTTAAGAAATCACTCAGTGGTTTTAGAGGAACAATGAGATTAAATGGTAGAGTATCCCTCTCAATATTTTTCAAGATATTTGGGGATGCCAAAATACTGATCGGATCTGCAATAAGAATACTTTTTCTCTGACTTGATAAACTTGAATAGAAAAGCTGATTGATCCCTCTATGCTTCCTACATACCCATTGATCCGATAATTTGTGAAATGTAAGACTCACGTTGTTGAAGTTTTTTACATAAACTTTTAACCGATCATTAGAATAGAACTTAACTTTTGATTTTTTAAGCCATGAAGAAAGAGCAGACGCCGAAAAACCTAATTTTTGTGCGAGCTTTCTTTGCTCTAAAAATTCATTATCATTAGAAAATTTCTTTAGATAAAATGCCTGAAATGATGGTTTATTGAGACTATTGTATTCTAGTAATCTCTCAATTCGCCCTGATTCATCGAAATCTTTAAGAACAGTTAAGAAGTCCTTTTGCTTGAGATAACTTAAAAACTCTAGCTGAGTGCCATTAGTTCCTGTTTTGGAATGAAACCAACCGTGCTCTAAAATTTTGATATAGGGCTTATCCTCAGTAGAATAGGTGCCATCTTCATTTTTAGAAAGGTCAATCCCTTGATCTTTACAATACTGCACAAGATCTAATTCATTTAATCTTCTAAAAACTTCCATTGGAACAGCTGGATCTTTAATTCTGTACTCAGGAATTATGTACTTTTCACTTCCTCGATGAAACTTCCAATGATCCGAAAAATCAATTTCATCAATGGGATTAGTTTTAAATCCTAGCTCAAGGAATTTATCATAGTTCTCTCTAAATTGATCTATCAGACCTTCTTTAGTGTACTTTTGCCCAAGTCCTTTTGTGCCGCCTCGCTTTTGCTTTCGACCTGGGTAAAAATACTGGATATTCTTTTTTTCAACTCTAGCCTCAATACCAAATTGATTAAGTATTCCTGCATATTCATCAAAACTTGTCGAGAAGCTTCGTGCAAAATCACATTTTTCTTTGAGATCAATAACCCACGAAAAACCACCACGCTTCTTAATTCCCTTAACTTCTTCAGATTGCTGATCCCATTTTAAGATTGACTGACTCTCGATAACTGATAGACCTCGCTCGGCACTTAATCTATCGCTCGTATCTCTGAGATCATATAAAACTCGAAACTTATTCATTATCTTTTTCCCAGTTTCTCCGTTAACTGGATTAACAACTATATGGTTATGAACCTTATCGGTATCAGTGTGCGTAACCACCACAAATTCATGTCCTGGGAATTGAGACTTAATTAAACTTTCGCCGATTTCCGTGTAACTATGAGGAGATAGTAATTTACTATCGGACTCACTAAAAGATTGAACAATATGTATGCAATCATTGCTTTCTTTGCCAAAACGGGCTTTAGTGAACTGCATCTGCTCAATAACATCACCTTCCATACAATCGTGATAGATCACAGGATCAGATGACTCTCGGCCACGAAAAATGTAACTCATCAGTGAAACAATATCTTTATGGCGAATAATTTTAACGTAAGCCACTTGATCGCCTCAAAAACATTAAAACCTGATGCAACTCTTCACGAACATTCGCAAAATTTTTATCTAAAACAATGTCGCCAATATTAGCCTTATGAGCGAGCTGGTTTATATTGTTTCCAATACGCTTTAACTCCACAACGACCTTATCCACTTGCTGAGCTGTCATTAAAATTGCCTTTGTTGACCCATTAAAGAATGAATCTCTCAGCAAAAATCCTTTACCTTCACCGAGCCTTTTTGATTCATCCTCTAATTTTCCAAGTTCCTTTTCGGTTAATCTAACTTGTAACCGATGCGGCCTTTGACGTTTATACTTCTCTTGACTCACAATAACCTCCAAAACTCCTTTAAATTCATTTTCTAAAAACTATCGGACAATTTTCACAAGGAAATTGACGGCAGAAAAATAGCAGAGCAAGCATGGACCTGGCCGCCCAGATCCCCACTTGTTGGTGGTCTGACGACCCCCAAGCCCCCTTATTAAAAATGCAAAACATCACAGCCCCTTACCAATTAAGACGGCAGTAGAAGTTGTTTGCATTGCTTGTTGAACCGCCACAGGCGCATGATCTTCACGGCTTGACATCAGCCATTGACCACCAAAAAACCCTACAAGGCTCGTTATACCCGGACAAGCCACAGCCGCTGCCCAATAGATAACTTGACTAGCATAGTAGACCTGATCGTTGATCTGTGTGGCTGCTAAAAGTGAGAACGCATCATGTTCACCACCTAGCTTTGTAAGTAACTCCGGCGCACTAAAAAGAGATCCCACCAAGTTGTAGAGTCCAGCCCAAATTGCGGGCCACAAACAAACGGTCAAATAGACCATCCACACCCAAACCGTAACCCTCCAACGCATGAATACCCAAAAGAAGGGGAAAAGTGCGCTAAACACAATAAGCCCACCTTTACAAAGCCCCTGAATCATTGGCCCCATACGAAGTTGCTCGTTAAACTCTTTAGCCCTTTCAATAGCGGCTCCAGATCCAGCAGCACCAGCCCATCCTTCAGAATTTCTTTGCTGACCTTCGATACTAAAGAACTTTCCTAAATGCTGAAAAAAGCTTCCATAAAGGCCAGGAATTTTAGCTCCCTTCATCACTCCAAAACTGCCTTCATATTTCTCTTTATAAAAATTCGTTAAAGCTGAAGCCATCTTGTAATTTTGAACACGGCTCATATCGGGAGGTCCATCATAGAACTTCATCCGGTCAAAAAGCTTATCAATCCAGCTTCCATGACTGACCATCTCGTTATAGAGATCACCGTAGATAATTTTTCTTAGAGAGTTACAGCTTAAACCTTCTGCGGTTTTAATCTTTTCTAGTTCATCAGAAAATTTATCTGAAAAGTTGATGAGATCACCAAACTTTTGCGAGCCTAAATCATCCTTAATCATGGGAAGAAGTGGCTGAATACAATCGACTGTATAAAGCTCCATTTTTCCACGAAGTTTTTTATCCTCGACCTGACTTGCTGCTCCGAGGAGCATGGCCTTGTAGTATAAATTTGGAGCTTCAGAAAATGAGTGCATCCCACCCATGACAAGATCAACAAGCTTCATGGCAAGCCAGCCAATTTCCTCACTACTTTTAACCATCAAAGCTGTTGGAAGACTTAATCGAATTTCAGGATCAATGCCGTTCATTTTTTCAACAATATAGCGGCTATCTGAATAATCAGTACGTCCAAAATCCTGAATCTTGACGGTTGTATCAGGAATTAAAACAGCTAAACCAATCAAATAACAAAATACAATTTTGATGACTTTCCCAAAAGAAACATAGCCCGGTGAGATTAAAGTTGTTCCTGTTTGACGAGCAAAATACTGAATCAAAGAGAGTAAAAGCATAAGCCCAAAACAAAATGCCAAGACACTTCTAACCATCATGTCGTTTGCTAAGAACTCACACAAACGGGTGTGGAAATATCCACCCATATACATAAAATAAGCACCAATAGCGTTAATCGAGAACATTAGAAACCTCCGCACAAAATACTTTGTCCGAGCAATCCATGTACTCTTGCTGAAGAGATTTTCTTGAAAAATGGGCCTTTTCTACGCCAATCGTGTCTTGATTATCCCAGTTTTCATACTTCTGACCCTCATCTGTGATCTGAGAAACCACTCGCTCAAGCCCTGCATATTCTTGAGACTTTGCTTGAACTCCAAGCTTTAAAGAACTCTCAAGTTGTTCACTTAATTGCTTTGCTTCAAGTCTTTGTGCATCTGGCACATTTGGATTGCGGCTGGCAAGAAGCAATATCTCCATGCTTTTTTCAACCTTATCAACACCGCTTTGAGTAGCAATAGACTTAGAGAGCTTACTAATTGCCATTTCTCGCTCCCTATAAGGAAGGAAAGAAAGCTTTTGAACCAAGTTCTTTGCCACTGGCATTGGCAAACGGTCCTCGAATACCTTTCTTATTTCCTCATCTTTAATCGTCCAATTTTCATCATAGTTTTTAAAAAGAGTGTTGAGTCCCTTTGCTAAAAGTGCCTTTTCCTCTTCGATAACTTCTGATGGTGAAACAATTCGTTTTCTTGATCCAAAATCGACTTCAATCCCACCTCGACCAATCACAGTATCACCAACAAAAGACTTCGTTAGCTCAACTGTGCGCTCCGCATCCTCTCCTTTAAGGCCAGCCCATTTAGCGGTGGATTCAATAAGACGATTCATATCAACGTTCTTGTCACCACCTGACCAATCGGCAAGGCTATGCTCATAATTATTATTTCCACAAGACTTTAAAGCGAGTTTTACATTATTGCCATTTCTTTGCATTTCAGTTCGCATACACTGACTTCGCTCACGTTCATAAACGGCAATTTGTTGATCTTGATATTTTTCGATCATCGAACAGGCATCCAAGTCCATTGCTGAAGTTAGACCACTCTCAAGACGTAAATTCTTTGTGATGGAGCACATGGCGGGACTTAAATAGCAAAGGGCCAGCATCCCTCCGGCATCAACAATTTGATTTCCTACACCTTGAAAAAAATCACCATTTAAAAACTCTTTTAAGTTTGCTCGAAGATTAGCCCCCACGTCCATCTGACCGCAGTTACTTCCAATATTTACCGATGCCGAGAGATCCACCACCTTATAGTCTTTTAGGCGTGATTCGCGTCCGAAATTTAAGTCATAAAGCTCTGGGTTTCCGATTCGAGTCGTACTCCTGTAGTCAAGATCCGCAAATAGTGAGGGAGCAAATAAGATTAAAGCTATCATTGTAAGAAGCCTCATTTTACCTCCATTCTTAACGACCAAGCCCAAAAGAAAATCTTTTTCCCTTGGATCTCTCATCTAACTTTCTTTCCTTTTCGACTTCACGATAGGCCTTGCGAAGCTCCTTATCGTAGGATTGAGTTGTCTCCATCATGGACTTACCCAAATATTCTCGAAATTCCTTATCCTTATAAGCTTGGCCTCTTAAGTTTTTAGCCACTGTGTTTAAAACACTATCTTCACCATCAATGACCTTTTCAAAACCAATACTTGAAATTCCACCAATACGGAGAACCTTTGCATCCAAATATTTCTCGTATCTCTGTTGAGCCAATTCACGGCTCTTCTTTAAAATTTTGAAAATGTCTTGATCTGACTTTTCATAGTGACCAATCAGTTCTTTAAACTTTTCACTTCCAAACGCATCCACATCCGACACCAGATGCCGGATGAATCTCAGCTCTTCTTTTTGTGTATTTAATAATCCACCTGACATCATTTTCCTCCTAACCGCAGATCGTGCTAACGTGACGACATTCAAATTCAACAAGAAGAGATTTTTTTCGATCAATTTCCTCTTGAATCTTTTTACCCCAGTAGTTTTGTCCAAACTCTTGAGGCTCTAAAATGTCATTAATTGATGAGATCCCATGATATGAAAGACTTCCTCCATTATTATCACGGACATACTCTCTAACCGCCGAATGAAATAAATCTTCAACTTTTGAGCGAAGTATAGAATCAGCTCTTTTCTCGATTAGACTGCTTACTGATGACAGATTTCCTTCATCAATAATGTTTTTGACTGAATTTAGAATACGAATGTCTTTTCTTTGCTCACTTAAAAAATCACTCATTATGAAACTCCTTTCACTTTCTCTTGCTCCATTTCAACAAGATCAAAAATAGTCTTTAATGCGTCTTCTTTATTCTTTTTAAGCATTTTGACAGCAGCCTGACTTGCCTCAGCGTTGCTAGGCGTTTGCCAATACTCAAAACGGCTTGGACGATTTCGACCAATATATTTCTTCTTTCCATCAATACTGATGTAATAAACTTCGCCCCATTGACCCTTTCTAATTTCAAGTGATCCAATGTTTTCAACATCAGCCGCATTTAGTAGCTTTGTTTCGCTTGCAAAATGCTCAATGTTTTTAGGACTCATAGGTAAAATATAAATATGACCAACAACACCCAATAGAGCCTTACACACTGGAACTTCACAAAAGTTTGTTGGACGATTGGTGGCTCCCCAGATCCAAAAAGCATCTTTTCTACTGGTTTCAGCTTTACTGACAAAATAGTCAGAAATTAAGGGGCAAGACCTTCCAAGCTCTGCAATTTCATCGACAATAGAGAAAACTTGACGTTCCTCATTTTCTGGCCTCATTTTAACTTGTCTGACCTGTTCAAATGCACTTGCTACGGTAAAATTTAATAAAACGGGATCATCTTTGACGCCTTCAAAATCTACGACATAAAATTTCTTATCAAATAATTGCTCCTGATCTTCATTAGGCCGAACATATTCAGCATACAGACCATCTCCATAAAAACTACGAAGCTTAGTAAGCAGGGACTCCACAACACTTTCGTATTTTTCAAATCCCTTTTTAGCTGGAAGGTAAGAAAGCTCAGATGAAATATCATCCATATTTAACGTAACACTCTCTCCAAGAGGCGTAGAAATTAGCTCTCCTTCAACAAATGTGGTCCCTTGGCTTTCAATTTTTTTGGCATAAGCAAGACGAATCGCTTGAGAAAGGGCCTCTCGATGCTCACTTTCAATAACAAACGAGGGCGAGGTCAGACCTATAGCCTCACACATCCAGTTTGTTAAAACGCTTACTTTCTTCTCGTCATAAACCCCTCGAAAAAGGTTTACTGAAGGTGCAATATTAGGATGACATCGACTGATCTCGCCGTCATAAAGCTTGGCGTTCATTGTTTGACTTGTGTTGTAGTCAAACACGAAGACAATAGGCTCTTTAGGTAGCAGTTTGACCGCATTAATGAGACTATTCATCAAAAAGCTTTTTCCACTTCCAGTATCAGCGACAAAAAGAGAGTGCTGAGAAGTTTGAGAGGACAGGGGAGAAATTCCAAAAAATCCACCTTCACGATTTTCTAAGAACTGTAACGAATTGTTGTCGCCCATAAAGGAGCCAAATACAGGAAGAAAACAGGACACTTCAGTCTTATGTAGTGGTATAAATCTCTGAGTTCCCCATTCTCCTTTTGAATCAAAGCAAAGAGGAAGGCTGTTTAAAAATATATCTAGACCACAATCAGTCTCAATGATTCCATTACATTTGAACTTTTCAACACCTAGACCCAAGACAAAGTTTGCTCGCTTTTCAGCCTCTTCCTTCGTTTTCCCAAAGACCGTCACACTCCAAGAAAGGTGAAGACAAAAGTCATCCACCGCGAGCTTCTTTTTTGTTTCTTGAATGTCTTCAAACTGGCGTTTTGATCTCAAGGAAAAGCTATTTTTCGTACACCATTCTTTAATACCAAGAGTTTTGCTAACCGAAGCCTTAGAGGGTCTAGTAATCCTCATTGAAACAATTGAGGGGAAATCCAGATTTAAGAACCCAATCCCATCACCTTCACAATGCTCCCCAGGAACTAGAAAGCTCACGGTGCGAGTATGGACCTCTTCACTTAAGCCCTGATTGTCGCAATTTACGTCCTCAAATAGAATCTGCTCGGAAATGGGAATCACTGACACCACAGGAGCAAGGCTTTGTTCTTTAAAGGGTAAAAGTGACTTTCTCACAACTTTGCGCAGTTCTTCAGAATCAATTCTTTTAAGATTTAATTTGGCTGTTGCTTCAAGTCTTGTGAGTATTTTTTCAAATTCTTCGACGTTTTGATAATGTCTTCCTATTTCATTCAAAAAATCATTTTTAAGACTATTTGGTATAAGGCTTGCCAACGATAACTTCTCAGAATTTGGAGAAAAGCGGATTGAAAAATACACCTCTCGACTTAAAAGTTTACCCATATCGGCCTGACTTCTAAGGTTTTCAGTGCGCTTTTCATAAAAGAAGCGAGAAGTCTCACTCTCAGGTGTCCATGATAAAGAACTTATCCTTTCAAGCTCATTTTCTGTCAATGCCGACTGAAGAGAGAAAAACTGCATCACACAAGCATTTGGTAAATCTAAAAGTCTTTCAAAGCTTTCTTGATACTCTTTAATATCCTCAAATAGCATTGGAGCATGATCTAAAAGCGATACCTTATAGATAACGCCTAAGCTTTTATCTTTAAGAGCGAATATTTTCGAGTCTTCTAAAAACTCTAAATATGGAAAAAAATCGACTATATTTTTACAAACTTCTTTTTTCATTTAACACCTACTTCAAAGCCTTAAGATTCGGATCAGTAACCGAAGATTTTTTTAAAACCACTTGCACAACTCCTTCTTGAAAGTAATCTCCTGATGGAAGTGTGCGTCTTCCTACATATATATTCTCTGTCTTTCCAATTGCTCGATTCATCACTGGTTTAATCGCTTCAGGCTTTTCGTTCCCATATCCAGCTCGATTCCAGAGTTCATTTGTGCTTGATGGAAATGATGAGCAACCCATCACAAACGCACTAGCGCACAAACTCAGTAATGCTTTCACCACGAGACTTTGCATATTCGCTCCTTTGTTCAAAAAATTCATAAGGGATCACAAGCTCAGAGCCTAAAATAAGCCAAGCATCTCGGCCTGAAGTCACCTTTAAGGTGGGCTTTAATCCATCCAAATATTCCATAAATAATTGACCTGCTTTTGCTCCAGCTTTTTGACCACTGTCTTGAATAACAACATCAGCCCTAACATCTACACCTTGGCCTCCAACGGAACGAGAACCACGCTCAATCGCAGCCCCTAAACCCTCAACAAAAGCTTGCCCAAAAACACCCAAAGACTTCTTTCCAGCATTTGTTTTAAGTTCTGCTGACATTCCAAAATTGTCGTCTTTAGGATCATTAAACCAGCCCTTGATTTTGTTCTGAGTGTAGAGACTTCCATTTGGTCCATAGCAGGTGATCGAATCAGGCTCCATTTTCATTTTACCCGTGGCAAACACGGTTTCACTCTTAGCAATTAAAACACAGCCCTTAAGATCCACCTTTTTGTTGTTAGCAAGCACAAAGGCATAGTCGAGTTGAATAAGGACAGGATAAGTTTCACCCATTGGAACTTCAGCCCCTCCAATAATTTTTCCAAAAGCTCTTGAACCTTTACCAATAACCACACCTGTATCTTCATCCTGCGCTTTTACCTCAACAGGAAACACAACAGAGTATGGTCCCATCTTTTTCCTTACTCCTCTTTTCTTATGAACTAGGGGAGGTTTGGATGTGTTTTCAAGTCCACCATCAAAAGATTCTGGTCCAGATTTTAATGTGCTTTCATCAAAATTGACCTTCTCTTGAGATAACTCTTTTTCTTTTGAGTCTTTAATCTCAGTGGGATCACTGATTGCTTTTGACTTCGCTCCATTTTTCCCAAGTCCATCAAGCTTTAAAGAAAGCTCAGAAAGCCCTTGCTTTAAAGTTTCAACTTCCGAGAGAATTGCTTTATTCTCTTTGCGAATACTTTTTTCAGCATTCTCAATAAGTGCTAACTTATCATCGGCCAAACTCTTATAGGGGTTTTTGATAGTCGTGCCTTTTGAAATTTTCTTAAAATCTTCTCCTTTAAAAACATAGCGAGCTTCTGGCTCTCCGCGAG
>CAZWVK010000100.1:0-9564 GCA_964636785.1 uncultured Pseudobdellovibrionaceae bacterium | reverse complement strand
GAGAGCAAGTCTGTGTGCATTCACGAGCTCGTTTTTTAGAAGCGTTTGTGCACTTCCAAGTCGTTTGAATTTCTGAAGTTTTACAGCGATCAGAACAGTTTTTAATAGAGTCGCAGTAGCTATTCAGTCGCCCTTGTGGGGAAAGAAGCTTTCCAAGAAAACCTGAGGATTCATAAGTGCAGGAGCCCTTACATTGAGAAGGATTTTTTAGAACTCGACTGATCCACTGTATCGATGCGTCTACCGTTTTTCGACCAGAGGAATTCTTTGGAAGTGAATTTAAGCTTTCCGGAAATTCTCCTTTTGCGATCTGTTCACAGACCAACTTATCTTCCGTATCCGTCCCTGCAGTAGTGACTGTGCAGTCGCCATCGGGACAAACTGTGTCGGCTGCGCCTGCACCTGGAAGCACTCGAGAGGCCTCTTCAATCGCGTGTGCGGCTCCAGGAACTGGAATATTCTCGATTGGAACTGGAGGAGACGTGGCTGTTGAAGCCGGGGGCGTTGGGGTTTCAAGAACACGAATGTCGCTGTCTGATGTTGTGGTATCCGGCTGAAGAACTTCTTGTTTAGACGGAGGTTCTCTGGGTGCTGGTGTTGGGATAGGAATGTTTGCATTACCGCTGCCGCTTCCCGAAGATCCAAGCGCTGGAAGTTGAGATTCTGTTGTCGGTCTTGGCTCTGGGATCGGAGCTGACTCAGGAAGTGGAGGTGAGGAGCCGGATGAGGAAGAGCCTGAGGTATCAACCACCGATGGATTTACTGGAGCTGTGTCTTGAACCACGGTCAATGATCTGGTTCGCGCCAAGTAATCAAGTGCAACCACTCCAGTGAAATCTTTGGGAAGAACAGAGCCAGATGCGGCTTCGATCACTTTAAGTTCGAAGAATGCATCTTGTCCTTTGACCTTGTTGTTTGCATCTACAATGGAAAGAATTCCGTTCCGTCGATCACTGGTTCGCCAATTTAAAAGCGTCGCCACAAGATCAATATCACCGATACTGTTTCGCACCACATACTGATCCGGAATTTCAATGATGGATCCTGCTTTTAAAACAAAAGGTCCCTTAGAAACGGCTTTTCCATTTTGCGCTGCTCGAATGACAACGTTTTTTCCGATTTTGATTGGAAGAGCGAAGCTGAAAATAGGAAAAAGTAAAATTAATACGAATAGTTTCATCTTCTAACTCATCGAGAAGTCGAAGATGATTCTTAAGCCATTGACACAGAGCTGGTCATTGGTTGAGCCTAATAAGAAAAGGAGTCTCAAAATGAAACTCAATCGAATGCTTTTATCTTTCTTGTTTTTAGGATTTGGCTTTTCAAGCCATGCTCTTAAAACCTTTGATCATCCCGTTTTCGAAATTGATGGAGTACCACATAAGATTATCGACGAGGACACTTGGGATGATGATTGGTATGACGAGTCGGCAACAGGGTTTTGTTTTTTAAATGGATTTACAAGAGCGTATCAGACTTCGGCCATTAAAGGATGGTACGGACCGTATGTTGCTTTAAATAAGGAAGGGGAGATTCTGCAGGCGTTTCCCGATGAAGGAAACGCCGACAGGTTTTACGAGTTATCGCAGATTATCTGCGAGTAGCGAATAAATTAATATCCGCCGCGGTTTCTGTGTCCGCCGCCGCCACCGCGACCGCCACCAAATCCACCGCGTCCGCCTTCGCGTGGCGCTTGTGGTTTAGCAACTGAAACAGTGATGTTTCTTCCGCCAACAGATTGACCATTCAATTTATCAATCGCGTTGTTGGCCTCATCCTCTGAACTCATTTCTACGAATCCAAAGCCTTTTGATCTTCCAGTTTCACGGTCAGTGATCACACGGGCAGATTCAACCTGTCCAAACTGTGAAAACTCTGACTGTAGACTTTGATCGTCAAAAGTGTAGGGAAGGTTCCCCACGTAGAGTTTCTTATTCATTCTTATTCTCCTTCGTGTTCTTGTTCCGGCCCCAAGTTCCACAAAGAAGTCTCCCGTGGCGTACCTGTAAACCTGTATCTGCTTCGGAATATAGCATACAAAAGCCTTTACACAAGCGAATTCCAGAGGGGGGGAGTCGCTTGAAAGCCAAGGTTAAGACCAAGGCTTGGCGACTTGATTAGAAATTGTTTTGTCGATTCAATGAGTTAATAAATGGAGCTTAAGATCGACGAATAATGCTTCTTTGGTTCGCAGGTAAAATCTTTTTCCTTAAGCGAATGGACTTCGGGGTGACCTCGATCCACTCATCTTCTTCGATCCATTCAATGCACTTTTCCAAACTCATTTGGCGAATCCCTTTAAGGGCTTCATAGTGATCCGAGCCCGCCGCGCGCACGTTTGTTAACTTCTTTTCGCGGCATGGGTTTACGTTCAAATCATTTTCTTTATTGAACTCTCCAATCACCATGCCCTCATAAACCTCGACACCGGGTTGTAAAAATAAAACGCCCCGGTCATCCAAATTCAAAAGAGCATACTCAGTCACTTTTCCAGAGCGATCTGCAACGAGTGCACCATTTGCACGATGCAAGAGATCGCCTTTCCACTCCACATATCCGGTCAATTGAGAGCTAAACAAACCTTCGCCCTTGGTCGCCGTTAAATATTTGGTTCTCATTCCAAGAAGACCGCGGGTAGGGATGTCAAACTCTAGGCGCACACGATTCTGTGTTCCAGAAGGACCGGATTGAGTTCCGCTGGTTTCATATGAGGCGAGAATCCCTTTTCTTTCTTGAAACATTCTTGTGACTTCACCGGAAAACTCTTCGGGAAGATCCAAGGTGGCTTTCTCGATGGGTTCCATTTTAATTCCATCTTCAATCTTTGTAAGAACAATGGGTCGGCCCACCATGAACTCCAACCCTTCACGGCGCATTTGCTCAATGAGGATTGCAAACTGAAGTTCCCCGCGTCCAAGCACACGAAATTGATCAGGTTGTTCGGTTTCTTCAAAACGAACAGCAACATTCATGCGAACTTCTCTTAATAATCGTTCACGAAGTTTTCGGGATTGAACGGCTTCACCATCTTTGCCGGAAAATGGAGATGTATTTACAGAAAAGACCATGGCAAGGGTTGGCCGGTTGACTTCCAAACGAGGAAGAGCTGGAAGGCTGTCATCGGATGTGACAGTGTCACCAATCTCAAAGTCTTCAGTTCCCGCAATAACCGCCACGTCACCTGCGCCAATGGCTTTCACTTCTGTTTGCTTGAGGCCATCATAGTGGAAAAGCTGACTGACCGTGAAGTTTTGGTTTTTAGGTTTTCCCTCTTCTGTGATTCCTTGCCGAGTTAATTTCTGACCCACCTCAACAGTTCCACTTGTCACTCGGCCAATCGCCAAACGGCCCACAAAGTCGGACCATCCCAAATTGGACACAATCATTTGAAATGGTTTGCTGTGATCCACATGTGGCGGCTCAACTTTTTCAACAACCAATTCAAAAAGAGGCTCTAGACTTCCTTTTTTCTCACCGGAAATAAGTGCTGGGATCTCGTCTGGATCTGTTGTGCACCAGCCCTCTCTTGCGCACGCATAAACAATGGGAAAATCCGCTTGTTCTTCAGAAGCTCCAAGATCAATAAATAAATCGAAAACGTGATTCACAACTTCCTTAGTGCGAATGCCGTCAGAAACTTCTGGCCGATCCACTTTATTAATACAAAGAATGACCCGTTGACCTTTTTCCAAAGCTTTTTGTAAGACGAATCGTGTTTGCGGAAGTGGACCTTCAGCAGCATCCACAAGAAGAACTGCACCATCCACCATTCCAAGAATTCTTTCAACTTCACCACCGAAATCCGCGTGCCCTGGGGTATCGATGATATTAATACGGGCGTCCTTATACTTAATCGCAGCATTCTTGGCCGAGATCGTGATTCCACGTTCACGCTCAAGGTCCATGGAGTCCATAACTCGCTCATCCACTTGCTCACGTTCAGAAAAGGATCCGCCTTGGCGCAATAGATGGTCCACCAGCGTGGTCTTTCCATGATCCACGTGGGCAATAATACAAATATTTCTCAATTCCATTTAGAAAATTCTCTCTTTCCAAGTCAGAGGTGTTTTCGGAGAGCGTATTTCCAGCTCATACCGATATTGAAAGGGGCGTGGGCCCACGTTTGATATCCAAGTGATCATTTCTTTGATTGTTCTATTAAGCTCTGAAGTCGGACGATAATTTAAAAGTCTCTTAGCTTTGTCAGAGCTGCAGTTGGCCTCCATCACCTCATTGGGCCTTGGGTTCAAGTAGATGGGCTCAAAAGATGTTCCCAGTTCAGAGTTTATAATCTCAACCAGCTGATTGATAGATATGAATTTATCATCTGGACCAACATTGATGATTTGGTTTTTCGCGTTCTCGCTGAATAAAAGCCCTGGAACAATTTGTAAGATGTCATCCACCGGAGAGAAGCATCGTCTTTGCTCTCCATCACCATAAATGATTGGCGGCTTATTCTGAAGCATTCGATTGATCATAATCGAAACCACGTTCCTATAAGGATCATCAAATTGTTGTCTTGGGCCGATGATGTTATGGGGAACGCAAATCGTCCACTCCATATCATGGACTTCAGCCAGATTCTGAATGATCTTCTCACAGGCCAATTTTATGTGGCCATATGGAGTTCGCGGAATGGGAGTCATTTCCTCTGTAAATAGGCTTGGCTGTTGTTCGCCATAACGACTCATGCTTGAGCAGAACACAAAGCGCTTTACTCCACGCTCAAATGCAGCACTTAGCAATGATGAAGTCGTTGAGAATATATTCTCCGTGACTAAGTGAGGCGAGAAAATACTAAATCCATCATGGGCAAATGCGGCCGCATGGAAGACAACGTCGACATCCTTAAGAACGGAAAGATTTTTTTTGTGATCGCGGATGTCATACTCATGAAACTCAGCGGAGCGGGGGACATTGGCAAAGTCGCCGCAAGAAAGATCATCGACTCCGACCACCTGGTGTCCGAGGCGCAGAAGCCTATCTGCTACATGACTTCCTAGGAAGCCAGCGATTCCTGATACAAAGATTCGTTGTGAAATCATCGAGATAGAGAGTTTTAGAAGAAAACGCGGGTTATTCAAGTCCTTTGTGGGAATTTAGACGATTTACTTCAAAAAGAAGGTCTCGATCCAGTGTGCAATCGCCTGATCAGACCACCTCACCTCTTCCCATTTGGTGCCAAAGCCTAAAAAGCCCATATGACCACCATGCTTCGTTAAAATGAGATCAACGTTCTCTCTGAGATGAGAATGCGAGAAGGTGTTTGTACTCGCAATGGGGTCGTCATTTGCGCCGATAATGAGGGTCGGGATCTTAATCTCAGGGATATATTGTTTTGAGCTGGCCTCTTTATAGTATTGGGCCGCAGAAGAATAACCCGCACGAGGAGCTGTGAAGATCTCGTCGAAGAGGGCAACACTCATATCCTTTGAGACTTCAATGGGTCCCATTTCCGGGAACTTTTTATAAAGCTTTTTCACATCATTCACCAGGTGCTTCATAAAGAACTTGCGGAAGATTTCACTCTCCTTGGAATCCAATCTTTGGACGGATTCTCTAAGATCAGTTGGTGGAGAAACAGCAATGACAGAATCTAAACTTCCTGTTGGTCTTGAGCCATCTTCACCAGCCATTTTCAAGGTGATATTTGCTCCAAGAGAAAAGCCAATCTGAGTCACTGGTGAGCCGGGAAAGTTCTTTTCGATCCATCTCAAAACTTCCCTCGTATCTTCACTGGATCCAGCATGATAGTTTTTTCTGGCAAGTCCAAGTCCGGGGCCGGCACTTCTTAAGTTCAGCCTCAAAACAAGTGCGCCTCGCTTGGAAAGACGCCTTGTCATTCGCTGCATATAGGTGGATTGAAAACAGCCAGTTAAACCATGAACCAATAAGACCACACGTTGTCCGGGCTTCCATTTTTTGGGGCGATTTTCCATGACAAGAAGCTGATCGCCATCATTAAGAGTGATCGTGTGAATGGCTGTGGGGCGCTGAGCTTTTAGAAACGGGAGGTAAAAACCCATTATGGTTTGTGCCCAACCGGATCGAATAGTTGGGTAGGGAAAAAAAGGATTCAGTTTTAATTTGAGGAGAGCTTTTTCAATACGGTCATCAATAGACACAGAAGTTCCTTTTAGTCCGATAGATTATAATTCTTTATCCACGATGAAAACTCTCGGAAGGAGAATTTACGTTAGTATATCAGAATTCTAAGGCATTTGGAAAGAATCAAACCGTGGGAATCGCTCGGAACAAATGAATTTCCCTTTGGGGTCCCGTGCTAAACGCGCCCCAGCCAGCCCTTCATCATGAGTGAATAAAAGGATCCATTGCGCCGGAACGGCTTTATCATACAGAGAGACTTTTTCATCGATAACAGCTTCTGGAAAGCGATCGTAGCCCATTGTGATCGGCACATGGACCCAATGGCTTCCAGGAACCAAGTCCCCTGTAAAAATCGCCCGATTGGATTCGCCCTTAATGAGAGTCAAAATTTGCCCTGGGGTGTGTCCATTTGAGACGATGTATTCAAACTTTTCATTCAAAGGAGCAGGGAATTCCTCACCAGAATGCAGAATGTGAAGCCGACCAGAGTTTTTTAAAAGATCGGTCAGCCCTGGAATAAACGAAGCTTTGTCTCTTGGATGAGGGCGAAGTGCGCGCTCCCAAGCCTCTTCTCCTACAATAAACTTCGCATTCGGAAAAACCAATTGAGCACCATTCTTTTCAATGTCCTCATAGGTTGGAAGAAGACCTCCGGCATGGTCAAAGTGAAGATGAGAAAGAATCACATAGTGAATATCCACAGGCTTTAAACCGATGCGCGCCAATTCCTCTGTTAGTAAATGTTGATCCGGATTTTGCACTCCAAATCGATCGGCCATTTTAGGTTCAAAAAAAGATCCAATGCCGGTTTCAATCAGAATATTTAAATCATTCCATTGAACCAGAAAGGAGCGACAGGCGAGCTCGATTCGCCCAAGTTCATCTGGCTTTGTCCACTTCTCCCACACGGCACGGGGAGCATTACCAAACATAGATCCGCCATCCAGCTTCTGACGATTGCCTTCCAATGAAGTTAAGAGAATCAAGATTTACCTCTTAGATTTACAATGGTTCTTCCAACCGTTTTTCGAGCGAGCATCTCATTTGATCGCTTTAAAACATCGTCTAACGAAATTTCGTCTATGGGAATGTGGCTAAAGCCTTTTGCGTTCCAATCCCCACCTAATTTTTTCCAGATGTCGTGGCGAACCTGTTCTGGGCAATTGTTTGAGCTGGTCCCTAAAAGGCTGACGCCTCTTAAGATAAATGGCATGACCGTGGAGTTTAATGTGTGTCCCGAAGCCAACCCAATAGATGCGACGTTGCCCCAGAGGTGAATATGGGAAATTATTTTTGATAAAACTTCACCGCCCAGGTTGTCGATGGCTCCACCGAATTTAGCGCTTTCCAATGGACGATCTCCAAGCTGAAGCTCACTCCATGTTACGACTCGATTTGCACCGATCTTTTTTAGTCGCTCCTCAAATATTTCTTTCTTTCCAGTGAGTGCGACAACCTCAAAGCCCAAATGAGAAAGCAAAGCGATGGAGAAACTTCCAACTCCGCCCGAGGCTCCTGTCACTAAGATCGGACCTTTATCAACGGTCTGATCATTCTGAATCATACGGTGGACGGCAAGAGCGGCAGTAAAGCCAGCGGTGCCAAAAAACATAGCTCTTTTCGAATCCATTCCATCCGGGAGTGAAATCACTGATGAGGAACTCGCTTTGATTTCAGTGGCAAAACCGCCATCGCCATCTTCGCCAATTCCAGTTCCAGTAATAAGAACGTGATCACCTTTTTTTAAACGAGATGAAGAGGATGAAAGAACCACACCGGAAACATCAATTCCTGGGTTCAGTGGGAATTTTTTTAGGATTTTTCCTTTGCTGGTGACAGCAAGTGCATCTTTATAATTCAAACTTGAGTAGTGGCTTTCAATATGGACGTCGCCACCTGTGAGTTCATCAGACTTCATCTCAATAAGTGTGGCCACCTCACCTGCGCTTTGAACACGAAGTGCTCTCACTTTAACTGTCCTTCTATTTCATTCACAAGCACTTCACATGCGTCTTCGAGAATATCCAAGACCAATTCAAACCCATCTTCCTCTCTATAGTAAGGATCAGGCACGTGATCCACATCATGAATTTTACAATAAGAGGTCATTGGTCGTACTTTCGCAAAGGCCTCATCTGATCTCGAGAGATTTTTAACATCCATGAAATTTGATTCATCCATGGTTAATATCAGATCGAAATTTTTAAAATCATCGATGGGATGAAGTCGACGGGCTTTAAGATCAGAGAGTTCATAACCTCGTTCTTTAGCATGTGCGATCATTCGTCCGTCTGGTGGACAGCCAACATGCCATCCGCCTGTTCCTGCAGAGTCATGAAAGACTTTTTCTGCGAGACCTCGTTGATTTATCATTTTTCTGAAAATGCCTTCCGCAGCAGGTGAGCGGCAGATGTTCCCCAGGCAAACAAATAAAACTTTCATGAGCGAATTATAGTCAGAGGATAACAGCTTTGACAAACCCGAGTTTGCCTATACGTCTGATTATTTCAGTCTGAGAGTAGTGCTTGGCAAAATCTGGATCAATAAAACCAACACGTCCAAATCCCGGTGATTTGGCCTTGAGACTGTCAGGATCCACATTGTTCTTTCTGACCCACTTCTCGTTCTCTTTCAACCACCTTTTAAAAGCCTGTTTGCGTCGCTCAGTTTCTTCCGGGCTAGTGCTTTTACCAAACCAGATTCTGAAGCCTGGAGCATAGTGAGTCTGCGGTCGCAGATTTGTTTCGAGCGCCATTGAGTCAGCTGAAACAAGTGCTTCCCAGAGATGACGTCCTGAATGGCAGTAGTTTATATAAACAGCTCCAAAGATCTCTTCGACAGTAAAGTATTTGTAGTCAGAAGGAGAGAGTGGAGTTAAATTCATCCTTTTAAAAGTTATGACAACATCTTGGTTTAATGGTTTCAGTGGATCGGTGGGTATGGTTCTGGGCAAAGCCTCATAGCGGTGAATCGCAATGTTAAGATTCAGAAACGCAGTATGAAGGTCTTCGTTCAACGGTTTTCCCTTCAAGTCGCCAAACTCTATACGTCTACAGTAATTTTCAAAAAATCGATGAAGATAGTGAACAACATCGTTCGTAATTTCAATATCAGGATTCCACTCAATATGTGAGGGCCAGATTTGATTGATAGTTTGAACTTGCGATTTGATTTGATTTTCTGTCCAGGTCAAGTCTGAGCGAAAATTGTTTAGAAAGTTACTCAAACGTGTTGGATCGGCGACCTGAGGTCGCCGATCCACTTGCTCTTTTAATGAGTCAAACCATTTGACAGCAAGAGGATGGCCATCCGTAAGAAACGGCACCTCGAACTTATTTTTTTGCTCTCGTTGGTAAAGACCACTGAAAAATTCGACATCCTTTCAATTGAGCATAGAAATAAACGCTTGAAAAGCTTGATTGACTTCGTATTTTAGATAGGTCAACTGATGGT
>CAZWVK010000099.1:0-9634 GCA_964636785.1 uncultured Pseudobdellovibrionaceae bacterium | reverse complement strand
ATCTATCGTCAGTACGATCAAAGGGTGGGCGGAAAAACGGCCCGAGACTGCGGATCTCATCTTGGAGTTCAGCGTTTATCCGAATCTGGTCGTGCGCTCAGTTTGGTTTTAGGTTGTAGGCCTTACGTCATGAGAATGGATGCCGAAGTGGCTGGTTTTGACTCGATTTTTGAGCCCTCTCTTCAAATGGCTATTAAGGGGTTTGAGCCTTTGGCCACAACGGATTGCTTGAATTTTGGAAATCCGGAAAAGAAAGAAATCATGTCTGAATTTGTCGCGTCCATCCGCGCGATGAGCTCAGCATGTGAGGCATTAGAGGCCCCAATCATCAGTGGGAACGTTTCCTTTTACAATGAAACTGAAGGAAAAAACATCACCAGCACTCCAAGCACAGGACTTGTTGGATTAAGAGAGGACTTGGATCTTCCGCAGGATCATTTTCAATCTGAAGGAGATGAGATCTTTTTAATTCGACTTCCAATGATAAAAACATGGGGGCAGCTCGGAGATCTGGATTCCAAGGCGGAATTCGTCGGTGAATTGGATGTGAGTGAGACTGCAAAATTCATTCAAAGTTTTAGAGTGTGGATGTCTCGTGAGAAGGGGGATATCTCCACCGCATTGGTGGGTAAGTTTGGACTGCTTTATTCCCTCTACCGCATGTGCAGTGAGGATCTTGGTTTTAAGGTGAATCAGGGACCATGGGCAGCGAAGAATGAAGATGGGTTTAAAGAAAATCTTTATGAAGTTCTTGTTTCTGCGCCTCAAGGAAAAATGTCAGAAGAGGGAATCAAAAATCACTTTAAAGATCAAAATGGTGTTATAGTGTGGAAGCTTGGCCAAGTGACTCCCAATCAAGTCGAGTGGGGTCAGGAAAACATAAGCCTCACGGATCTTCACTTGGCGTATGAGACCGGCTGGAGGACCCATTTTGAAAAGCTTTCGTGAAGAGTGTGCGGTGTTTGGCGCTTGGGGAGATCCCGAAGCGTCGCGAATGACTTACTTAGGACTCTATGCTCAACAGCATCGAGGCCAAGAATCGGCAGGAATTGTTTCATTAGATGGAAAAGTTCACCTAACCCATAAGGGGATGGGACTTGTCGGTGATGTTTTCAAAGAGGCTGATTTGTTAAGGCTTCATGGTAAAGCCGCCATTGGACATGTTCGCTATTCCACATCGGGTGAGAGTGACAATTTAAACGTTCAGCCACTTCATGCACAGCTCTTTAACGGACCAGTTGCCCTTGCTCACAATGGAAATCTGGTCAACTCGGATGAGCTCAAAGAAAATTTAAAATCGCAAGGGGCCATTTTTCAAGGAACATCCGATACAGAATCGATTCTTCATTTGATCGCAAAGAATCCCTCGAATGATATTTTGGTATGTTTGAAAGAAACGCTTCCTCGTCTTGAAGGCGCGTTTAGTCTTGTGGTTTTGACTCATGATAAATTGGTGTGTGCGAGAGATCCAAAGGGTTTCCGCCCGCTGGTGATTGGTAAGCGTCCCATTGGAGATGGTTCATTTTCATGGGTGGTCGCTTCTGAAACCTGTGCGTTTGATTTGATTGGAGCTCAGTACTATCGCGAGGTGGAGCCCGGTGAGATGGTTTCATTTGACCATCTTGGTGAGCATTCGATTCGTTATGCAGCAAAGCTTGAGCGCACAGCAAAATGTGTTTTTGAGCACGTTTATTTTGCCAGACCTGATTCTCAGGTTTTTGGTTTAAGTGTTTATGAATCGCGAAAAAAGATGGGTGAGATCTTAGCTCGAGAGAGTGGTGTGGATGCCGACCTTGTGATTCCAGTTCCGGATAGCGGAGTTCCAGCGGCAATTGGTTATTCACGTGCGAGTGGAATTCCTTTTGAGCTTGGCATTATTCGAAATCACTATATTGGACGCACCTTTATTCAACCCAGCCAAAGCATTCGAAGTTTTGGCGTGAAGATCAAATTGAATCCGCAGTCTTCCATTCTTCGTGATAAGCGGGTGATTGTGATCGATGATTCCTTGGTCCGAGGAACAACCAGCCAAAAGATTATTCGTCTTGTTCGTCAAGCGGGGGCAAAGGAAGTTCATTTTCGAATTGCGTCACCTCCCACCACCGGACCTTGTTATTACGGCGTGGATACGCCTAAGCGCTCGCAGTTGATTGCCGCTCAGCAATCCATCGAAGAGATTCGTGAGTATATTGATGCTGATTCTTTGGCTTATTTGTCTATTGAAGGAATGATGGAAGCTGTGCGCGGATCAAAAAAGGAATTCTGTGCAGCCTGTTTTGATGGCGATTACCCAACGGTCGTTCGCGAGTCGTGAGCGAGGAGCTTTGTTAAAAGCTTGTGAATCACTCGATCAGCAAATGATGAGTTAAAAGCTCACCCAATCGAATCTCCAGTCGATCGCCCGCCACCAAAGGACCAACGCCAGCAGGTGTTCCAGTGAATAATAAATCTCCATCGCAAATTAAGAAATGCGGAGCAATCTTCTTTAGCAGCGCATTGGGTTTAAAGATCATGTCTCGGCCAAATCCACGCTGCCTCAACTCTCCATTCACAATGAATTCAAACGGAATGTCCAAGTAGGTCTCTTCAGGAATTGGAACAAACTCACCTGTTACTGCACTGTTTGGAAAAGCCTTTGCTCGCTCCCAAGGGAGTCCCTCTTTTTTCAAAGTGCTCTGAAGGGTTCTGGCCGTGAGATCAAGCCCAATCGACCATGCGCAAAGGCGGGTCTCGCCCTGACTGACATTGATTTTAAAAACCAACTCCAGTTCATGATGTATTTCACCCAAATCCTTAGGAAGTTTGAGCTTTTCATAATCTCCAAGTCGAAATATAGCGCTCGGGGGCTTGAAAAAAACAATGGGATCTTTGGGGGCTTCCTCACCGCCCATTTCAACAACATGGTTTAAGTAATTTTTCCCAATGCATATAATTTTATCCATTCAGAAAGACTCTCATTGATTTTCGGTCTCAGCCACTGCACAATGCGGTGCATAAAAACACGGTCGGAGGGCTTATGATCAGTGGGTTTCAAAACCTCATCCTTTTTCTTTTCACATTTATTTTCACAGGAGCTCTAAGCGCAAACGCTTTTGGATCCTTGAATCAAAAGCAAGATTTGGCGCTTGTAAAGATCTCACTTCTCTATGGGATGACCGAGCAGGATCTAGCACGTTTTGATGCTGAGCTGATGGAAGAGGATTTTGATATTCTAAGATCCCCCTCTTATCAAAGGCTCTTGGCAGCCCGAACATTGATCGAAGCCGAGCATCATTCTTTGAGCGATGAGTACGGCGAAGAAACGGCGGACGCTCTCTTGAATGAAGCAAAATTCAATTGGGAAGAAGTTTTGCTGACGTCCCCAAAGTGGTGGGGGAACTCGAAACAGGGCTTTATGTCTACCTTGGTTTCTGAAGTCAAAAATCAGTTTGAAATCGCGCGGGCGGAACTCACAATTCCTTTGATCCAAGCTTCTACTCGCGCTCGGGCCAGCAATATCAATGGCAGAGGGTTTTCGCGAGGGACATGGGCGCTGACCTATGATGATGGCCCTTCTCCAAGCCGAACCAGTCGCATTTTGAATCTATTAAATCGTTACGGCTATAGCGCTACATTTTTTGTTTTGGCACAAAACGCTAAGGCCCACCCCAAAACAATTCGCCAAATCCTCTCAAGCGGAATGGAAGTGGCCAATCATTCCTATTCTCACCCCAATTTGGCGAAGGCGAGTCAAAAATCCTTGAATTATCAAATCAACACTTCAAGCGATGTGATTGAAAGTATCACTGGGCGAAAATTGCGATACTTCCGCCTGCCATATGGTTCCGGGCAAAACAACTCGAATATCATGGGTATGCTAGGAAGAAGAGGCCTCACTCATGTGGGATGGAATGTGGATTCATTGGACTGGAGAGATCGGAACCCTCAGAGTGTCTATGAAAGAACAGTTCGCCAGATGCAAAAGCAGGGTGGAGGAGTGATTCTCTTTCATGACATCCATGAGCAAACCGTTAAGGCATCTGAGCTCTTGATGCGTAATATGAAGGCTGGAAAAATTTCGGGAAGGTTGATGACCCTTTCAAAAGCTCTGTGATAGGCTTTGATCATGTCAAAATCACTGAAGTGGCGTTTAGCCATTGGTTTTTTTATTTTTGTAGCTGTGTTCATTGCCGTTTTGTCTTGGAAAACCAAACAACCCACTTCACAGGATAGTTTGGATTTGGTCAGTGCGCGCATCAATCAGTTGGGTTATGTGGGCTGGCAGCTGATCAAGTGTGCCGATGAGGATGTCTGTCCCGAGGATTATGATCCTCAAAGTGCGCTAGGTCTTATGCCCTTTGTGAAGCTTGCTGAAGATCAGGCCTTTGAACTCCTTAAGACTTCAAGTGCAGCCGCCAGTACTCTTGCACCTGTTTTAAGAGGTGTTCAAGAGTGTCAGAAGTTTTGTTCATGCGATGTTTGGAAAAGGTATCTCGAGTCCCACCATGATGGGAGCTTCAATATGGATCTTTCCAATGGGGCTGATCCGCAATGCGTAAATTGGTCCGATCTACCTGAAGCTGAACGAAACGAAGCTGTAGACACTTTGCAAAGTGTCGAAGCTCTTCAAAACTGAAGACTTGCCAACGGTTCCGATCGAGTTAAACTAAATTGAACATTGAGCGTTCCTCAAAAAAAAGGAGAGGCAAGTCCATGATCAATTTGGTTTTCATAGCTTTAGCATTTTCATCATATGGTTTCGCACAAATGGATTACTCGAGCACAACTCTTTCAGAATCCATGAGAGATATTGTTCCAACCGAAGGTAAAGATATCTATGATCCAAGAGGATTTTGGCCACTGATTGGAATTGGTGTGGGGTACATGGGTCAGACCGAATCCATCCGCACGGAAGGAGTTCCCACTCATTTAAAATTCTTAGGCTCTTATTATGCGGAAGGGCCATGGGTCGCTGAAATCGGTGGCGGACTTTATAATCAGGTTTTTCTTCAAAGTGGTGGCGGCGCAGATACTCTTCAGGCTTTAGAGCTTGAAACTTCAACCAGATATATTCTGCCGGAGCGTTGGTCGATTGGACCCGTGTGGAGCACATTGACAGGAAATGATCGATTTTCATCAAACACCAAAAATTGGACATCTTTCTTTGGTGTTCAAGTGAAGCGCGATATCGCTTGGGACAATGAATACCTTGTCCGTATGGGTGGTCGGTTTATGACCGATGTTGGCGTGAGTGGTGAGCAAATCAACTCGGCGATGTTTGAAGTAGAAATCGGACTCGGCGAGGGCTCAAGACAGGTGAGTCAGCCCATTGTGATTGAGGAGGATCGATCGATTGCCAGTCATTTAGCGAATCAAGCTTTTAGCGGGCCCTTGATTTTTGATGGACCGATGAACTTTATTGAAAATCAACCGACGATGATTTCGAGTGCAGATAAGCGGGCAGAGCGTTTGGCTCGTGCACTTGCGAACAACTCCCATCTTTTTGAAAGAATCGAAATTATTGGACATGCCGATGAACGAGGTCCTGATAATTTCAATCAAAAGCTCTCAGAAAGACGGGCGCAAAATCTGGCGCATAAATTCCGCCGCGCCGGACTGACGTCCAATCGCATGATTGTCGAGGGCCGTGGATCCAGAGAGCCCATTGCATTTAATAACTCTGAAACCTCTTGGTTTAAGAACCGACGTGTGGAAGTGAAGCTGATCGGTGTTAAAGATCAGGCTGCACTTTCATCCATTTTGCGATCGATAAATTAATCCATATATAAATAAAAGAAGTATTTCTGTTTTAGTTTGAGACAGAAATACTTGCCAGCCTGGTTATAATTGATATCACCGCTAAATTTCCGCCTGAAAAGTGTCGATAAGTTGATGAGATCACTTGGAGGAAAATGTGGGACGTCGACTTGTCTTAGGCCTTTTAATTGGGTGTCTATCTACAATCATTTCCTGCACCAGAGGGGTGGAAGACTTGGAGGTCTCGCTTGAACTTCCAGTTATTTCCGAAAGTGCAAGTGCTTCTTCGCAACTGGAAACTCTCATTGTAAATCTTCACAACGTTCCCAATAAACCCAATCCATGGTTTTTTGAATTTGATTTTGAAAAAAAAGCTTTTGATGGAACGATTTCAATTCCCGAGGTGCCTAAGGCGCGCGGAATTATGATTCAGGTTCTTGGTGTCTTTGAAGATCAAGATAGTGGCGGCGTTACTCTTAAGTACGGCGGAAAAACTGTGGATCTTTCGCAAAGTTCAGATGTCACCATTCAAGTGAAATCCCAAAATCATAGCGCGCGTATGGGAGAGCTTTCAGGTCGATACTTAAATGCGTCTGCCCCTCATCCAACAGGTCGATTGGTGGGCTATTATCAGCCAGCTTCCGATCATCCAAAGATGAAAGTTTGGGAGAGTGAGATCGTTTCCGGTTGGTTTCGGGGGATTGCTCTTGAAGACTCAGGAGTTGCAGGGACCAATGCGGGAATGCATTTGGTTGTTGAAAATGAAAAAGGGGAACACAAGCAAACCTTGTTTGAAAACTTAAGATTTAAAGATGTGAGTGGTACCACTAAACTTTATTATGGTACAGCCACGACTCCGAATGAGGTCGATATGTTCGTCACCTCTCGTATGTTGATATATAAACCAAAATCCTATCGCATGCGCGGCAATGGTGAGATGGAACTTGAAGGTGCAACACTTTCTGCAATTGGTTTTTTCGGGCCTGGAGTCAACACAAGCACTCATAAGATATGCTACCCAGAAGTGCGTGAAGCTTTAATGAGAGTGAAAAAAGACAGTGCAACTCCAGGTGTTTTAGAGCCATTGGATGTGCATCTGACAGCAAGCGCAAGTAGTGGTGAATTGATCCGTCGTCTTGATGGAGGAGTCCAAGACCCACTTTCAGCTCATTATCGCTATGGTGGAGTTTGTTCTCCGACTGATGCCAATCACCTTCGTATCACTCACACTCATCTCGGTGATCGTGCTGAGGACGCGATTGGAATCAGACCGCCATTTAAATCCATGGGTTTTTCTGGTGAGTATCCTGAATTTATTCATGGAGATTATAGTATCACCGAAAGTGGTAAAATAACTTTAAAGTGGACTATGCTCGCAGGAGCCCAAAATGAGGTTTCAGGATATGAGCTTTACTATCGCTCCTTTTCAGACTCAAGCAATGAAGACAATGACGAAGGAGAAGACGCACAAAGTGATGTGGATTCCTGCTCTGAACTGTCGTCTAAGGGATTCAAGAAATTTTACTCAAGCATGGATCCATCAACTCATGAACATAGATTTACAAGTCTTGATGGCGTGTCACTTTCAGATTCAAATTGGAATCAATATGAATATGCGGTTTGTGCATTTAAAGAAGTAGAAGGAAAAAGGCGTTACATCGGAAATTATGTCCGAAGCTCGTGTTTAGGTAACAGCTGTCAGGATATTCTGCACACGGGTTGGTCTCCTGACATTCCCGTCGAAAATGTCATTATAAGTGTGGATCAAACTTTTGATGGATTGGGTGGGAGGTTTGCTCGAGTGACAGAGATCGGACCTGAGGCAGCCCCAGCGGATCATTTATTGAAAATTAAAATTTCAATCCCCGGTTATGAATTCCAACCTGGAGATGAAGCGCTCTTTGTGATTCAGTCCGAAGGAACTCCTAGTTCTTGCGGGAACTTTCTTGGTCAAGATTTGAATGTTGGGATGATTCATTCCGCTCGTGTGATTTCAAGTGGCACATCTCCAGAAAATCATTTCACAGTTCCAAGGGGAGGTTGGCTTGAGGGGGTTAATAATAGTTTTGTCGATGCAGCCCCCATTGGCGCCATGGATCACTGCTTAATTCAAGCTATCAAAGTGCCCCATTACAGAAGCCTCTCTATTCTTACAGGAATAAATATTGATGCTGATCCATTTAATTTCGTCTCCACAGAAAGTGGCGGGATGATCGCGTTGAGAGTGAATGGCAAGTTAACAATGGCAGCCAACTCAGCAATCCGGGCGAGTGGCAAAGGATTTGTCGGCGGAAGCAGCTCAACGCCAATCGGAGCGAGTCACAAAGGTGCCGCGTCGGCAGTGGACGTTCCTGGCGCAGCTGGAGGATTTAGCTCTAGTAGCGCCGCGGGCGGTGGTGGTGCTGGCGCTGGTGGAAATGGAGGCAGCAATTCTCTGGGAGGCGGAGTTTACGCGTCGGGCGGGATTTCTGTAGGTGGCTATTTTGGACAACTGTCGTTGCTTCTCGGCGGTGGTGGAGGAAATGGTTTTTATGGATCGAATTATTCTGGTGGAAATGGTGGTGGCTGGATTTTTGTAAGTGCTCAAGAGTTTTCCAGCCCAACTACTGGCACTGCGCCCTCCATTGAAGCCAACGGAGAATCTAGACCTGTAGGCACGCCCGATATCGGTGGTGGCGGTGGTGGCGGATCTGTGAACGTCTTCTTCAAGAAGTCATCCGGAAAGGTTTCCCTAAATGCCAAAGGCGGGGATGGGGGAGACAATAGCACAGTCTGGGAATCCATTCCGGGCGGAGCTGGGAATGGTGGTGGTGGAAATATCTTTGCATTGATTTGTAATCTTGGGGAGACCGGAGCAACCACTATGGCCGATGTCGCATGGTCTGCAATTGCTGGGGAAAACGATTGGAAAGTGGATTACGGTGATGGGTCTGGAGATGGACCGACGAAAAAAATCTGGCACAAAGACTCAGGCGGCTACAGTTGGAGCTGTCAATATTAGTACTTAAGACTTTAAAAGTAGGAATTTAAAAGGAGAACGAAAATGCAAAAAATGATTTTTAAAACTGTGCTGGGAGCACTCACACTTCTTCTTTTAGGTGCGTGTTCGGAAGGCGGAAAACTGACTTTGAAAGATCCACTTCGGCTTTTCAGAAAGGCTGCTCCTGGATCCGAGTTCGTTTCTTCCAGTGATCAGTACAAATCAAGCCTCACTCGAAACTACAAAGTGCAACAGGCCACGGGATCTTTTGCCAGTCAGATGAAGCAAACCAGCTCGCCAAGAGGCTATAAAATTTATTACTCTGTGCAAGGCGCTGTGATTTCGGACGAGTCTCAATAGACAGAAACTCAGTAACCAGAGACTCAATAGTCGAACTTCGGTAGCGCTGATGGAGCTTAAAAGAAGCCACTGAATCCAGCCCCCGAGAATGATAAATACTGCCACTGCAATTTTACAAACGCGGTGGTGGTTTGCTATTTCTCAGGCCATCGATCTATAAACCTCCCAATCTCTCAGCTTATCGATCTGTTAATCTACCGATCTGCTCGTTTATCGATCTGTAAGCCTATGAACCTACCAACCTATCGGGCTCTGAACGTCTGAATCTATCAACCTATCGAGTTACCAATTTATCGATCTATCGAGCTGTGAATCTGTGGACCCTAAAAGCTAGTTATCTATCAGACCCCCTTCCTATTGGAATAACTAGGAGCTGACGTGAACTGATCAACTAAGGATCTTTATGTATCCACAATAATCTTAGATTGGCGCGAGAACAACTTTCGTTCGGGGTCTTGACTTCGTGTACACTTTTTTATACCTTCGTTCACATCCTATTTCGCCCCGAGTTCAACACTCAAGTGCACGCAACTCGTCCTTGTAAAACTCTTCAAAAAA
>CAZWVK010000098.1:3990-9855 GCA_964636785.1 uncultured Pseudobdellovibrionaceae bacterium | reverse complement strand
AAGACGATATGCCCAATTTCATGTCTCAGGTTTCCGTTGCGCCGTCATGGTTGTGGATCTCATTTACAATCGGAGTACTCGTTTTACTGATTGTTGATCTGAGTCTCTTTGGTCGCGGAACACATGGGGTATCTCGAAAGAAAGCTCTGATTGAAAGCGGGCTTTGGATTGCTGTCGCTCTTATTTTTAATGTTTGGTTTGCTTTTTCATTCGGCGGGGAGCTTGGTCTTGAGTTTTTGACCGGCTATTTGGTTGAAAAAAGTTTAAGTGTCGATAACCTTTTTATTATTCTCTTGATATTCACATCTTTTAAGATTCCGGGACAATACCAACATCGTGTTCTTTTTTACGGCGTTTTAGGCGCGATAGTTCTTCGGGCTTTTTTTATTATTCTCGGCGCGCAACTTCTTTATCTCTTTCACTGGATTCTTTATGTTTTTGGTGCGATTTTAGTGATCACAGCCATTAAATTTCTTCGCGAGTCAGATGAAAAAGTCGATGTCAAAGAGAGCTGGTCGGTTCGTCTTTTAAAGCGATTTATTCCTTCCACGTCGACTTTCGATGGGCATCGATTCTTCGTCGTTGAAGATGGTGTAAGGAAAGCAACTCCGCTGTTTTTAGCCCTGGTGGTCATTGAGGCAACGGATCTGGTCTTTGCTGTGGATTCAATTCCAGCCGTTTTCGCTGTGACTCAGGATGCATTTGTTGCGTTTGGATCAAATATTCTTGCAGTATTGGGTCTACGGGCCCTTTATTTTGTTCTCGCCGACTGGGTGGCGAAGCTTCGCTATCTCAAACCTGGACTTGCTGCCGTTCTCGCATTTATTGGAACGAAGATGCTGATTATAGACATTTTTAAGATTCCAAGCTGGGTTTCACTCCTTGTAATTTCATCAATTTTAACTACTGCAGCCTTAAGTTCCTGGTATGTGGCGAAGGTTGAAGAAAAGCGACTAAAGAAAAGTGATGCTTTTGAGGATGAATGATAGTCTTCAGATTGCGTTATTGACCTCTCTCATTGATTAATGCCACGAGTTTCAGTAACTTAGTCAACTTGCAGCATTTAAAATTTTCCAAGGAGCTCGGTGATTTGAACGATCTATATTTCGCTTTGGCTGCTTTCCTTATGATCAATATCCTTCTTGGGGGAGTTCGAATTGCCAGAGGACCCACTCGAGCTGACCGCATGCTTGCTGCCCAGTTTTTGACCACCACGGCCGTTGCAATCTTCCTTTTGCTAGCAGAAGTTTTAGCTCAACCAGCTCTTCGCAATCTTGCGCTTGTTTTTGTGGCACTTGCAACACTAACGACCGTGGCATTCGCCCAATCCTATGATCGTAAAAGAGGCGCAGAAAAATGAGTTTTTTAGATATGACCTCCATTGCTCTTCTTGTTTCAGGGGCATTTTTTTTCTTTGCCGGAACGGTCGGACTTTTAAGATTTAGCGATGCGCATAGCCGTCTTCATGCTTTGTCCAAAGCAGACAATGTTGGGCTCGGGTTGATTGCAATCGGACTTATGTTGAGAGCGGATAGTCTGGCAACAGCGATAAAAATTCTTTTGATCTGGTTGCTTGCGCTGATAGCGAGTGCCGTAACTTGTTATGTTATTGCGGAATGGGAGATGGATCATGGGAGACAGGATTGAAATTTACGACATCCTGTTAGTCACCGCACTAGTTGGGACGGCATGGAAGGCGCTGTTTGGGCGTGAAGCATTCACCTCAACTGTTTTTTTTGTTGTTTATGGTCTTTTAATGGCCATGGCGTGGGTTCAACTCGGTGCCATTGACGTTGCACTCGCAGAGGCGAGCATCGGCGCAGGTCTTACAGGCGCACTGCTGATTGGCGCTATCCAGCAGTTCGAAAAAGATCCTCGGGTACATTTTTCCGATCGCTCTATTTTTCACAAAGCGCTTGTACTTTTGCTTGTGGTTTTTGTTTTTCTTGGAATGATCACATCGATTTCCCATCTCCAAGCACCTCCTCATATTTCTATTTATCCACTTGTTATGGGGAATCTTTCTGAGTCCGGCTCCACTCATCCTGTGACAGCGGTCTTGCTTAATTTTCGGGCTTTTGATACCTGGCTTGAACTCGGTGTTCTCCTCTTGGCGAGTGTGGCAGCGATCACAATTCATAAAGTTTATGATCAAGGTTCTATTCCTAAAAATCTTCCTTCCTCTCAGGATCAACCGCGCATCATTGCCAGAGTTATGCTTCCGTTATTGATTCTGATTGGGGGTTTGATTTTCTGGTATGGAAGCCGCGCGCCCGGTGGGGCTTTTCAAGCCGGCGCTTTGATTGGAGCGGCTGGGATTTTACTTCAGCTCGGTGGGCAGCGAAGTCTTCTTCAGTTTTCTTCGTTTCGGTTTCGCTTGATCTTGGCCACAGGATTTTTCGCATTCATTGTGACCGCAGGACTTACTTTTTTTTCAGGAAGAAATTTCCTTCAGTTCCCAGTCTCTTTTGCCGGAGCGATTATTCTTGTTTTAGAACTTGCAGCAACTCTTTCTATCGCTCTTACATTGAATGTCATGTATGCATGCAGCCATCCCTGGCAGAAGGATGAGCCCAAATGACTCAGCTCGAATCTTATTTCACACTGTATGGTCTTGCTGGAAGTATTTTAATCTGCATGGGCTTATATGCTTTGGCCATTCATCAGCATATCTACCGGCGAATTCTGGCTTGGAATGCTCTTGGCAGTGGCGTGTTCCTGGTTTTTGGAGCCATTGCAAAACGAAATATGATGGATCAGTTCTCGGATCCCATTCCACAAGCTCTTGTGATCACTGGAATTGTGGTTTCAATCAGTGCAACAGCCCTTGCGCTAGCCATTGCAAGACGTCTAGCTCGGCTTGAAAGCGAGAATCAATGACATTGGAATTGCCACTCGCTTTTGCTATTCTTGTGCCTCTTGCCGGTGGAATCGGATCGCTTCTCGTTCACGAACGTTATCAAAAGATAATCACCGCGCTTGTCGTTTTTCTATTATTGGGCTCAACGTGGTTTTTAGCAGATGGAATTGAATCCACTTTTAAATATGAGATTTCCAATTGGCTGGCTCCACTGGGAATCAATCTCTATGTGGATGGTCTATCTGTTGTTATGCTTTTGTTTACGATTGTCACATCTAGCGCCATCGCACTTTATGCAACAGGATATTTTCAGGAGGAAAAATTCTTCAATGCCTCACGCGGCTTTTGGCCGCTGTTTTTTATTCTATGGGGATCGCTCAACACGATTTTTTTGGTCGCAGATCTATTTACAATCTATGTTTGTTTAGAATTAATTACTTTCGCATCCGTCGCGATGATCACTATCGCCAATGATAAAGAAGCTTTAAAAGCATCACTGACTTATCTTATGACGGCTCTTATGGGCTCAGTCGCTTATCTTTTAGGAGTCGCGCTCTTATATGCCCACACTGGAGTTTTAGATTGGACTCTTATGTCCACAGTGATCAATGGCGATCCAGTGAGTTGGGTGGCGCTCAGTCTTATGACAGCTGGTTTAGTGATTAAGGCCGCACTTTTTCCCCTTCACTTCTGGCTTCCGGGCGCTCATGCCATTGCACCAGCACCTGTGAGTGCGCTCTTATCTGCGCTTGTAGTTAAGGCTTCATTCTTTGTAATGCTCAGACTCTGGATTCAGGTTTTTCCGGATATTCATCTTGCATCCCATGTTCTTGGAGCTCTTGGTGCAGGCGCCATTATATGGGGATCTTTTCAAGCGATTATTCAAGATCGAGTGAAGCTTATGGTGGCGTACTCCACAGTCGCACAACTTGGATATTTGTTTTTATTATTTCCACTTATTTCTGCAGCGAGTTCTTTGGGGGACGATGTGGCGAAACGGGAAGTGTGGGATGGTGCCATTTATTTCTTAATTTCCCACGGAGTCGCAAAGGCTGCGATGTTCTTAGTTGCTGGAATTGGTTTAATGGCGACAAAGACAGATTATTTAAAGGATATGCAAGGAGCAACGGGGAGAGTGCCGGCGGCCATCTTGGTGTGGGGACTTGCTGGGATTAGTTTGATTGGTCTTCCACCCAGTGGAGGATTTATCGCAAAGTGGCTGCTTCTCACTTCTGCGATTCGATTGGGCCAATGGCCTTATGCTGCTGTTATTCTTTTTGGGGGACTTCTTGCATCCGGTTATGTCTTTCGTGTCTTATGGCATGCGTTTCTTGCTCCAGAAGATGGTGCCCCTCCACAAACTACTGAAAAAGTTCCGTACTCTATGGTCCTTGCCGCTTTGTTCTTAGGAACAATAATTGTTTTAATGGGAATTCGAACCGGTGAGGTTTTTGCGCTCTTAAAAATTGGCTCTCCATTCTTCCCTGGGAGCATACCGTGAGCTGGCATGTTTTGGTTCCACTTCTTTTGCCAATCACTTCGTTTGTGCCAGCGATCCTTATTATCATGCTCAAAGAAGAGCAATCGCGCGCGCGAACCATCATCAACTTGGCGGGTGCGATTTTAAAAGTCGCCCTTGTGGCCTATGTGGCTTATGGGATCACTCACGGCGAGCAATATGAGGCGAGATTCCTATTAATCTCTGATTTGGAATTGGTTTTGAGAGTGGATAGTATTTCACTTTTATTTTTGGGCCTTTCATCTATTTTGTGGCTTGTCACAACAGTTTATGCCATTGGATATCTTGAGGGCTCACCCAACCGAAGTCGCTTCTTTTGTTTCTTTAGCCTATGTGTGACAGCTACAATGGGAATTTCGTTGGCTGGCAATCTCATCACATTTTTGATTTTTTACGAAATGCTAACACTTGTGACTTATCCGCTGATTGTTCATCGAGGAACTCCGAAGTCACTCCATGCCGGACGAATTTATCTTGTCTACACCCTTCTTGGCGGAACATTTCTTTTGATGGGAACAGCTTGGATTTATGTTTTGGCTGGGCCTGTTGATTTTATGCCAGGGGGTGCTTTAGAGCCGTTTGTAAAAGACCATAGCGGTGCATTGGTTGCGATTTTTATTTTAATGATTCTAGGTCTTGGAGTTAAAACAGCACTCGTGCCACTTCACGGTTGGCTTCCAAAAGCCATGGTGGCTCCAGCACCCGTGAGTGCACTTTTGCATGCCGTTGCAGTTGTAAAGGCCGGGGCATTCGGAATTGTTCGCGTCGTGTATGATGTGTTTGGGCCAGAGTCGGCCAGTCAGCTCGATTTATTAGGACCACTTGCATTTATCGCCTCATTCACGATTCTTTACGGATCGGTGCGTGCACTTTATCAAACCGATCTCAAGCGCCGGTTGGCCTATTCAACAGTCAGTCAGCTTTCATACATTGTACTTGGAACATGCATTGTCGGACCCATTGGAACCATTGGTGCCCTCACTCATCTTGTTCATCAGGGAATTATGAAGATCACCCTTTTCTTTTGTGCGGGGAATTTGGCAGAAGAGCTTGGGATTTACCGGGTCGATCAATTGAATGGAGTGGGATGGCGAATGCCGTTTACAATGACGGCATTTACGATTGGGGTTTTTGGAATGATCGGTCTTCCACCTGTCGCTGGATTTGTGTCCAAATGGTATCTAGGAATTGGGGCTGCAACCGCAGGGGATTATCTTTATGTGGCTGTTTTAATGACAAGCAGTCTTCTCAATGCGGCTTATTTCTTACCACTTGTTCACGCGGCCTGGTTTAAAGATCCAAGCTCAGATCTTCAAAAATCTTTTTTCAAGAGATCAAATCCTCGCTGGGAGATTTCACTTCTTCTTTTGATTCCGACCGTAACAACCGCACTACTTTCACTTTTTGCCGGAGTTTTTGCTGGCACCCCTTATAGTCCATTGGCATTGGCGCAGATGATTGTGATGGGGGCGTATTTCCAATGAAC
>CAZWVK010000098.1:0-3980 GCA_964636785.1 uncultured Pseudobdellovibrionaceae bacterium | reverse complement strand
GCTTTTTTGATTGCTGCCATTGGATTATGGCGCCCATTAGAGCCGTTTGTGCGAAGAGTTTTTCCATGGGTTCCGCTCCCGACTTTGATTCTTGGAATTATGTCCCTTGTTCACTCGGATCTGTCAGTCACTGGGCTTCCAAATCTCCTTCTTGGAATCCAGGTGGGTTTGGATGAGGTTGGTCGAGCGTTTTTACTTTTGATTTCTGGTATTTGGTTGATCGCAGGACTTTATTCAAGAAATTATTTTTCAAGCTTCAATCAGGAACGGCTTTTTCGATTTTATTTTTTAATCACTTATAGTGGAACGATTGGTCTGACGATCGCTCAAGATGCGCCGACTTTTTATTCCGGCTACGCTCTTATGACCATTGGTGGTTATGGGCTGATCATTCACTCTAAAACGCAAGCCGCTCTTGTTGCAGGACGAGTGTATATCGTTGTGGCCCTTTTTGGCGAAATGCTCACTTTGGCCGGATTGATTATCGCAGCAAGTAGCGCAAATACATTTTCCATTCAAGATATTGCATTGAGTGTTCGTGATTCATCAATGGGGTCATGGAGCTTTTGGCTGATCTTTCTGGGATTTGGAACCAAAGTGGGTTTGGTGCCACTTCATTTTTGGCTACCGAGATCTTATTACTGGGCGCCACTTCCAGCCGTTGCCGTTTTAAGTGGAGCTATGACGAAGGCTGGAGTTTTGGGGTGGCTTCGTTTTCTTCATTTCTCGGACTCATCAATGGCTTCAATCATCGTCATTGGTGCGGGAGCACTGATGGCTTTTTATGGTGTTGTTTTCGGATTGGTGCAAACGCGTGCTAAAACGACATTGGCGTTTTCGAGCCTCAGTCAGATGGGATATTTAACAATGGCGTTTGGAACTATGCTAGAGCCATTAGCCATTTCCAATAAATCCATTGCTGCTATTTTGGCTTTTGCTTTTCATCATGGCGTAACCAAAGTCGCACTGTTTTTAGGACTTGGAATTCTTGCTTACTATCATGGGGAATCCATTTTCAGAAGGATTCTATTTTTGAGTATGGTTTTTTGCTCAATGGCTTTGATTGGTTTCCCTTGGACGGGGGGCGCTTATGCAAAGTTTCTTTTAAAAGAAGCGGGTGCAATGGATGGAATGTGGCATTTGATTTCGAATCCACTGATGATTGCTGGTTCCATTGGAACCACTCTTTTGATGCTTCGATTTCTTGTTCTCTGCTTTCGTGGTGATCATGATCAGGTGCAGCCTTCGCGGCAGATTTTCGTTTGGGCACTTTCATTTCTTTTTGTTCTTCTTGGAGCTTGGATCCTTCCAAATCTTCTTTTTGTTTTAGAGATTGAGGCCGACCTCGTTCATTCTTTCACCGAGAGTTTTAAATCCTATCTTCCAATTGCAGTCGGATCGGTGATTGCAGTGCCCTTAACTTATAAGATTTGGATCAAACACTCAGAGCTAACCCCGAGGCCTTTTGATACGGTCTTACAAAAAGGCTATAAGGCTGTATGGGAAGATTTTCCGAGAAAATTGGATCGTTCTGTCGCGCTTTTAACGCGAATCGTTTATTTGTTTGGGCAGAGTTTTCGTATTGAAAGAAAGGCAAGTTGGGCTGTGGATTTTGCAAGACGTGTCCATACCAGCTGGATTTTAGGATGCGCATTGTTTATGACAATTGGAATTTTATTATGGGCTTTTCTTTTGGGTGGTGAGATGTGAGGAAGCAATATGGTCCGCGCCGTATGATTGGCTTTGCTGCGTTCTTCGCTTTTCTTTGGTGGGCGTTTACGGACTCATCGACCTATCAGCTCTGGATTGGTCTGGGTTTAATTGTTCTTGCAACCGCTGTTTCTTTGAAAAATCCAGTGGGTGAAAAACAGCCGCGAGGAGTTCGGGCAGTGGCGATCGCAAAGTTTATCCCTTACTTTATCTATCAATCTCTCAAGGGTGGGGTATTGGTTGCAAAATTGGCGTTTTTGCCTCACCGTCGGGTGCGCTCGGAGTATTACTATCACGAGGTGCAGATACCTGCTGATGAGACTATGGCGAGAATGTGTTTTGCAGCTTGCCTATGTATTTTTCCTGGGACCTTGAGCTGTGGTTATAATGGAGATGTTCTGACCATTCATGTCTTAGATTCGGATATGCTCGATAAAAAAGCAGTCCTTGATCTAGAGCAGATGGCTTTTGCGATTTTCGCTGTTCAGAGATCCTACAATTCCTTTTAGCTACAAAAGAGATTTTGTTGAGGGCTGTATGCTCTATGAAGAGGTGCAGGCTTTGAATTTATCAGAGGCTGCGTGGATGTTTTCAGTACCTCTCGGTGACGGGTCCGGCGTAAGACAAGAGTCCTATTCATGGAATCTTATTGAGAATTTATCAAATCGTATCACTCATTGCCAGATGAACTTTGTTTTGGTCATGAAAAGAAATGCAAATAAATTGTTACTGAAGAGGGTGGTGTGGTTCAGATACCTACTTTGAAAAAGTGCAGTGCTCATTTAACTGCTTGTAAACGCCAGATGTTAGCTCTCTTGCTGCATTTGTCGCAATGGCTTCGTTACCTAGAAATGTTGCGTGACCAAAACTCTGACCAAACCGATCTACAAAGATTTCATCATAAGGGTGTTTGCTTAGAAGCGTGTCAAAATTCTCTTTATTTTCCAGAAATCGAACGTTTATGCCCTTCGTTTCCTTCAATTTGGAAGCAAGAATATTCTTTAGCTCTTCAATATCTCGGGTCGGATACTGCATGACAAGCCAATCTGTTTGTGATTGAGAGAGAATATCTAATATTTTCAGATAATTTTTCTCTCGAACCTCGAAGTTTATTTTTGGGTTGAATTCGTAAGTTCCGCCCATAGCCTTTTTGAAATTTGAAAATAGGATTTTTTCTTCGTTGCTCATGTTATCTAGATGTCTTGTGAAGCATTCGTAATATCTTGTTACCTCTTCGGTAGCGAACTCAGCTCTTTTTTCCAAAAGAACTTTCACAAAATCACTGCAATATGAAAGGCTCTTTTCTTCCAGTGCATAATGTGAATAATTGATACTCGTTTCGACGAAACGACTATCCATTTTTGCCGCCTTTAGTAATGTATAAAGGTAGTCATAATGATAATGCTCGGTTTCTTTACGTGCCCGCTGAAAGCTGGCAAACGCTCGGTAAACTGCATGTCTATAAAAATCGTCTGTTGAGGTTTGGGCAAGCTTATCTAGTTGAGGGTGAAGATCTCTAAGAGGAACTTTGGTATTTGAGCCGATGAGATGATGAACGTCTATTGTGGCCTTCTCATAAATTTTTAATTGTTCTTCTGAATAACGAAAGAGTGGATATTCTTTTTTTGATCCAATCGAACGGACAAAATTAGACAGTAAAGAAAAGAGCTTTGAAACCCTTAAATTCCAAAAACTTTCTGAATGGCTGGTTAGTCCAGACCTTGCCAATTTTAAGAATCCCATATCGTTAATCCCCATCATAGAGATGACCAAGACTGGTCGGTACTTAATAAGATTTTCTTGGAGTTCCTTAAGTACGGCTGTGGTCGTAATAGCGGGCCTGGCTACGTTCACAATTTTAATTTCTGGGCAGTGCGCTTTTATCTTTTCCTCTAAGATGCGCGGCCAAGAGCGTCCGTTCTTTGCCGTTTGATCTGCGGTAGTGGATTCTCCGAGAGTGAGAATGACAGATTTATTTTCATAATTGGAATTAGCTCTTTTTTGATTCAAAGTGAGAAAGTATGCAAATCCTCTTAGAAGGATTTCAGCAGAGACTATAATGATCAAAATCCATGAAATGATTTTCATATGCATGACCATAATAACCACATTGTTAAACACCCACAAATGATCTAATAGAGTCGATGCTCAAAAGATGGCCTTGGTGACCGGTTCAGACCCGCATGAAAATGGTCGGCGCGACTGGATTTGAACCAGCGACCTTTTGCACCCCAAGCAAATGCGCTACCAGGCTGCGCCACGCGCCGACT
>CAZWVK010000097.1:0-9967 GCA_964636785.1 uncultured Pseudobdellovibrionaceae bacterium | reverse complement strand
TCAGAATGGAAAAGTGACTGTTTCATACGGAGTGGCGGATGGACTGCTTTATTTTCGAGTGCGCGACACAGGGATTGGAATATCTTCTTCAGAAAAGGAACTTCTATTTAAACCTTTCTCCCAATTGGATTCCGCTCCCAATCGTAAACATGGTGGAACTGGGCTTGGCTTATTGCTTTCAAAGCGATTGGCTCAGTCCTTGGGTGGTGATCTAACTTTAGAATCCAGCCGACCAGGAAAAGGATCCACTTTTACCCTGGTTCTTCCCTTACGCAAAGCTGAGAGACCTAATGCCAAAGATAAGATTACTCGAACGCAAGACGCTGATCTTTCAAGACTCAATGGAAAGAATGTGCTCTTGGTTGAAGACTCTCCAGATATCCAAATGCTCATTCAGTTGTTTCTGAGCAAACAGAATATGACTGTGGATTTCGCAAACAATGGTGAAGAAGGTATTAAAAAAGCGGAAGAGAAAAAATACGATTTGATTCTAATGGATATGCAAATGCCGGTTGTTGATGGCTATATGGCGACTGAGCAATTGAGAAAACGAGGATTTAATGTTCCAATTATAGCTCTCACCGCCCATGCGATGAAAGAAGATCGTGAACGCTGCTTGAAAGTGGGTTGCAATGATTATATGACGAAACCCATTGATCCGCCTGCTTTTTACCAAACACTGGCTTCTTACGTTTAAGAAAGGTCTTATGAGGGATTTGATTCATATATTCACAATAGGTGCTCTACTCGCTTTTTCGCCTTACTCTTATGGCCAGGCTTCCATGCTGTGTGACCCTCGCCCCGGCTTTGACTTCCCGGCGGATCAGTTTGGCCCTGAATTTTTACTCACCTCTCCAACGACGTCGACTCGCCAGTTGAGCTTTATATTTCAATCACGGCGATATGAGGTTGAACTCACACCTCTTAGTGATCGTGAGTTCATGGGAGCCTTTGAAAATTACACTTTGTTTTTTGCAAAAGAAGATGAGTACTTTGTGAAAATGAACATTTTTATTACAGACTTCAACACAATGGAGTCTTTTCCAGTCATTCGATTAAACTGCTATCTCCTGGACTATGAGAATTCATACGAGAACTTTCGTTAGATTTTTCATGGCGATTTCAAGGTGAGCTGAAAAATTGGATTGCGCCTCTGAATTCGCATAATCAGTGACCCCGCGAATTTCCAAAAAAGGAATATCATTAAACGCACAAGCTCGAGCGGCTCCGGCACCTTCCCATGCCACTGCGATAGCTTGAGTCTGATTGTAGATCTCAATGGCACGGCTTTCCTCGACCACATCTTCATCTCCACTGGCGATGGAGCCCAAATGAACTTTAAAATCGAACTCCTTCTTCCTAATTTCAGATATAAGATCAGAATCACCCTTGAAAGCAGGGAGTGGCTTGGTGATGAATTTTAAATCATAATCATGTTCAATCGTTTTTTCACCAAGGATCACGTCACCAATTCCAAGCGCTGGATCTAAGGCTCCAGCACATCCTGCACAATAAACTGCACTGAGATCCTGATAGTATTGGATCAGAAACTGCGTGCGAATGGCAAAATCAACTTTGCCATGTCCGCCAATTCCAATACGAAGTGATAAGCTTGGAAAGTGCAAGAGTTCGCTCTTTTGAACTCTTTCGACCTGAGATTCAAATCCAAGATGATGAAGCTCTTTTATAAGAAGATCTCTCTCGATCCGCAGAGGCGTTAAAAGCAAACGATTGTTCATAAATTAACTCATAATAGAGCGAATCACCTTGAACAAGTGAATTCTATGATCTCAAGCTTACCACCATTTGATATAACGGCCTGAGCAAAATGGCGTGTTAGTGTGACTTGCGAGATTTTAAGGCTCTCATGCAGTTTCCAGTCGAAGTTTCTTAAGCCCACTCCACCAGTCGAAGCCCAAACAATGGCCCGCTCATCCAATTGATTCTGTGAATCTTTGAACTGAACAATAAGGTATCTGGTTTCATTGGAAAGGGATTGTATAATCCAAATCTGTTTTACTGAAGCATGGGAAGAGAAGCACCCCTGCTCCACTTTCGTTGCGGCACCAAGATCTGGATCGATATCGGAAACCGGAATCTCCTCAACGTCCTGAGGCGGATTCTGTCCAGGATGATCTGGCATTTGACCATTTCCTGGATCAGCTGGATCGTTAGGACCTCTTGGATCAGAATAACCTTCATAAGGGTCACCATTGCCAAATGAGCGCATTTGAAATGGATCTGCACAGTTTTGGAATAAAACTGCGATCAAAAGTGAACTCAGAATAAAATAAAACTTGGTCCATCGACCCATCCAATCAATGATATTATATTATTACGCTCTCCATCCGATAAATTAATATGAAAAGCCTTGACCATCTCAGTTTGATACAGAAGTTGGATGAGCTCATCACGAGCCATAAAATGGTTGAGGCTAAAGCAATCCTTGAACAACTGGATCTTAAGAATATCCCAAATGCACATATCTCAAAATATGCGAATCTCGCCGTCCGATCGGCTTCACCCGATTTAGCCATTCGCTTTCTGTGGGACACAATATTTAATAGAAGTCCCAGTGTTGATGAACTATTTGAATATGCGTCGGCTTTGAGGAAACTCGGGCTCGTTAATCAGAGTTTAAAGCTTGCTGAGCGCTTTCCACAGCACCCGAAATATCTTTTACATAAAGCATTTTGTTTTATCGCACGGTGGGATTACAAAGCAGCTAGAGTGCACCTGGAAGAGTTTATTAAACTCACTCCGCCGGATTCGAGAGATCATCGTATTGCTTCAGTCAATCTAGCGAGTGCGATGATATTTTTAAGTGATTTCAATGCGGCTGAAAAATTGATCAAAGCCACTCTCGAATCCTCACGAAAAATGTATCCCCAGCTCTATCTCAACCAGCTCGAGCTTCTTGGGCAAATTGGAATTCACACCGAAAATCTTTCTGATGCCGAAAAACACTTGAGTGAGGCACATATCCTTGCTGGCACGGAAGTGAGCACAACTAAACTCTTTATTCAAAAATGGAAACTTCTTCTTTCCGTTAAGCAAGAGAGAATTGATCTTTCACACAATGAAGTTTTGGATTTCTTAAGCGCCGTTCGAAAGTTCGGCCATTGGGAAACTTTACGTGATTGGGATTTTCAATCTTCACTCATGACCCGCAATAGTCCGAAGTTTCTTCACTGCTATTTTGGTACGCCACACTCCGGTTTTCGCGACCGAAAGCCCATCTCAGAATCGAAGTTTACTCTTCCCAGTGAGTATTTTTGGGTCGATCCACGTACGAAAAATGAAGTCCCTCAGATTATTGACCTCCATTCTTTGGAACTCGAAGATCTTGCACCGGGAAAAACCACGCATCGTCTGATTTTGGCGCTGAGCTCGGACTTTTATAGACCATGGAGCGTTGAAAGAATTTTCGATGTCTTTTTTGAAAATGAAATCTTCAATCCATTTACATCCCGAAAGCGGATCTATAAGCACCTTGGGGAAGTGAAATCTGTTCTCGCCGGAGCCCCCATTGAATTTAAGGCTACGGCTTCTGGCTATCGCCTTCGCCCTGTTGGAAACGGGTGTTTGACAATTAAACCTGAAATGATCTTTCCAAGTCCTGAGGAGTTCGTGCGATTTCAAATTGAGACACACTTTGGAACTTCCTCATTTTCAAAGGATCATTTAAGCAATCTGCTTTCACTCAACTCAAATCAAACTCAACGCCACCTAAAGGCTCTCGCAGATTCTGGCTCTATCCAGCGTGTAGGGCTTGGGCGTGGTGCGCGTTATAAGCTCAAAGCGGCCTGACTCAGCCTGAGACAAATCGATTCATTTTAGTGGATTTCGAATATTTCAGATCTGCTTGATCCTGGATAGGAATAAAGGGGGATCTATGAAATCACTTACTAAACTATTGGCTCTCGGTTTTTGTCTTGTGGCGCTAACAAACTGTAAAGTTGAGTTTGATGACGCTGGCAATCTGGTCATTAAAGATGTTGAAACAATGACTAAGAAAATCTCTTACAGCGATGGCGGCTGGTATCCAGCTCCTGGGAAACCCAACTTTCGTGCTCACTTAAGCCTCGAGCTTCGCAATGACTCAAAAGTGAAGCTTATATTGAAACGACCTGAGTGCGAAATCTCAAAGCTCACATCCAATGGTGATTTTCTTGAACTCGCGGATCTGATTGATGAGGCTGAATTGTTTAGAGACGTATCTAATGCTCATATCATGGACGCCGGTAACGAGTATATCGAAACGGAAGACATTTTCTCTGATAAACGAGAGATTTTCTTGAAAAAGAGCGATCGCAGTCCGAATCAGCTTCATTTCAAAGATCCTATGATTATCAGAGAAAAAGTAAATGAAATCCTTGCTAAACATCCTTGTATTGCTGATTCCAAAAATTCCATCGCTAAGATTCAGCTCGAAGTTCGCGATGGAACGTACTATTTGGATCGTCCGAAAGGATACCCCGATGAAATGCCACTTCTATCACCCACACTCGAAAAAAGTGTCACCGTAGACATAACTGGATCTTCTCAGCTTTTATCCGGTACAGAAAAATCATCTTTTGGAATAACGATCTGCCGACGAACTTTCAAAAATGTGAAAGCGGCAGTGGATTTGGAACAAGTTGCGAAAAGGATCGAATTCAAAACTAGAGCCGCTGATTGTGTGTATATGGCAAACAATGCACATTACACACAAGTCACGATCACATATAAAAACGGTGAGGTCATAACGGGAGGAACGGGCTGCGGATTCAATAAACTCATCGTAAATCATGAGCCATTCGTATCTGGTGTTGATCTTTCGATTAAAGATGTAAATAAAGAGTGTGCCTACTAATCCATCCGAACATGAGGACCGTGGACTGGCTTAATTCGAGAAAGCTCCTTCGGTCCTCAAATTTTGACTCAAGAATTCTTGAATAATTATAGATCTCCCTTAGGATAGATGCATGGGGATCGTTTTTCTCGTTAGTCTGATTGGTGGAGTCCTTAAAGGAATATGGACTCTCCCCTATGCTTCGACCCTCTCACCTTATTATAGTCTCTTCTTGTGGATCATTTTATTCTCAAATTTCAAAACCCAACACAAGATCCTCGGATTTATATTTTTGAATTTTATTGGCAACGCGATCGCCTATCCATGGATCCTTGCCCCAGTAAGAATATTTATCACTGAAGTTACATATGAGAAATGGGGCTTTGCATTCCTTTATTGGATTCTTCAAGACACTTATTTATGGCTGAGCTTTTCACTTGGAGCCATCTTTCTTAAAAAAGAAATCAAAGGGAGTGAACTTCAGAAACTATTGTCCGCAGTCACTGTTTTGCTGCTGATGGCATTTCTACACTCTTATCTCTTTATAATCTTTAGGTATGAACCCAGTATTTACTTTACGCCTCAACTCCTTCCGCCCATTCATCTTTCACGATTTATAGGACTCGGCGGACTGACTTTCATTTTATTTTTGATCTGTTTCTTAGTTTATAGGTCTTGGTCCTATTCCTGGAAATTCCGAGTCATGGCATTGGCTCTTATTCCTACCCTTTTTATCGCTGGCCACTTCGCAAAGCTCAAAGATCTTCCCAAAGATAAAAGCATAAAGGTCCTCCTTGTGCAGCCCAATGTAAGAAACTTTGGATATATTCGCTTCCATTACGGAAAAGAAGCAGAGGTTCGAAGGTGGAAAGAATTTGTTCAACAAACCAGTGATGCATTCTTTGCCAATGAAGGAATTGATCTCATTTTGTGGCCAGAAACCTCTCATATCGAACCTCTAGATCCGATTCACCTCGATCGAGAGGCGAATCAGTTTCTTCTTCACCATGTTAAAAATATTTGGAAGACACCTCTTTTGACAGGCGCCATTTCCGATCCCGAGCCGGGCTCTAAAAGAACCTACAATTCCGCATTTTTAATTCGTCCAGATGGTTCCATTGATAGGTATATGAAAAAGATTCTTGTTCCATTTATTGAATATGTCCCGCTTGGAGAAACGTTTCCAGAGTTAGTAAAGCTTTTCAAATTCTCATTTCATTTAAAAAGAAGTGAACTGCAATCCGAACCAATGCAACTCCAGGACACTTCATTCGGCACCTTGATTTGCTATGAAAGTAATTTTCCTGAGCGCCACTTTGATCCGATCAAAAAAGGGGCTGATATACTGATCAATATTTCAAGTGATCAATGGTCCGAAAGCCGACTCCAATATTTGCAACATTACCTCTTGGTTCAGTCCTCAGCCATTGAATGGCAGACGCCCATTGTTCGAATCACCACAACAGGGATCTCAGGTGTCATTGGCCCGGATGGCAGGAGTGAATCCTTTCCGCCATTTGTGCGCTATGCACGCGCATTTGAGATTTTTTATTCGGAAAAGCCCGACCCGTCGCCCTTTTATAACATCTATTCCTTCGTGAGTGCGGATCTTACAAAACTCACACTTTTTCTGCTGGCGTTTGGCTCTCTCAAATTTCTCACCTTACGTCGAAAGTATTAAGAATTTTCCACAAATACTGAACATTCTATCGCCCACTCTGCTCTGCTCTTTTGATAAAAAATATTTGTTTCTAAAAAGGAGTAAAAAAATGAATGAAACCCGCAAAGACATAAACGATTCATCCTCGGCAGATTCTCAGGAAGATATTCATCTCGGTGGCTTCGTTGAGAGGTTTCTGGACAGCTTGACTCAACCACAGAGTCTTTATTCTTTAGGAGCTGCAGCTGCCATTCCCTTCTTAAAAAAGGGTCGAAAGTTTGCCTCTAAAAATCCAACCATCACCGTTTTGTTACTGGGCGGCATCCTCCTTGGCTATTTTCTGACTCGAGAAGATAGTGCTCACACTGTGGACCGAACCCTTCACTAGCTCCAACCAAAGAAAATCAAATGGCTAAAAAAAGAAGAATCAATGGAAGACTCCGGTTTTAAAGCTTTTTTTACCAAAACGAAGCCATTCCCCCCTTAGGCTTTGACCTCCCCCACTCTGGCCAATAGGTCTGTGACATCACTTTGGCAAACCGGGGGGTTTAAATGGGGTGGGGAACAAAGAGTCTATTGTCTTTTTCGTTATTATTAACTGCTGTTCACTCGGGCTATGCTTTAGGTGAACAGTGTTTTTCTAAAGGTGAGGTGGAAGAGCTCTCTCAGTCTTTCACACAGCTGAAGCCTTTTCTTGGCACTCGAGACGAAGTCTGCAATTCAGAGCTCGGAGATCAATGGACAAAAGTCATTGAGTCCCTGCTTGATCTTAAGAAACTCAACCTCACAAAAGAAACACCTTATCATACCAAAGATGACTTTTCTTTTAAGGCGATCAGCGACGGCGGATGGTGGGATTATTTCACAAACAGAGCCAATCAGTTTGTTCTTCATGGTTCGATGTGCCGAACGGGCGCCGTCGCTTACGTCCACCCTTTCTTTGAAGGCGTCATTCACCTCTGTCCACCTTATTATGAGCAGGATCGAATCGGACGTGCAGAGGTTCTCCTTCATGAAGTGAGGCATTTTGACGGCCATGGGCATGTCACCTGCTCGCGCGGCCCGGATATGGGGATTCAGGGCGCCTGTGACACGGCTCTTGAAGAAAAGGGGTCCTATGCGGTCAGCATGCAGGCTAACCTTGCGATGGGTCTTCGAGGACAGAATTTCAGTGAGGCTGAAAGAGCTCTTGGTCGAGCGAGTGCTCTTTATCTGCTGCACGCCCGGTTCAATAAAGAAACCGATGTGAAGATCAGAGAAAGCCTCTATCTCGAAAACGAGCAAGGTGAGATCTTCGAGTGGGATCCAGACTCTCCAGCTCAACCGAGATTCATCACCAAACTCAAATCTCCTGCTAAATTTTACACTTCAAGCCTTGATACCATTCTTTATCCTCTGGATCAGACGCCGGCGTATCGAATGACTGAAGACTTCACCTACCCGGCTCACGCATTGGGAATGTTTGCTGACGCCTATAACAAGGTGTCCACAGATGAACGAAGGAATTTTAAAGCCCATAATTATGGGGAAAAGGGTGGATATCTCAGCCATGAAGGTTACACATCCCTCTGTCAGCGCGAGATTTCGGTTGTGAAGAACAGCAACTTGCCCGAACAGATGATAAATATTTTTAATTTAGATGAAAATGGTGAATACGCTGGAGTTCTAGTCGGAGCTTCAGGGCGGCTGTACTCTCCTGAGTGTGAAAGAACTGGACATATGAAGATCACTCCTCTTGATAGCTACGTATCGAGAAATATTTATAGAGTGGTAAGACTAAGGGATAATCGCATTGCACTTTCAGACTCAGGTGGGTTATTCACCGTAGTTCACCAAGGAAATCAATTTAGTTTACACGAGGAGATCAAGATTTCTGAATTGAAACAGAATTGGATTGAGATCGCATTGAGATCCATGCCATACCTCTTTGATGAAGTTAGAACTAAAGATCATATGTTCTGAGATGAACGGCTTTAAAGAGGTAGGATATCGTGAAAAAAGCATTTAGTTTGTCCTTTTTCATCATCGGTCTCATCGCCCTGGCCTCGGTGGCGATTACGAAAACTCAGTCTCAGCAGCAAAAGGATTTTGATACTGGCGCCTTTGAATATCCATTGCTTTCGCACCATATGGATGAAGCGGAGCAAGCCCGCAGATACAAAGGCACCTCATCCAGCGAGCAATCCAGTGTGCGAGCAAAGGATGTTGATCTTAAAGCGACATTCCTGGATCGCACACGCCCACTTGAAGCCAGGTTGGATGCTTGGATTGAGCTTCACGAATCCCCTTCCATTCCCTTCAAAAGCCTTGTGGAGATCGCACTCTCACCAAACCCTTACGACGACGAATCCATAGAGGGGAATGCCGTTTTACTAAGGGATTTTCAGCGTGAAGAAAGCTTTCGAATTATGGCCTTACAAAGTCTGGAAAGAGCCATCCTAGAGAATGACGATTCTATTGTATTGATCGAACAGATCGCAAGAGAAGCGTCTAGCCCTACTGTTCGAAGTATTGCGCAAAAAATGTGTGACTTCTCCAGAAAAGGCCGCTCGTACACTAGTCTATTTGAGCAGGCTGTAATGGATCTTGAAATTCCACGCTGAGCTCTTCGAAAGATCGAATCCTCTGTTTAAACAAAAGAAAAAACAAAAATCCGGACAAGAACCCGACCCAAAATCCATGAAAGTGCGCCAAATAGCTGACCTGCTCTTCAAAAGTCGTTGGAAAAAGAACAACAAGAGAGACCCCGATGACTCGAACCAGACGACCCAGGAATTTTCGTCTGCGGTCAATGAATAGATAATTCACAAACCAAAACCCAGCGAGCCAGTACACCATACCGGAAATGCCCACCAGTCGAATATGAGGCTCATAAGAATGAAGTGTTAGGAGATTTATCACTGCACCCATTAAAAGACTAAAAAGCAAAAGTAAAAAAGCGCTAGAGAGCTTTTGAGTAAGAGTTCCAAAGACGAAAAGACTTAAGAAAAAAAGCATATATGAGTTGGAAAGCAAATGCCCTAAATCACCGTGAAGAAAAATGGATGTGATCAATCGAGCATATTGTCCGCGGACAAAAACGGCCTCCCCTGAACTCGAGAGAGCTTCAAAAAGAGAGGGATCCTCCCAGGACTGAAACGAAACAAGCGTCGAAATCAGAATCAATAATCCGGCGATAATAAAGCCATGTTCTTTGGGTTTTTTAGAGATCAGAGTGCGTACAACCTTGAGTTCCACATCCGCCTTGGGAGGACTCATGGTTACTTCAGCATCGTGCGGAAATCTGAGATATCGTCGAGAATATCAAAGAGAATATCTTTTGCCTCATCTACATGTTCTTTGACAGAGCGAATCTGTTTAAAACGCGTGTGGTCCTTTTTTAACTTTTTCATAGCTGATCTTGCGCCTTCAATGGAGAAGCGATCCACATATAAAAGCTTCTTTAATAAAAAGAGGGTTTCCACATCCTTCTT
>CAZWVK010000096.1:1362-9974 GCA_964636785.1 uncultured Pseudobdellovibrionaceae bacterium | reverse complement strand
ATCACCGCTAAAAGCATATGCAGGCGGTTGATATCCACTCCAAGAGTGGTTCTTCTTGGACTTGGCAAATAAGAGGAGTTTGTAAGAGCTTGGATTTCACAAAGAAGTGGCCGGCTTCCTTCGACCGCTGCAAAAACACTGGAGCCAATCAAGGACTCCTTTTTCTCTTCAAGAAAAAACTGCGAAGGATTTGCAACCTCTTCAAGTCCTTCTTCAGCCATTTGAAAAACACCTAGTTCATTGGTTGCACCAAAGCGATTCTTCGCTGCACGCAGAAGACGGAACTGATGATGGCTATCGCCTTCAAAAGATAAAACCGTATCCACCATATGCTCTAAAACACGAGGGCCTGCCAACGTACCTTCCTTGGTCACATGTCCAATCAAAAACACACTGACATTCTTTGACTTGGCTAGATTCAATAGTTTGGCCGCACATTCTCTCACTTGCGAAACAGATCCAGGAGCACTTTGCACATCTTCTGTGAAAACCGTTTGAATGGAATCAATGATCAAAACTTTAGGTTCGTCTTTAAGAGCGAGATTCAAAATACTCTCTAAACTGCTTTCACTGGCCACTGAGATGTTATTCTCTTGTACGCCCAAACGTCGTGCGCGAAGGGAGGTCTGTTGAACACTCTCTTCGGCTGAAACATAAAGAACGGAGTGTCCACGTTTAGCTAAACCTCCTGCCATCTGCATAACGAGGGTGCTCTTTCCGATTCCCGGATCACCACCGATCAAAGTATAACTTCCTGTCACCACCCCGCCACCAAGCACTCGGTCGAGTTCTGAAATGCCTGTCGAGGTCCTATGAGACTCTGTGGCTTGCGGGACCTTGGTTAATGGAAATGCATTGGCCGTTCCAACAGCTTCATTCACCCAAGCCGTTCGTTTGGCTTTTGAAGTGCTCTGTATCGTTTCTTCAACAAAAGAATTCCACGATCCGCAATCAGAACACTTTCCTTCCCATCTGGGACGCTTTGCGCCGCAGTTTTGACAGACGAATATCGACTTAGATTTGGCCATATTGCTCCTTCAGTCCAACCCATCCCACTCATAACACAGAGAGTGTCTCATCGATAGATCTGGCCTTAGATTTCTCTTGAAAAAACGTTAGACTGAGATCTGATTAAGGGTGGGGGCTATCTATTTTGCGTATATTCAAATTTCTTTTTTTGGCGTTCTGTTTAGTTTTAACCAATCCGCTGGTGTCCGAACCGAAGAAATCCAGTTTCGAACACGGCTTTGAGCTTTATGAGAAGAAAAACTATACAGAGGCTCGAGCTCAGTTTTTAAAAAGCCTTAAAGAGACGGATGTTTTAAGTACATATGTGCTTTACTACCTCGCCAGTATTGATTTTGAACTTGGGAAACTTGAAAGTTCTGAAAACCTATTGAAATCAATTTTTAATTCCAAACCAACACCTTCTGAGGAATTACGTCATCGCTCACTTTTTCTTTTTGCAAAGATTCAGGAAAAGAAAAGCAACTGGTCCGAGGCAAGGCTCTCTCTTTCAAAGCTGTCACGCACATGGCGATACTCTCCCCATTATCCTGAAGTCTTATACAGCCTGATTCGCGCAGAAAAGAAAATGAAGCGAACAAAATCGGCATGTGTCTTTGCACGAAAACTTTATGCCAGCTTTCCTCAACATGAATTGTTATCGGACTGGGATGTGGATTTAAGAACAAACAAGGTTCATGGCGAGCCACTGCGCTGTGATGCCAAGATCAGTGATGTGGGAAGACGCATTCGTTATCTTCAACTTTCGGGTCTTTCGGATCGAGCAAGAAAAGAAGCGCTTGAGCTTCGAGAAACCCTTAAAGGAAAAGATTTGGAAGAGCTCGATTTGGTTTATGCGCGCTTCTTAGTGAATGAAGGAATGATTGAAGAGGCACTGGGACTTTTGATGAAGCAGTACCCGAAAATGAAGGGGGATTTTGATTACCTCATGATGCTTGCGTTTGCTGCAGCACGGGGTGGAGAAGCGCGAACCGCGATTGGTGCTTATGAGAAGGCTCATAAAATCAATCCTAGAAGTCGAAGAGGAAGAGAAGCTCTTTTTCAGGCGGCGTTTCTAAGCTATCAGTTTCAGGATTATGATGGAGCCATTCGCAAATTCACTGAACTCATCAAAGTGCATCCTTCATCCGGACTTGCAAGAGATGCCAAATGGCATTTGGCTTGGTTGAACTATCTGCGTTCTGATTTTAAAGGTGCGATTTCAAGTTTTCAGGAAGCGCGAAAAGAAAATCGCAATCGAAGACGTGGGCGTTCCGCAGCGCTTGAAGAAAAACTCCTTTATTGGGAGTCCATGGCGCAGCTGCGCCTCGATAAAACGGAAGAGGCTGAAAAAGGCTTTTTAAAAATCATCTCTGAAAGTCCATTTTCTTTTTACTCACTTCTAGCTCGAGCGCGACTGGATCAGTTTGCTGATTCTGACAAAGCATCCAAAGACAGACTTCCTGCTGTGGCTCTTTGGAGAGAGTTCTCCGGATCAAGCTCAGCTCCAGTTGAAGAAGAAGAGTCTGAAGAAAAACTCGCTGAGTCGGAAGAGGCGGTTCAGGTTTCGGAAGAGGAACTCGAGCCAATCACCACAGAACCAGAAGAAATATTTAAAGATGCAAAATCCGCAGAGCGTCTCGTCGCTGCACAAGCTTTGATGAAGGTGGGGCAGTCCGAATGGGCACGATGGGAGCTCTATGAGATTGAAAAGAAATCGCGAAGCGCACAAGTGCGAAAGAAACTGATGAGCCTTTATGAAGAACTTGGTGCTTATCATCGCTCAGCTCGAATCAGTGAGCTCTACTTCGGAATGGAGCGACATAAAAATGGCTTTCAAGGGGCTGGTGGTCTATGGAAGACCATGTTCCCTCTGGCTTTTCAAGAGCAGGTTGAATCCCAAGCCAGCAAAAATGGAATTCCACAAGAGTGGATTTGGGCCATTATGCGAGCAGAGAGTCTCTTCAGGCCGGATGTGGTCTCACCGGTTGGAGCCAAGGGTTTGATGCAAATCATGCCTTACACGGGAGCAAATCTCGCGAAACTTCGGGGCGATAAAACTTTTGATGTTCAGGAATTATTTATCCCAGAGAAAAACATTGCTCTTGGAAGTCAATACCTGGCTCGGCTGGGTCAGATTTTTAACAAATCGTTTCCTGTGATTTCAGCCAGCTACAACGCGGGACCCCATAGAGTAAAGGGTTGGCTCATGAATTTTGGTCATCTTGAGGTCGATGAATTTATTGAGCATATTCCGTTTCTAGAGACGAGAAACTATGTCAAAAAGGTTCTAGCCAATCAATTCTTTTACCAAGCGCTTTATAAGAATGATCTCAAACCTTCAAAATTCCTTATTCAGCCTCTTGGTGTTCCAATTCCGCAAAAACTGTCAGCACGAGAAAACTGGGAAGCCCTTTAGCGCCGATCTTGACTTGAGCGATTATTCGCAATGAAATGCCCCTTCACATTTGGAAGGGGAGGATGGAATGGCGAAGCGCTTTAAGCTTTTATTCTTAGCAGTCTCAATGATCTTGCTGACCATCGGGTGCACGAAGAAATCAGGTTTGGATTATGGTTTAAAAGTGGAAGAGACACTGCGAGTGAATCTCAGTCAGGAACCACCATCTTTGGACTGGAGTAAATCCACCGATACGACTTCCGCATTTGTTCAACTGAATATTATGGAAGGACTTGTTGAGTACGATCTCAATGATCCGGAACTTGCACTTATTCCTGCGCTTGCTGAAAGCTGGACGCCTTCCAACAACTCACAAACGTGGACGTTCACATTGAGAAAAGATGTGAAGTGGACGGATGGAAAGAATTTTGAAGCTCAGCAAGTGGTTGATGGCTGGCAACGGCTGCTCAATCCAGAGACAGCCTCTCAATATGCCTACTTTTTATTTAATGTGAAGAACGCCCAGAAATTCAATAAAGGTGAAATCAAGGATTTTTCTCAAGTTGGCGTGAAGGTGAATGATCAGGGGCAGCTTATTGTTCAACTTGAAAAGCCTCAAAGCTACTTTCCTTATCTTCTGACTCATCATTCAACCTATCCAATCCGATTGGATGTGATTGAAGCTCATGGCGATCGCTGGACTGAGGCTGAAAACATTCAAACACTTGGAGCCTACAAGCTTAAAATTTGGGATCATGACAAAGCTATAGTTTTAGAGCGCAATGACGAGTATTATGGAGAAAAAGCCAAGATCAAATACATCTATGGTTATATGATCAACGAATATTCAACGGCTCTTTCTCTTTTTGATTCCGGCCGACTCGATTATCAGGATTCGATTCCTGCCAATGAAGTTGTGAATTTTAAAGACAAACCGACTTTTAAAAGCACGCCCATCTTAGGAATTTATTATTACGGCTTTAACACCAATAAAGCTCCGTTTGATAACGAGAAAGTGCGCAAAGCCTTTGTTCATGCGGTGAACAGAGAAGAAATAACCAAATTGATTGGTGATATGATTCCTCTTTACGGTTGGGTCCCCAAGGGAATGTTCGGCTATGAAGAGGACACCGGTCTTAAATATGATCCTGAGCGTGCAAAAGCTCTGCTTAATGAAGCTGGATTTTCAGATGTATCTAAGCTTCCACGCATAGTTCTTGGATTTAACTCCAATGAGAATCACCAAAGAATTGCGGAAAACTTTCAAGCACAGATTAAGAAAAACTTAGGTGTTTCCGTCGAAATTCAAAGTGAGGAGTGGAAAGTTTACCTAAGTCGTTTACAAAATGATGCCCCACATATTTATCGCCTAGGATGGCTTGCTGACTATCCGGATCCGGATAACTTCTTAAATCTGATGACCAGCTATTCAGATAATAACCACACCGGATGGGGAAGTAAGAAGTTTGATGATCTGATCTCTAAGGGTGCAAGCCTTGGAAACAAAGAAGAGCGTCGTCAGGTTTACTCTCAAGCTCAGAAAATTCTGACTGAAGATGCAGCTTCTGTTTTTCCGATCTATTCGATGGTGTCCAGATCCCTTGTCTCCGAGCGCGTCCAAAACTTTCCAATCAACAGTTTGGATCGTCGAATTCTAAGAGGAGTGAGCTTTAAGTGATGGCTTTTTTAAAGCGGGGAGCATTGCTCCCTGTTGTGCTCTTTTTCCTTTCAGTGATTTGGACCTTTTTGGGTTTTGATTTGCCATTTGTTCTATTGGCGGGGCTCTTTGTTTCGGCTTTTGCCTACTTTGTCATTTATGTCATTGAAAACTCAATGGGAGCTTATGTTCTGAGGCGACTACTTGAGGCCATATTCACTCTGTTCGTTATTTCCTCGCTGACTTTTTTATTACTTCGAACGATTCCAGGCGGTCCATTTGATGAGGAAAAAGCTCTGCCTCCGGAAATCAAAGCCAATATTGAAGCCAAATATGGATTGAATGATCCTTTATGGAAGCAATACACAAACTACCTTGGCGGTCTTCTTAAAGGGGACCTTGGTAGTTCTTATAAATACATTGGCCGACCCATCACAGAGATTATTGGGGATGCTTTGCCGACCTCCATTCAATTGGGTGTTTACTCACTTCTCGTGGCTTATCTTCTTGGACTTCCTCTCGGTTTAATTGCAGCCTCAAGGCATGGGACATGGCTGGATTCAACGGCTATGATCTTTGCAATCAGTGGTGTCTCGCTTCCAAGCTTTTTGGTGGCACCTATCTTTGTGATTATTTTTTCCTTTCAGCTCGGATGGTTGGAGCCAGCACTCTGGCTGGGTCCGGCTTATTACGTTTTGCCGATGTTTGTATTAGGGATTCGGCCCGCAGCGGTTATCGCAAGACTGACACGCGCAAGTGTTCTTGAAGTGATTCGTTCCGATTTTATTCGAACTGCAAAAGCCAAAGGCCTGACCGAGCGCAAAGTTTTATTTAAACATGTTTTTAGAAATTCTTTGATCCCGGTTTTGTCTTTGACGGGACCTATGGTGGCTGGGATTTTGACGGGATCGTTTGTGATTGAACTTATTTTTGCAATCCCAGGCCTTGCTAAACACATGGTGCAGAGTGTGACGAATCGTGATTATCCGTTGATTCTTGGTGCAACACTTTTATTTTCCTTTCTTTTGGTCATTGCCAATCTGATCACGGACCTTTTGATTGCGATGATTGATCCGCGGGTGAAGTTCTCATGATTGTAGATCAGGATTCTTGGAAGCGTTTAAAACGAAACAGGGTGGCTCTTTTTTCTGCTGGAGTGATCGCATTCTTAATTCTCGTTGCACTCTTTGCGCCTATTATTGCGCCCTATCCATTTGATGAACAATACCTTGATAAAGTATTGGCGAGCTTTTCTTTGGAGCACTGGTTAGGAACAGATAATTTGGGGCGGGATATGCTATCCCGTTTGATTTATGGAGCCCGAGTTTCGATGGCTGTCGCGGTCTTTACGGCCGTTGTTGCGTTGGTTATTGGGATTTTTTATGGCTCGCTTGCCGGATGGCTTGGGGGGTGGGTGGATTCCGCAATGATGAGAGCTATTGATATCCTTGACTCAATTCCGGCTCTTGTTTTGCTAATACTTGTAAAAGTGTTTTTCGATTCGATGAATTTTATTTCTAACCCTGAACTGAGATCTCTGGTTGGAATGCTCTTGGCTTTGAGTTTTGTTAGCTGGGTTTCTGTGGCTCGAGTGGTGCGCGCTCAGGTTTTACAGGTGAAACAAATGTCATTTGTAGAAGCATCCAGATCGCTTGGTGCTTCGGGCACGCGTTCTTTAACAGTTCATGTTCTACCAAATATTGCAGGTCCAGTGATCGTTCTTTTGACCTACCAAATTCCATCTAATATTTTATTTGAATCTTTTTTGAGCTTTCTTGGTTTAGGGTTGCAGCCTCCTTATGCCAGTTGGGGAGTGCTTGCCAATGACGGATGGAGAACGCTACGAACATACCCTCATTTGATGATTTCACCGGGAGTAGCGATTTTTTCTGCTATGCTTACTTTTAACTTACTTGGGGACGGGCTAAGAGATGCCCTTGATCCAAAAATGAAGTGAGGTGTTTATGACCGATCTAGATTCAACATGGACCATGCTTTGGAAAGACTATATTTCGTTTAATCCGCATGCGCAAAAAATCTACGATGTGCTGCTGAAGCGAGAGCAGAGTCAGAATCCAAATACCAAAGCTCTTATCAATGACCATGTGGCGTTTCGAACATTTCGTGCATCAAAGATTGGATTGAATACTTTGGCTTCGATCTTTGAAAGCCTCGGGTACGAATACAAAGGGGAGTATCACTTCGAGCAGAAAAAACTTTATGCAAGGCACTTTGAGCATCGCTCAAACCCGTCGCAACCTAAGGTTTTTATCTCCGAGCTTCTAACCGAAGAGTTTTCCCCTCAGGTTCAGGAGATGGTTGCGATGGTGAATGAGGCCATTCCTGTGGAGCTCACCACTCGGCCAGAGTTTCTTTGGTCTGGGCGAAGTTGGAATGTGAAATATGATCTTTATCAAAAGCTTCTTGAAGAGTCTGAATATGCAGCTTGGATGTATATTTTTGGTTTTCGTCCCAATCATTTTACGGTTTCATTCAATGACCTTGAAACCTTTAGTGATCTATCTGAGTTGAATGAGTTTTTGAAAGGCGAAGGCTTTCGACTAAATGCCTCAGGCGGCGAAATCAAAGGAACGCCCGATGATCACCTCGAGCAATCATCAACACTGGCTGGAAAAGTCAGAGTTGAATTTGAAGAAGGAACTTTTGAAGTGCCAGCTTGTTATTATGAATTTGCAAGACGGTATAAGGATCAAAGCGGGACGCTTTACACCGGATTTGTCGCGAAATCGGCGGATAAGATTTTTGAAAGCACAGACGTTCGCCAACAGAGGTAATCATGGCATTTTCATCGGTCAATTTTCTCAATGAAGAAGATCTTTTCACCTCTGAAGAACTGCAAATCAGAGATACGGTAAGAAATTTCGCATTGAAGGAAATTGAGCCAGTCCTTAAAGATGCCCATCGCAAAGAAGAATTTCCGATGCATCTGATTCAACGTTTTGGAGAGCTCGGCCTTCTTGGTTCTAACCTTCAAGGATATGGATGTGCAGGACTTGGTGACGTCGCTTACGGCCTTATTATGCAGGAGCTTGAGGCTTCGGACTCTGGCATTCGTTCATTTTGCTCTGTTCAAGGGGCGCTTGTGATGTATCCGATTTGGGCCTATGGCAGTGAAGAGTTAAAGAACAAATACCTTCCATTGCTGAGCACAGGCGAAGTCATCGGATGCTTCGGCCTCACAGAGTCCGACGCTGGCTCGAACCCTGGTGGGATGAAAACCAGAGCGGAAAAGGTGGACGGCGGATATAGGATTTCCGGATCCAAAATGTGGATCACAAATGGAAATATTGCGGACATTGCAATTGTCTGGGCAAAGCTCGATGGCGTTGTAAATGGATTCGTTGTTGACACAAAGTCCGAGGGGTTTTCGGCAAATCTTATTGAAGGCAAATTTTCCTTAAGAGTGAGTGTCACTTCGGAATTGATTCTAGATGAAGTGTTCGTTCCAGAGTCGCATCGCTTGTCCGGTTTAACGGGATTAAAAGCACCATTGAGCTGTTTGACTCAGGCTCGATACGGGATTTGTTTTGG
>CAZWVK010000096.1:0-1262 GCA_964636785.1 uncultured Pseudobdellovibrionaceae bacterium | reverse complement strand
AGGGAAGCTCGAGATATGCTTGGCGGCAATGGAATCATGGATGAGTATCCGGTTATAAGGCATATGTTGAATCTGGAGACCGTCAACACCTATGAGGGCACCGAGGACATTCATCGTTTGGTTGTGGGCCAGGCCGTGACCAAAGCATCGGCGTTCAAATAGAGCCTGATTGCGCCCCCGCAGAAAATATTTCACTGACTCTATCGGCCCTTGCCATCTGGGCTCGACCCTTTTTTAAATAGCGCCTTATGAAAAAAATCATTTTAGCTTCATTGATCATTTCTTTTCTTCCACAGGTTTTATTCGCACGTCCATCATCACAAAGGCCGAAAGATCTTTGGGAAGCCGTTAACAATGGATGGGGAGAGCCTCACTCGCAATTGTTTGAACATTTCGATCCGAATAAGAACTATATCATCTGGTCGATTATTGCTCCGAAAGATCCAATTGATCTTAGGAAACCTGATTTTTTTCGTCGATTTGTTTCTAAAAATGTAAAACAAAATCTTTCTATCAGTCATAACCTGGTGGCCTGGAAATGTGTTCTGCCAGATGGACAGCATTATATGGGTGCAACCGGACATTCTGGTGAAGTCTCCAGTCAGTCTGAAAAACTGGTCAAAGCCGGATACGGTTTGACGACCTTTCTTGCGAAATACACGGATGGATGGCTGAGTGATGGTTTTGGAACAGGAGATATCATCACAAGACGGGGACAGAGTGAAGAGGTTTACTCCATAGCCGTTGAAGTTTCTTCGAAGGACTGTGCAAATATGCTTGGTTTTCTTAAGAAGTTTATCTTTCATCCGAATAAGCCAGTGAGGAATTTTGGACTAGCAGTAAACCCTGAAAAGTTTGAAGGGGCGGGTTGTATCACCTTTGCTGCGGCACTTATGAAAAAAGCTGGAATTTTCACTGAAGTTTTTAAAAACGCAAATCGTAGGTTGTTCGCAAGCCATTATCGCTTTGGAGGAAATGATCTTCCACTTCCGGAGAATACAATTGTTCCAAGAGTCTCTTGGAGGGAAGGGGAGCCGAAAAAGGTTTCGGTCATGGAGTTTTTAAATGCGAACTGGAATGCAGGTTTAAAAGGAGTAAAGCTTGATCTTTTAGATCCCGAACTTTTGGTTTGGGGCGTGAAAAGCCTTTCGGAACGAATGTCTCAGTCTCCTAGAAAGGTATTGGTGATGCCTGAGCCAGGCTGCGGAGACCGTGGAGACATCTGTTTGCCGAAGTATGTTTCTGTGAATGACAACTACGAC
>CAZWVK010000095.1:0-10026 GCA_964636785.1 uncultured Pseudobdellovibrionaceae bacterium | reverse complement strand
GACAGCTGCTTCCGTATGGAACAGAAGAGGATGAATACCTCACGACAGACTGACCGTGACGAACGGTTTGACCATTCAGTGTACAATCCGACAGTGGTGCTTGTACCGTGCAAGTCAAATGAGTGTAAGAGCCAGAAAGATTTCCATTATTGCATGTTCTTGTCTGTGACTGACAGCTGCTTCCGTATGGAACAGAAGAAGATGCATACACGACACGGGATTGACCATGCAAAACCGTTTGACCACTCAGAGTGCAATGCGCAGCACTCCCAACAGAGCAGGAGGAATGACTTGCTGAGCCCGATAGGACTCCATTGACACACTCACGTTGCTCCACCTGACAGACACTTCCATATGGAACACTTGGTTGAAGGTAAGCAGAGATCTTTTGTCCATGGGCAATGGCCTGCCCGTTAAACTGACAAGAATTTGGTGAGCCCACGTTACAGGATTCAAATGTATAAGAGCCAGAAAGATTTCCATTGGTACATAAGCGATCTTCTAATTCGCAGCTCACTCCATATGGAACAGAAGACGATTTAAAAGCCTTTACTTTTTGCCCATGTGCCACATCTTTACCGTTAAATTCACATGTTAACGGCTCACCAATATTGCACGAAGGCTTTTGAAAACTTCCGCTCAGCTCTCCGTCCGTACAAAGTCTATCTTCTTCAACGCACACCTCTCCGAATGGAACACTGGATGTCTTAAACGCTTTTACGATCTGGCCATGAGCCACATCCTTACCATCAAATGTACATGATCTTGGAGCGCCCACCTCACACGACAAATGATTATAACTTCCACTCAGAACACCGTTTGTGCACAGCCGGTCTTCTTCAATGCATTCTTCACCGAACCCGACACTGGAATTCTGATACGCTTTTATTTTTCCTAAATGTGGAACTGTCGATCCATGAAACAAGCAGGAATTTGGAGCTCCAGGCTCGCAGGACGAGTACTGATAACTTCCATTCAGACTACCATTTTCGCAAAGCCTGAGTTCACTTTTGCACTCTTTACCGAATGGAACACTGGAGTTCTGATAAGCAGTAACGACCGAGCCATGCTCAACACTCGACCCATTAAACAGACAGTTATTTGGACTGCCGACCGTGCATGATTCATGCTGATAGCTGCCACTCAAAGCTCCATCTTCACATTTACGATCCTCTTCGCTGCACGAGCTTCCGAAAGGCACCGCAGAATTTTGAAATGCTTTAATGGATTCACCATGTGCAATTGTTTTCGATCCAAAAAGACAAGACTTAGGAGGCTCCTCACCAGGCTCTATCACAGTACAAGAGGTGTACTGATAAGTCCCTGTCAAATGGCCGTTTAGACATGTTCTCACTTCGGAAGTACACGCCTCGCCTTGAGGTTCCAGGTACGTCGTGATCGATTCTCCGGAAGGAAGGATCTGCCCATCGAAGACACAGCTCGCAAGACCGATCACGATATCGCCACATTTTGGGTCGACACATCTATCTAAGCTCTCTGAGCTGACATCTGATAACTCACCTAAATACTGGTTGAATTCGATCTGAGAACAATTCTGAAAGAAAAGAGGAAGTGAAAATCCAATTAGGGCTGTAAAAATCGCGCCAATTTTAGAATAGGCAAACGTATTCAAGATGACCCCCAGTGAGAGCTCCGACCGACCTTTTATTAATCGGATCACTGGTCTTTTGACTTAACTATTCTTTCGACAAAAATCTCGAATTCGCTCACATTCTCAAATTGAAACGTCAAAGAAATAGTCAACAGACAATTGGGTCCAAGACTTAAAACTTCTTAAGCCTTGAGATTTCTTTTAGTGCATCTTTCAACTCAGATCTTGAAGCCGAAAGCTGAAGTTCTTGCTCAGTGACTAATTTTTTAAGTTGCTGAAGCCTCGCCTCGAAGCTTTGCACGACCTGCTGGTGACGATCGACCATCTCCTGAATACGAGTTTCGCTGACACGAGATTCATTCACCTTGCTTAAAAGCTGTGCGATTTTTGCATGCATATCTCCAAATTGGCCCTGAACCATTTCTCCTTGGCGTTGAAAATGATTCTGAACTCGTTCGAAACGAACTTTGCTCGATGAACCCAACTCGTGCACACGGCTTTGAACCTTCTCTACTTTTGGTTCGAGCTCTTTCACTTTCTGCCACAGATTTTCAATTTGAAAACTCAAAACTCGTAAATCTTCCTTGGAAATCGAGCTTTCACCTTCATTTTGAGGTTGAGAGTTCTTCTTTTCCACTGAAGGAAACAATCCTTTGTTTAATTCTCTATTCATTCTACCGTCCTCACTCACTGACGACTCATTTTCTTCTGGACGAGTCGTCTAAATTGATTCTATCGTTGGGTTATGACCTCTGTCACCCAGTTCGCTCAGCATTTGATGAAATTGGATCCCCACCGCACACCTGCACGGCAATGCTTATATAACTATCTTAAACATATTCTTGATCCAATTGAACCCTTCACACCTCAAGTGATTGAAGATTTTTATAAGCGCGCACTTCATTTGGATTTTTGGCATCAGAATGCAAAGGATTTAGGAATTGCAGTAAAAAGTGACCTGAACTCCTATCTCAACCAATTTCCAGTTGAAAAGGAGTTGAGGTGGGACAGCATTCGCCATGCCGACGAGATGCAAGTCTTAACGATTCAGCAGGAAAAAGATTTTCTAAAGATTCTTGAAGCGTCAGAGCAATCCCGTCTTCATGAGGGTGATCGATTGCGACTTCTTCCCACCGGATCAGGATCTATTTTGTCCTTGGTCTTAAGCCAAGTGGGAACTCTTGAGGCAAGACTCTATCCGCCCAAAGCCTTTATTCAAAATGCTTTGCTCAAGCCTCTCGGCCCAGTCAGCCATCTGTATTACAATTCTAAGCTGGAACTGATGCCACATGTTCGTCAAACGATTGAGGGATCGCTCCTCACAGTCATTTCCTTTTCCATTGAAGAGGATGGTGTGCACGGAATTATCTCTCGAGGACACGCTTTTCAAAAGTTTGAGACTTTTATTCAAAGTCGGCTGGCCGATCATTTTGATCTTTTTAATCAGCTTAAAAAGTTAGAGCGTTTCTACGTCGACCCTCAAAGTGACCCTTATTATCGCGATCTGATCAATCAGCTGGAACAGGTCAACCTGAGTATGAAGCACCCCACACACTTGCAGCTCCAAATGGCAGAGAAAATTCTACGCAAAGCCCAATCCGCCTTGAAAAATGCCTTCCCGGGTGACAGACTTCTGCAACTCTTAGTCACTCATTTGGAATTAGGAATTGCACAAGGAAACAATGGCAAAACAAAAGCGAACTCCGAAATCTACAACTCTCCGACTAAATAAGTATCTAGCTGAGTGCGGTCTTGCGAGCCGCAGAAAAGCGGATGAACTCATCGAAGAGGGCATGGTGCAGGTGAACGGAAAGACCACGTACGAACTTGGAATCAAAGTGGATCCCTCTGTGGATCGAATTACAGTTCGTGGTAAACCCGTTAAACCTCCCACGCAAAAAATCTATATCGTGTTTTACAAGCCAGAAAGCGTTGTCACCAGTATGGATGACCCTCTTGGACGTCCAACGGTTGCAAGCTTTCTAAAGGACATTCCTTACCGAGTTTTTCCGGTTGGACGACTGGATTGGGATACAGAAGGCTTGCTATTACTGACCAACGACGGTGATTTCTCGCAGAAAGTGATGCATCCAAAAGAAGAAATTCCCAAGACCTATATGGTGAAGCTCGATGGAAAGCCGACAGACGCTCAGCTTGAGAAGCTCAAGCGTGGAGTGACCATACCTGGTGGAAAGGTGAAGGCGAAATTTGTTGAAAGAGCCAAAGTGGGTGATTCGGCCAATTACGACTGGGTCAAAATCGTTATCACCGAGGGTAAAAACCGTCAGGTGAGATACATGTTTCAAAAAATCGGCTATGACGTTAAAAAGTTAAAAAGAACTGCAATTGGACAATTGACTCTGGGACCTCTTAAAAAAGGGGAATATGCATTTCTAGATGAGGGCGGAATTCGACGGGTGTTTAGACAATCCAAGCTGATATTGTTTGAAGCCGGCGAAACCAAGGGTCAGAAAATGGCTTTGAAACAAAAAAGCGGTGCGAGCGCACGAAGCAAGAAGAGCAGCGGAAGCGGTCGGTCATCCAGCCGGCCGAGCCGGAAAGCGCCAAGACGACGAACCAGACATAGCGCGGATTAAGGTCGTATAATAGGGAGTGGCTTATGAATTTACTTATTCTATGGATTGTTTCAGCACTTGTACTTTATCTCACTGCGATTATCGTTCCTGGATTTAAAATTCGCTCATTCCCATCCGCGCTTCTTGCTGCCATTGTGGTTGGCTTTTTCAATATGATTTTAAGACCGATCCTGTTATTTATCGCTTTTCCAATCAATTTCCTGACTTTAGGACTTTTCACTTTCGTGGTTCAGGCCGTGATTTTAAGAATTTCTGCAGGAGTTCTCTCTGGCTTTGAAATTCGTGGCTGGCTCCCGGCCATTTTAGGTGCGGTCGTGATGGCACTTCTTCAAGCCATCGCTTATTCGCTTTAGGGCTCTAGAGGCTCTGAAGGAACATTCCTCATTTCTTCGAATTCATTTTTGATGGTCGATCTTTTGACTTTCGATTTTTCCTTTTGCTCTCTTTGGTACGCATTGTAGCGTCTGGTGTATTGTGTGATCTGATCTGAAAATTCACGGCCTTTCATTCTCATTTCATCATTGAAATCCTTAGAGTGGGCATTGAGCTCCGACTCAAAATTCTTTCGACGATCGCGCTCGCTGGAAAAGAACTCCCTTCGCTCTTCATCCAGTTCTTTGTATCTCTGTTGAACTTCTTTTCGATCCAGCTCTTTTGGATTGATCTGGCTTCTTTTTTCTTGAGCGATTTTCAAAAATGAACCTCGTCTTTTCGTTTCTTCCTTTTTAAAATCATCACGAAGCTTTTTAACTTTTCGCCGGAAGTCTTCTCGCTTTTTCTGAGTGACGTATTGATAACGCTGCCTTAGGCGAGAAGGATGAGTTTTCGGCTCGGCCATAAGCTCCGTGATAAAGGCCAGCTCGTCATTTTCCCTTCGCGTCTCTTCTGGAATTTCTGATCTTAGACTTTCAATTTCTTTCCGATCGGTCGAGAGAGAAACTTCCTCATTTAAAACACTTTGAATTTTTTCACGATCTTTTGTGATCAGATCATCAGGTTCAGAGCTTCTTGTTGAAGAGCAAGCGGAATGAAGAAAAGCCGTACAAATGAATAAAAAAAGTGAAACAGACTTCATATAAAAATCTTATGAAATGGCTGCTTTGTTTGCAAACTTTAACGGGATTTTTTCATCGCCCGGTCGATTTCTCGCTTGGAGTCCTTTGCTTTGATCGATTCGCGCTTATCGCCCTTTTTCTTTCCGCGCGCGAGCGCAATCTCAAGTTTCGCTCGTCCCCTTTTGAAATACATTTTCAAAGGAATGCAGGCCAAACCCTTCTCAGTTAAAGCTTCACGGATCTGCTCAAGCTCATGCTCATGAAGCAAAAGCTTTCTTAAACGCTCGGGAGTATGATTATTATAGCTGCTCGCCTTATATTCACTGATATGTGCATTTTGTAAAAAAGCCTCGTGCCCCTTAAAGGACACATACGAGTCTTTCAGCTGCACTTGAGCATTGCGAAGAGACTTCACTTCACTGCCAGTCAGGACCATTCCAGCTTCGAAAGTCTCGACAATTTCAAAATCAAAACGCGCCTTTCTATTGTCTGCAATGATTTTAATACTCACAGTGCGACCCTTTGTGAAAAGTCAAAAAACAACCTCCGCCACTCGTCTGGATTGAGCTCTTCTGCGCGAACGGTTAACTTCTTGCCCATGGCCTCCAACGAACTTTCCCAATCCAATTTGGCATCAATTCCTTTAAGACTTTTCAATAAAACCTTTCTTCGATTCATAAATGCAGCTTTAACAAACTTCATAAACTTATAGGAGCCAAAGCTGTTGTCACTCAGATCAAACTGAAGAACCCGGCTTGCAACCTTTGGAGCTGGATAAAAGCAGGCCGGGGCGGCATCCACAACCTTTTTTATTTTCCAACGGTTTTGTGCCACGACGGTTAAAAGGCCAAAGTCCTTCGTTTCTGGTTTTGCGGTGATTCGCTCAGCCACCTCTTTTTGAAACATCAAAATCATCGAGAAAAAAGGCGGGGGCTCCATAGAGCTCACCTCCATAACCAAACTCGACGATATCTGATAGGGCAGATTGCTCACAAGCAGGCTGCGGGCCCCTCCCGTGAGTGCACTCCAATTCACCTGAAGAGCATCTTGCTTTAAAACTTTAAAGCCATTGGTTTCCCAAAACTCTGCCAGATGATCATCGAGTTCAATGAGAGTGAGATCTTGGTCTTTGAATCGAGTCAGTTCTTCTGTGAGTGATCCAAGGCCTGGACCAATTTCAAAGATTTTTTCAAAGTTCTGTTTTTGAACAGCCGCGGATATTTTGGAAATCACATTTTCAGAAATTAAAAAATTCTGTCCAAGCGATCTTTTTGGCGAAACTCCGACCTCTTCCATTCTGGCGAGCAGTTCTTGCTTATTCACAAATAGTCCTGAACCAAGGAGTTGGAAGATGGGGTTAAACTTTGATCCGCTTTTACTCCAGCAAGAAACTGTTTGTAACCGGTGAGCGCAATCATTGCTCCATTGTCTGTGCAAAAACGAATGGGCGGAATCGATAAATTCAAACCTTCTTTTTCACACCACTCTTTGGCGAGTGCTCTAAGCCTCGAGTTGGCACTCACTCCACCAGAAATTGATACATTTCGAATGGAAAACTTCTTTTGGGCTTTTGCCAACTGGTGAATAAGAACTTCGCAGATCGCTTCTTGAAAAGAAGCACATAGATTTCGCTTCACCTCTTCTGTGAGCGGTGAAGGAAATTTTTCCACCAATCTTGCCGCCGACGCCTTCAGGCCTGAAAAACTAAACTCAAAGCCTTCATTCTTAAGCATCGCTCGAGGAAATGAATAGGCCTTACTATCCCCGCCATTAGCCATGCGATCGACAAATGGTCCGCCAGGAAAGCCAAGACGTAAGAGATTTGAGAATTTATCGAAGGCCTCACCAGCCGCATCATCACGGGTCCTTCCCAATTCAAGGATTCGGGTAAAGCTCTCAACCAGATAAATATGGGTGTGTCCCCCACTCACAACGAGTGAAAGGTATGGAAATTCGATTTCTGTATTTTGAAAATCATCGTCCTTTAAAAACGAAGAAAAAATATGCCCGTGGATGTGATTGACCCCAATCAGAGGCTTTTTAAGACCAAGACTTAAAGTTTTTGCAGTGACCACGCCAACTAGGAGCGAGCCAATGAGGCCAGGCCTTGAAGTGACCGCAATCAAATCCACAGCATTCCACTTCTCCGGAAGATGATGAATAGCCTGATCGATCAAAGGAAGAAGGCTTTCCGAATGAAGACGACTCGCCACTTCAGGCACCACTCCCCCAAAAGGGGTATGACCTTGAATCTGAGAGGCCATCAACTGAATAGCAACATGTCCGTTCGCATCAACTAATGCAACGGACGTGTCATCACAGCTGGTTTCAATTCCGAGAGTGTAGCGTTTCATTTAAAGTCCAATGTAGCATTAGGCTACAAAGACTTTAACTTTTTATCGGCCTTTTTTGCGACAGCGGACTTAGGAAACTTAACTTTGACCTCTTCAAAGAAGGATTTCGACTCATCTTTGAGGCCAAGCTCGAGAAAACAAAGACCGATTTGATAGGTGGCCTCTGGGTAAAATTTTCCTTTTGGATAGTTATCACGGTACTTCTGATAGGAAACAATTGCGTCCTTCCACTTCTTTTGGCGGAAGAAATCCTCGCCCCGATGGTAATCCTCAAGATCACGGGCGTTTTCCCCACCACTCTTTTTGCTCTCATTTTTGGCGGGAGCGGAAGGGGCGCTCGCTCCATTTTGCTTTTTTAGATTTTGAATTTCAGCTTCGAGTGCGCGAATCGCCTCTTCATAGGCTTGAAGTTTAGCCTGTGAAGCTTCCTTTTCCTGTTGTCTGGAAGTGGCCAGCTCAATCATCGATTCACGAAGCTCTTGAACCTGGTTTTCCGCCTCTTCCACCCGGCCATGAAGAACTCGAATCTGCTCGTTTCTCTCTTCTTGTTTATAAGCAGGAGTGCTACTGGTGATGACTTCGTTTTCTTCCGCTGGAGCAGCAGTTTCAATCGCCTCTGGCTGTGAAATCTCGGTTTGCCCTCGCAAATCCTCTCTGGTTTTAAGCTGACTCAAACAGCCTGTAAAAAGAGTCAATGCGAGAACACTGATGAAAGACTTTATGATCAGCACTTTTTTCATTGAAAGACATCTCCTGATTCAAACTTTTTAAGTCGGGTTTGATTTTCCGCTTTTTCAGACCATTGAATGGATTCGACAAACATTTTCTTTGCTTTTGAAAAATCATTGATTTTATAAGCCGCTTCCGCTTCTCGATAAGCTCCCTCGGCCTGCAGCCAAAATCGCGGACTAAACTTTGCGCTGTCTGATTCTTCGGCCGCTCTCAATGCCTCACGCGCTAATGTGTACTCTTCATAGGGAGGAGTTGAGACACAGGCCGTAAGCAACACGGCCTGTAAAGTCATAAGAACAAAGATCTTCAAAGGTGTCCTACTGAAGCGGAACGAAATTCGCTCGGCGGTTCTTTGCATAATCAGCGTCGGAATCTCCCAATGCCAATGGTTTTTCTTCACCATAGCTGATAATTGTCATTCTCTTTGAATCCACACCAAGACTTGTCAGATAGGATTTTACAGATTTCGCTCTACGCTCACCAAGTGCAAGATTGTATTCCACAGAACCACGGCTATCACTGTGACCTTCAATTTGCACAGTCACATTTGGATTGTTTCTGATCCACTCCGCGTTTCCAGCAAGAATACGGCGAGCTTCCGTGCTGAGTGTGGATGAATCGTAGTCAAAATTAATGGTATTGAGGCCTTCAATATTTCCACCGTCTGAACCCAATTGATCGTAGACCATTCCTTGTGAGGAGATTGATGAATCTAGAGCCTGCCCATCTGTTCCGCCAATATCTTCACCTTTTTTCTTACTCGCACACGAAACTGCAAATACCGACAGTCCAATGACCAAAACAACTGATTTAAAAACTTTCATCTTTCAAACTCCCTTTTTAAAGACATTGTCTATTCTGAGTAAGCATTCACATCTTGTCTAGAACTTTTCTCTAAGATTACACCGTGTCCGAGAGTCGAACAACTTCTACTCATAAACAATCTAGGATCACTCCCATTGGCATCATGAGTTTGCACTTTAAAATTTCAATAAACTCAATTGGAGGTCAAAAATGAGAACAATGAATAAGGTTTTTTTAATCGGCAATCTCGGAAACGATCCAGAGTTAAAAACATCTGAGAACGGTTCATTCTATACGCGCCTGAGTCTCGCTACCCACCGGTCTCTGGGAAAAGACAAAGGAGAAATGGCTCAATGGCACAGTGTGTATGTTTGGGGCCATCAGGCCGAAAACTGCACAAAATGGTTGGGCAAAGGGGCGCTGGTCTTTGTGGAAGGAGAATTGCGCCAAATTGAGGGAAAATCAGAAGAGGAAAATCAGCGCCCACTCCTGCTGATTCACGCCAACGAAGTAAAATTCCTAAACTCCAGGCAGGCGAATCTTGACAATCCGCTCTCATCGAGAAATCATGATGCTGTGGCGCAGCGCTAGCTAGCGCCGCTTCTCGGGGGGAGAGGTCATGAGTCGTTTAGATTGGATCAAAGAGCTCGTTCATGCTGAACAACAGATGGAAGAGGCCGGCGTCGTGGATATGACTGCAGGCTTCGACCCTCAACGGCAAATGGAAGAAGCGACGATCGATTTTCTAATGGATCTCAAGTTGGCATTTGTGGAAGTGACTTCCGCATTCAATCAAATGAAAACCTCAGGACTTGGACATATCAAAATTTATGGAATTTCGAAGACGAAAGCGGATTTTATGCTTTTTCGAA
>CAZWVK010000094.1:0-10153 GCA_964636785.1 uncultured Pseudobdellovibrionaceae bacterium | reverse complement strand
TTTTTTGAAGAGTTTTACAAGGACGAGTTGCGTGCACTTGAGTGTTGAACTCGGGTTCGACTCTATGTGAGCGAAGGTATAAAATTTCTAGAAAGATGTCAATTATTGAGCGGAAATTATGAGAGTTATTTCTCAACTCTTTGAAAGTAGGAAAGTAGGAAGGTGGGAAGAGAGGGAAAGGAAGGAAGGCGGTAGAGTGAAGTGTAGAATGAAGTAGAGTGAGGAAAAGTGAGGAAGAATGAGGGAGAAAGCCAGTGAGCAATGAAGAAAGCGGAATGAAGAATGAATAGTAAGGAGTGAGAAAGGAAGAAGGTGAAAGGTAGAAGGTGGAATGGGAAAGAAGATTGAAGAAGAAGGCGGATGGATGAATGCGGAAGAAGTAAGGAGGACGAAGAGGAGAGAAAGACGAGAAGCGAAAGGCGTGGAAGGATGACGGTAGCAATGAGTAGTGAGCAATCTGTAATAAAAAATAAATAAAATAGAGGGCATGCGAATTAGGAAAATGACCTCATGTTCATAGAAGGTGAGTTTTCAGAGAGTCCCTTGCGTTCTCTGTCGATCAATCACCATCAGCGGAGCGCAAAGAACCGTTATTAATATAAGACTCAAATTACTGATCTAAAATCTGAGTTGAAACGGTTTGATTGGTTAGGTGTTTTTACATTTGCTTAGAACCAGGGGGCCTTGCACTTAATCTTGAGCCTGATTCTAAACCGTCGATTTCGCACCGATTACGAAGCCAACCTTTTCAGATCCGCACCTCAGACCGGCTCACGAGTCCGCACTTCAGATCCGCACCTCAAACCCGCACAAAAATCTACCGTTCGAAGTCACACCTCAAGTCCGCGCGAAAATCTACTCTTCAGGTCCGACCTTCAATCCGGATCACGATTCAACCCTTCAGATCTGCACCTCAAGCCCGCGCATGAGTCCACCTTTCGAACTCGCACTTCAAACCCACAAATGAATCCACCATTCGAATTCACTCCGCAAGTTCGCGCAAAAAATCCACCTGTCAGATCCGCACCTCAAACCGGCTCACGAACTCACACCTCAAAACGGCTCGTTACAGGAGTAAGCCGTCTTTGAAACATGATCCGATGGTCCTTGCTCACAATGTTTGTAGTAAAACTGCCAGGGGTGGGGATTGGGCCTGTGGGGCATTGGTTTTCGAAAGTGCATACCTTCGCCGGTGTAGGCGGCTCCTTCAGCAGTCGAATTGGCGTCGCCGTCTGGAATCAGATAGCTCGAACTGGATGCGCATCCGCTTGAAAGCCCTGCTACTCCGACCAGCCCGCATCCCATAGCTAATGAAAAACCAACTGCCAAACAGCCGAAAAAGTTGAAAATGGCACGCAAGCCATATGAACTAAAACGCCAAAAAATCTTCATTCCTAAATATTTTACTCTCAAAACCCCAAAGAAAGCACCTTCCCAGCTGGACTTTAGCAATCCAGTTGAAAAGCCCAGCGATCTAGTCCAATTTAAAGAAATGCTTTACCAACGCACCATTCGAAAACCAGCGTCCGTCGAGGGCATTGGCCTTCACTCGGGAAAACCCACTCGGCTCACATTTCGTCCGGCTCCCACTGGTGCTGGAATTCACTTTATTCGAAGGGATCTTCCAGGTGCGCCTTCTCTTTCTGTGAACGCATCGAATGTTCGTGCTACTACACTTGCAACAACTCTGGGTGGGTCTGATTTTCAAATAGCAACCATTGAGCATTGCCTTAGCAGTGTAGCTGCATATCGGATCGACAACTTGATCATAGAGTTAGAGGGGCCTGAGATTCCGATTTGTGATGGAAGCGCATCCGAATTTTCAAAGAAACTTTTGGAAGCGGGCTTTGTCGAGCAAGATTTGCCGCGAAAATATCTGTTTGTAACCAAACCGATACTTGAAGGAAATGATGAAAAGCATGTGTATGTGTTTCCTTACGATGGTTTGAAGATCAGTTGCACAATTGATTTTCCTCATCCAGCGATCGGTCTTCAGAGCCTGGAGATTGAGGTGAATGAGCAAACTTTTTCCCGTGAAATCGCGCGAGCTCGTACCTTTGGGTTCCTCAAAGATGGTGAAGCTCTGCAAGCAAAGGGGCTCGCACTTGGAGCAAGCTTAGATAATGCGATTGTGATTGACGACCAGGGTGTTATGAATCCGGGCGGTCTTCGATTCAAAGACGAGTTTGTGCGCCATAAAATTCTGGACGCGCTTGGCGACCTGGTCACACTGGGCGCCCCACTTCTTGGGCATGTCGTATTGTATAAAGCTGGCCATGATCTGATGAATAAAATGGTGAAGCGCCTGACCGAGACTCCAGGATCTGTGAAACTCACAGAGCTTGCTGGAGTAAATCTAGCCGCTCCCATTGACCCAACTCGGGCACCGGGATAGAAGAAAATCTCAAATTATCTTTCAGGAGATGAAAATGATTATTGGTGTGCCTAAGGAAATTAAAATTAGTGAAAACCGAGTGGGATTGACCGAAGCCGGCGTTCAGCAATTGGTTGCTGAAGGGCATACAGTTTTTGTTGAAAAGGATGCTGGCCTTGGATCGCTGATCACAAATGAACAGTACGAAGCGGCCGGTGCAAAGATCCTTGCCACCAAAAAAGAGGTTTATGAAAAATCTCAAATGATCATCAAAGTGAAAGAGCCACTTCCGGATGAATACGATCTCATGCAGGAAAATCAGATCATTTACACTTATCTTCATCTGGCGGCGGAGCCGAAGCTGACCAAGGTTCTTTGCGATAGAAAAGTAAAGGCAATTGCTTATGAAACGATCCAGGCGGCTGATGGATCTTTACCGCTTTTGACTCCAATGAGTGAGGTGGCTGGAAGAATGGCCACTCAAGTGGGTGCTTTTTACCTTCAAAAAGATCACGGTGGAAAAGGAATTTTACTGGGCGGAGTGACCGGCGTTGATAAAGGACGTGTAGCCATTATCGGCGGTGGTGTTGTTGGTGTGAATGCCGCGAAAATGGCAGTGGGGCTTGGTGCAGATGTTACAATCCTTGATGTTAACCGTAATCGTTTAGAGTACTTGGATCATATCTTTCAAGGAAAGGTTCATACGCTTTACTCGAATATGCAGAACATTGAAAAGACCGTTCGAGCTTGCGACCTTGTTGTCGGAGCTGTTTTGATCACAGGCCATAAAGCTCCAACTCTTGTAACTAAGGATATGGTTTCGCAAATGAGTAAAGGCAGTGTGGTGGTCGATGTGGCTGTGGATCAAGGCGGCTGCATTGAAACCTGCAGACCAACAAGTCATCAAAATCCAACTTATGAAGTGGACGGCGTGATTCATTACTGCGTTCCCAATATGCCTGGTGTTGTGGCGCGAACATCAACATATGCGCTTACAAGTGCAACATTTAGATATGGCTCAATGATTGCCCAAATGGGTGTTGAAGATGCCGTGGCTAAGGATCCAGCACTATTAAAAGGCCTGAATGTGTATAATGGCTATGTTTGCTATGAGCCCGTTGCAAAGGATTTGGGCTTAGAGTTCAAGCCATATAGACCGTAGAATTGAATTTCAGTCAGTCGTTAAAGTGATTATTAAGTGACCCCAATCATGAGTCGAAACAAGCGGAACCCTGTTCCGCTTGAATCTTGCCTGAACAATCGGGTGGGGGTGATTGTACTTTTGTTTTCTTGCGCTTAAGAGCGCCATTCTCAAATCGGACAGACGGCCAATAAACTCCTCGGAAGACGAGGTGAGGCTTCCGTGGTGACCCGCAATTAGATATTTCACATTCGAGATCGAAATATATCGGTGTAAAAGATTTTCTGCTTTGGCTGGGGCATCTCCTGTGATCAAGACATTATTGTTGATCTTAAAGATAACGCTTCGATCATTCCTTTTTTGTGAAACCAGATGAGGTAGAACTGACTCGATTTTGGTAGCTATAATCTCTTGGCATGAGGACTGCCTTTCTAATCTTGCTTTCCATTTATGATCTTCTTCAGGAAGACTGAAGACACAAAAAGAGAGCCCATATTTGAGTGCTTTAAAAACAAAAGAGATATGATCAAAGTCCCAATGAGTGATGGATAGGCGGTTCACTTTTTTTCTACACTCACTGAGCACTCTAAAGGGAAACTTTTCTCCACCCATATCGAAATGGTGGCAGGAATCACTGTCGCTCCAAGTGGCCCATTGACCTTGTCCGACATCCCAAAGAATCAATTTGCTTTCAGCCAGTGAGTCGAAGCTTAAGAAAAGCGCAGCCAATAAGCAGAGGCGATCAATTGATATCATTTTTCCAAATCTTCTTTCTTTGCACCGAAACTTCTGTGCGCCAGTGGAAAATCTGAAGAGCAAAAACATAGAGCTCCTTTGGGAAATAGGTCATATCTCCGTAAATGGTTTCAAGATCTAAGATGTTTGAGACCTTGCATGCGAAAATAAAAAGTCTCCAGATAGAATCTACAAGTTCGGTTATTGGGAGAATCGTATTTAGCAATGTGGCCGGAAATACGATCGCGCCGAAGAAGGATGAAAACAAAACCTGAAGTGCAGCACTTAAGAGCATAGGTGCACCAAGTGAAAGAATTAATGGGTAGATTCCAAGTAGAATAATCACCGAGGTTCCTATCTTTGAGAATGGTCGAACGCTGGGCCATTGAATCAAAAGGGCACAGCTCCAACTCAGCAGTAAGGAGAGTGAGATTTCGCGAAAAAAGATTATAGTTAGTAAAGCTGAAAGAAAAATACTCGATGAGTTTATGTGCACTTGCCGTCGCTGAAACAAAGCGCGCACAAGTGGGGCTTGTAGGCCTCCGACAAAAGAATAAAGAATCAGACCGAACTGAACAGCAAGGTTTCTAAAGCGCAAGGGAAGCGGAAGAAACAAAGGTTTTAGTAAAATTCTCTCAAGAAATATCAAATGAGCGCCTGAGACGACCAGAAGATGAATAAGTCCTAAGTTTTTAAACTCAAGATGAATGTCCTGCTCACTCAGTTTCATTCCGCAAACAACTGCGGATTTGAGCACTCCAAAATCACCTTGATCCGCTCGAGAGATACAATGACTCTGCGCCCAATCCGCGAAAGGACTCAAGGTCTCTGCGCCTAAGATGGCAAAAAGCAGCGTTGTGCAAAATGTTAAATAAGCCATACATTTACTTGCAAAGCTCAAGACTTCAGCAAAGTTCAATCAATTAAAATTGAGCGAATGGAGTGGATCGGATTTCGGATTTAAGATTTCGGTTAAGATCTTTTAAGATTTCGATAATTTTTTAAATAATCAAGCGATATCAATAATTTAGCTGTGATTAATGGGTAGGCAAATCGCTGAAATCCACTGCAGAAGCCTCGCCCAAGGTCTGTGAGTCCGGTAAATACACAATGAAATGTGGATAAACTTTAACAATTCGTGGAAATCTGTGGTCGGGGTAGAGGCTTGCATTATGACGCGGCTTACATATCATCTTTTAAGGGGGCTCGAATGACAAAACTTTCTATCTTGATTTCTTTAACAGCTTTCTCGATCTCGGTGTTTGGCGCGACGCCGAATTTGAAGCAGGTTTTCCCGGAAGGTGAAAAGCTGATCTTTTCAAAACTTTACTCTTCCTATCAAAAGCAAGATCTGGTGGATGTGATTCATCAGGAGCAGGCATTGAGAAAGAATTATCCAAAGAGCATCTATTCAGATCAGGCGACCTTTTTGCGTGGTTTTTTAGAGTTGCAAAAAGGACGTTATGCTGAAGCCTTGAAAGCCTTTACGGAAATAGATAATAAAAGACCTTTTAGCATAAAACGTCCCGAAGCGCTTTTTGCAATCGCGATGACTTATAAGAAGCTTGAACTGCCGAAGCAAGCTGATACCGTCCTTAAAAGAATAGAGAAAAACTACCCTGGAAGTCCAGAGTCACGTCGTGCAAGCTTGGAAAGACGATTAATAAAGGTAAAATAGAGCTAATAAGGATGTCTGTGATTATGAGAAAGAAGACTCTATTAGCGACTCTCTTAGTGAGCCAAGCGGCCTTCTTACCTAGTGGTATCGCGCAGGTTGATCAGGAGTCACGCTTTTACGAAATATACCGAGAGTACCACGCTAAGCCCACAGACCAAAAGGCATGGAATAAGCTCTTAGAGCCGCTAACAACTGAATCCTACAAAATTCAGCCTGGCGATAATCTCTGGAATATCAGTGAACTTTTTTTCGGCGACGGAAACTACTGGCCAAAAGTTTGGTCTGTGAATTCACGAATTGAGAATCCACATCTCATTGAGCCTGGTAACGAGATTCGATTTCGATTAGGATCATCCGACAGTGCGCCATCTTTTTTTATCACTGAACAGAGTTCAAACTCAGGGGAAACGATGGCAGATGCACTTCCGACTCTTGTTTCTACCGGGGGCAGCCAAGAGCTTCCTGGGATTGAAGTTCCGCCCCCACTTGTTCAGCCAAAGCCCGTTCTCCAAAAATTTCCAGTAAGTCTTCCATTCTGGGGATACAATAATATCAGTCCAGGGCGTGAAGTGAACGATTGGGATCTTGAGATTGTTCCGCGTAAAATTCTAACTGTTCAAGACCAAGCCCTTTTGCAAAGTTTCGTCGCTGAGGAACCTGTACAGTTTCTTGGCGAAGTCGTTGAGCCTCAGATTGATGATGAGATCATGGTCCACGGAAAGACTGTGTATGTTCGATTGGACTCCAATCGAGTTCAACCAGGGGATGTTCTTTTGGTGGTCCATGATGCAGGTGGATTAAATTACCGGGAGGAGAGAAACGCTCGTAATGGACGTGTCCTTAGAATTGCTGCGCAAATCACTCTTCGTGAGCCAATAGAAGTCCGACGTCCTAAATATGGGTCGACTTACTATAGAGCGAGGATCGATCGATCATTGGACTTAACTACTCGAGGTCTGAGGCTTATCAGTGGCCGTATGAAGAGAATTGATTTTTCAAAAGCTGGACGCGTTTCAAATTTGCCGATTCGGGTTCTTGGCGGACAGCTTGACAATCGCGGCTTCCATTTTTCAACAGGTAATGTCGTTTATATAGATAAGGGAAGCAGCAGTGGTGTCAGTGAAGGTGACATTTTTATGATTCAAAATAGGAAAAGCCAGGAGTTTAGAGAGCCGAAGCCGTTGATGGAATTCACTCAAGTTCAGGTTGGGCAGGTTCAGGTGGTCGACGTGAGAGATCATTTTGCGACTGCCGTTGTGCTAGGGGGCTCCGAGCGAATCACGCCTGGGGATGGATCCTTCAACTAATATCCGAAATTCGTACATCTTTTGGTTTTAATTTAAAAAAAATTGAAATGAAGTGGCTTTTGAGATTGCAGATTTGATTTTCCATGCAGCTTTCCCACTTCTCACTTTTATATGCTTTCTCATATGGTGTTCAGTTTTCCCCTGAAGATTTAAAAATCATCGGTAGGAATCTTAGTCAAAATGCTGATGATATTTTTGAAACTCTCCATTCAAAAACAAAAAAGCAGCTCATAAATGTGAACTGGAGAGATCGGTGGTTTGCAGCTCTGAACCATCCATTATTTTCAAGAGCAAAATTTATAAGCCTTTTTTGTGAAGACTATCCCGAAGAATTCAGAAATTTGAACTTCGCGCCACCCTTGGTTTCCTATCTGGGAGCGCCAGTTTGGAAAACTCATAAATTTATCAGTGTAGTTGGTAGTCGAAGGCCTCATCACGAGAGTTTGAGGTGGATGACTTATCATCTCACACCATTTCTAGACAAATCCCAGCTAGGAGTTGTAAGCGGAGGTGCCCGTGGGGTGGATCAATGGGCGCACCGAATCAGTTTGGAAACTTCACAGCCGACGATCTGTTTAATTCCAAGTGGTCTTGGCGAAATTTATCCCACAAGCCTTCTCGATATAGCTTCTGAAATCATTGATCGGGGAGGGGCTATTTTGAGTACATACGGTTTTGATCAGACGGTCAGAAAACATTTCTTTCATCAAAGAAATGAGCTTATCGCAGCCTTGGGACAGTCGTGTCTTCTTGTAGAGGGTGGAGTTCGGTCGGGAAGCCTCGTGACAGCAAGACATGCTGCCCAGCTCGGAAAAGATGTTCTTACACTTCCATTTAGTCCATGGTTGAGCGTGGGGCAGGGTTCAAATCAGCTGATCAAAGAGGGTGCGACTCTTATTTTGAATGAGCACGATTTATTGGAGTCATGTTTCGCTGGCTTTAAATTTCTTTAGTCCATAAAGTGTGAAGACTCCATTCACAAGCCATAGTGAAAGCCAAGCTGGCATATGTCCATTTCGAGCCATGCCTTCAGCAACGACGTACGATATCCAGTAGGTGACAATAACTATTAAACATAAAACAAAGCCAGATGATTTCGCGTGACGTCTGTTTGCGGAAGTGCCAAGTGCAACACCCATGATTCCAAAGACTAAACACGCAAATGGAAGAGACCAGCGACGATGATATTCCACTTCGAGAGCGCGGATCTCCTTCTCCGGTAGATCTTTGGACTCAAGTCTTTTCGAAACTTCCGAAGATGTCATTGAGGGGGGAGATTTTTTTCTCTCCTGGGAATCATGCGGATCAAATAAATCGACAGAATAGGTTTCAAAACTAATTTGCGTGTAAGTGTTTTCCAGAGTCCGATGGATAGTGCCATCCCTTAGCTCAAGTGAAGCTGTCCATCCGGCCGGCGTCTTTTCCTGAAGAACTCGACCTGTTTTCGAAATAATAGTTAGGGGTGAATTCTTTTGTCGCTCATCATAAATAAAAACTTTGCTCAAGTTTCCTGTCTGGGTATCCACATCATTGGCGTAAACAACGAAATCAAAAAAACCTTCAGAGAAAATTCCTGCTTTGATGGATGCGCCTACTTTCTGTGTTCCGAGTTCATGGATCAACTTTTCAAAATTGAAGTTCCCCCATGGTCCGATATTGTGTGATGTTTGTAGCGAAATCACGACTCCAAAAAGACTTAAAATAAGTGCTGGAATATAGAGCTGTCTTTGGCCAACACCAATTGAGCGAAAGGCCACAATCTCTGAGTCCTGGCTCATGCGGCTATAGGTCAGTAAGATACTGAACAAAAGACTCATCGGTAAAATCACAGGTAAAAAACTGAGCGACAAGTAGAGTGTGATTCGACCAATCACTGGAAGCTCCACGCCATGAATGAGTATAAACTCAGTCAGACGTAGCGCCTGAAACATAAGCAGAATGCCTAAGAAGACGCAAACCCCAATTAAAAAAGAGGGGAGCATCTCAAAGAAAATATAACGATGAGCTGTTAGGTTCTTAATTCTCACTCTTCCAAAAGCTTACAGATGGGGAGCTGAGATTTCACCTACATTTTCGGGTCTTTGAATGGCCTTTCTTACCGCTAGGCACATTTTAAGAAGATCTTCCATGTGCGCCATGTTGAGCTGAGAAGCAGCATCACATTTGGCTGTCATTGGACGTGGATGAGTTTCCAAAAAGAGCGCATCGGTTCCTGCGGCAACGGAGGCCAAAGTCAGGTGCGGCACAAATCGTGGTTCTCCACCAGCTGGATCTGCGCTCGAAATTCCATAAAGTCGAATAACGTGGGTAGCGTCAAAACAGGCCGGCGCACCCGTTTCCTGCATAATGGGAATGGATCTCATGTCTGCAACGAGACGGTTGTATCCAAAACTGGCGCCGCGCTCAGTTAATAAAATATTCTGGTTTCCAGTTGAGCGAATTTTTCCAACCACTCCGCCCATCGTCTCTGGAGCTAAAAACTGACCTTTTTTGACATTGATCGGGCGACCGGTTTCCCCACACGCGATTGCAAGCGAAGTTTGTTGGCACATGTAGGCTGGAATTTGCAAAACATCAACATACTCAGCCACTTCTTTCACATCTTCCACACGGTGAACATCCGTAAGAACTGGAACGCCGAATTCTTCGCGCACTGACTTTAGGATCTTTAAACCTTCTTCAGCCATTGGGCCTTTCCAGTTTTTCTCAGTGCCTCGATTGTCTTTTTCATAGGAGCTCTTAAATATTAAAGGGATGCCAAGTTTTTGGGTGAGATTCACCATATGCTTCGCGGTTTCAAAAATCAGTTCTTTTGAATCAATCACGCAAGGGCCAGAAATCAGCGCCAATGGCTGATCTGAGCCAATTTTCACCTTTTGTTTTGCAGAATTCACTTCAAATGTACGAGTAGGAAGATG
>CAZWVK010000093.1:0-10262 GCA_964636785.1 uncultured Pseudobdellovibrionaceae bacterium | reverse complement strand
GTGGACCCGGTGCTTTGTGACAATAGAGATGACGGCCCAGTTCTCTCCCGAGGAGATATTCAATGTCTCCAGCAGATTGCTAGTCGGAAAATAAAAGATTCATCAGTGGTAGGGAGTCGTCAAACTCCACCGACTCAAGGAAGTAGGTGATTCGAAATCATACAATACGCCCTTGTCGGGAGTTGACAATTTAAGGAATCGCTATAATTTCGTCTGGTGATTCATGCCAAATCCTTAAATAAAAAATTTGGAAATTTTGAGGCTGTTAAAGACGTCAGCCTTGAAATCAAAAGAGGCCAATGCTTTGGCCTGCTGGGTCCCAATGGGGCAGGCAAATCCACATTTATCAGCATGGTCTACGGAATGGTTCTTCGAAGTGGGGGAGATCTCCGAGTTCTTGGCTTAGATCCACAAAGAAACAGCCACGAAATTAAAAAACGAATTGGTGTGGTCACTCAGGAAAATGCACTGGATGAAAGCTTAACGGTCATTGAAAACATGATGATCTATGCTGCGTTCTTAAACATTCCAAAAAAAGAACGCAAACAAAGAGTGGATGAGCTTTTAGAGTATATGAATCTCGCTCATAAAAAAGATGAGCGCATTCAGTCTTTATCCGGTGGGATGAAACGACGCCTTGTTTTTGTTCGAGCCCTTCTTGGAAGACCTGAGTTTTTGATTTTGGATGAGCCAACAACGGGTCTTGATCCAGCGGTTCGCCATCTTCTATGGGGCAAAGTCAAAGAGCTTCATCAATCGGGAACAACGATTCTTTTGACCACTCACTATATGCATGAAGCTGAAGTCTTATGCGATGAGCTTGTGATAATGAATCAAGGACAGGTGATTGCGAAGGGAAGTCCGCAAGAAATGATCACAGAGCATGCCAAGGGTTTTGTTGGAGTGTTCCCAGGGATTGAAGAGGGTGTTTTTAATTCAGCCCTCAATCAGATCCGCTTTATTGATTTTTATCAGGACACATCCGGATTTTATCTGCGTGTGAATGAGATCTCAGATCTCACTGCGGCAGCCGAAATTTTAGCAATCAGGCCACTTCAGATTCGACCAGGAAACCTGGAAGATGTGTTTTTAAAATTAACCGGTAAGGACTTATCGCACGATGCTTGAGTTTTTTAGAATGTGCTTTCTTATCAGTCTTCGCAATTGGACCGTCTATAAGAAGGACTTCTTAGCCAATGTTTCACCCACGGTGGCCGATCCAGCGCTGATTTTAGTATCGCTTGGACTTGGGCTTGGTGCATTCCTAACAGATGTTCAGGGCATGAGTTATATGGAGTTTTTAGCTCCAGGTTTAATCATTGCCACAGCGCTCTTCACTTCCTTTTTTGAGAGCAGCTATAGCTTTTATGTTCGAATGACTTTTGAAAATATCTTTAAAGCGATGCTAACCACTCCCATTGGAATCAATGAGATTGTTTTTGGCGAGCTGATTTGGGTTGGACTCAAAGGGGCATTGATGGCCTTTGGCGTTTCTGTCGTTTTAAGTCTTTTTGGATTGATGTCGAATGCTTATCTTTTGCCGATGACGGCACTGGTTGGAGGAATCGTAGCAATTCCATGTGGAGCGATGGGGCTTATTGCATCGGCGCTGGTTCGAAATATCAATCAGTTTCAAACGGTATATTCATTTGTTATAGCGCCGTTATTTTATCTCTCAGGAATTTTCTTTCCGATTGATAATATGAATGTGTATGTGAGGGGAGTTGCGGAACTTTTTCCGGTGATTCATGGAGTTCGGCTTGCACAGTCTTTGTTTTGGAGCAAAGACATTGTGGACACTGTGGTTTATAACGGTGGAATTTTAGTAATTCAGACGGTTGTACTTTCTTTCGTCGCACTTATATTAGTGCGACGAAAGTTGATTCTTTAAGAATTATTTGCGGACACAGATGTCAGAAACATAAGATCTAAACAGTCCCATGGTCCAATCAAGGCTTAAACCACGGTCTGCTTTTTTAAGGCTTACTTTTCCACCAAAAAAGCAACTTGTTGCTTTGGAAGTAAAGCCAAAAAGCTCTGGGTGAGGCTCAGAACAGTTGTTCATATCCTTTACTTCGCAATGATCAATCCCTCTTCCAAAATCAGGAGCGTCACTGCATGTGACCGATTGAGAACCCACATTACATCCAAGATTTCTCAATGCCTCATACACTCGAATTTGGCAGTCTAGATTTGACGATCGCTTACAAAGTACATCCACATCCGCATAACTCACAGCCGACGCGAAAAATACAAATCCGATAACTAATGATTTCATAAATACCTCCAGACGTGTAACTGGCAATTTGAGGACCGCTGGATAGGGAGCCTGAATTCACACTCATCGAGCTAGCAATGATCGTCGAGTAAAATTTATATCTCTGTGACGGAAATTGTCGCTTTCACTGCCACCAGCAGAAGTCGATTCTTAGTTACAGGTGTCGGCGACGGTGCGATATTCTTGGCCGAGGCTTTCATTGCCCTTGATGCGGGCTTCGGCGGCGCGGACGTGGATGGATTGGGAGAGGTTTGTGCGGATGATTTGTGTTTGGCTTTCAGCCAATTGGCAGGCTTTTTTGTAATGGCCAAGCGCACCTGGTCGATCACCGCTATCGAATAGAGCTTCTGCAAGACCAAGATGAGAGCGATAGGATTTTTCATCGGTATGAACAGCGTTACCGAAGAATTTGATCGCAGCTTCATAGTTTTTTACAATCAAATAAACTTTTCCAGCTCCCCACTGTGCAAATTCTGACTTTGGGAATTTATCACCAATGTGACGTGCGATTTTTTGAGCCTTGTCGGTTTCGTTCTGATCAAGGAGCGATTGGGACAAAAACACATAGTTGTCTGGAAAACCAGGGGACCTGCGAATCGCTCGATTGCATGTCTCTTCCGCTTGCGCAAGGAATCCATCATTGGCTTGAAGTTCACAAAGCTTGTTGAGCCAGATCGGGCGATCACCGAACTCTCTTAGAGCTTCCATTAAAAGTTCTCTCGCTTCATGATGTTCTTTCTTTTCAAGAAAGATCTCTAAGAGCTGATCATATGCGGGTTTGAATTTGGAATTGGCGCGAATGGTTGAGCGGAAAGTTTGAACGGCTTTTGTTTCTTCTTCTTTTTTGGATTCCGGATCTGTGAGTGATCTCGATTTTTTTAAGTAAGACTGTCCAATCAACATATGCCATTGAAAATTCTTTGGATCTTTGGTGGAGAGAATATTTAAAATGCGAACTTCATTGTCATACTGCTTTAATTCCGAATAAGAAGCAGCAAGAGTGAGATATCCCTTGGTTGATAATCTTTCAGCTTCTTTGGATAGGATATCCACGGCCTGCTGGAATTTTCCTTCGCCATGAAGTTTCTCGGCACGAATCTCAAAGATCTGGCTTGCGTTGGCTCCGACGGAAAGAAAACAGATGAGAAGAATGGAAAGAGATTGGATTTTCATCTTCCGGGACCTGTAGTTTGTGAAGAATCTGAGCTGTCATTGGTAGGTGGTGCTGATGCGGGAGTTTGTAAAACATCCGGCGTAGGCGCGTCTGATTTGGTCGGCTCTAGCTTTTTTTCTTCGCTTGGAACAGAGGCAACGTCTCTAAACATCACCTTTTTTTCAAATGCCACAACCTCACGATCGGATTTTGTGGTTTTTAAGACCTCATGATTTCTTTTGACGTAACTTGAAAAGTTCACCTCAGCAAAAGCAAATGGACCAAAGGCGGTAAAGGCAAATGATAAGACTAGTTTGAAGACCGAACTCATAAAATCCTTAACGGCTTCTTCCGATAGGAAGTTAACTCGAAAACGAGTTGGGGAATAAGCTTTGTGTTTCATTTTGAGACACTAGGCCCAGAGTGAAAATCAAAAAATGTCACATGTTTAGTTTGTGATCAAAGAAATGAAATTTTCGACTCAGAAGGGCCTTTTGAATGGGCATGATTCTCGCTTTTAGAGCAGTAAAAGGGCGGGGGATAAAATGAGTTCGAACAATGTGATTCAGTTTCCAGGATCTGGTCAACCAGGGCCTCAACGTGAAACATCAAAAGAAAAAACCACAAAACGAATTCCTCTTCACAATAAACATGTTGTTGGTTTTTTGATCATCACCTTTTCATTATTTACTTTTAATTATAAATTCTTTTCGGACTCAGAAGGCGGATTTGCCGAGCGTTCATCCTTAAGCTCAGGTCGAAAGCTTGCCAGCATTCAGGGTGGTATGGAGAGGTATAACGCCAAAGCAGAGCTTGCATTTGCCAAAAGTCTTGCATCAATAGATCTTAAAGCTTCAGTCTCTCCAGAAGCTATTGGTCGAGCGCCATCTTCGGATGATCAAATCCGCCACGGCGTGCTTGCAAGCCGAGGATATATTTTTAAGCGAAGTCTTGAAGATGGAAACTTAGTATCCATTGAACTTCAAAGTGACGAGCATAATCCTGCCTACTTACTCGACCCACAAGACTTTTTAACAGAGTATGGGCACTGGGTGAATAAGGATTTCTCTTCTCTTGAATCCATTGATCAGGAAGATCAGATTGTGAATGACAAACGGATCAGTCACTTTCTTCTGACAACAAAATCAGGACGACGATTTAAAATCACTGTCGAAAGAGATCTCTTTCAGCGTTTGACAACGATTTCCCAGACGGAAGTCGACCAAAACTCTTTCAATTAATTCAACGAAACTGCCGATCAGATCCCTATGGTCATTAGGGATTTTTATCAGGACGATTCAGATCAATTCGCATCCAAGAATGTGTTCGAAAAAAGACAGATTCATCTGGCTCACCCCATTGACCGATTGGCTGCGCTGATTCTTGATCTGGGTGTTATCTTTATTCCGCTCTTTACTTTGATCTCTGCTCCCATTAAGCGCCAAATGATTGAAAGCACGCTCGTGAATGACTGGGAATCTGTGATTTCCTTGGGAGCCAAAGCCTTTATCGCAGTTTTATTTGTTTATTTGATTGTTCATGTCTTTTCCCATTTATTTTTTGGAACAACATTTGGAAAAAAAATCATGGGTCTTCAAGTGGTCGATATTTGGAGTGGATCACGGCCAAGCCTTTGGAATTACTTTTTAAGATCTTTTTACCTGTTCTTTCAGTTTTTAGGATTAGGTCTACCGCTTGTACTAGCTCTGACCAATAAGAAAAACCGAGCGCTTCATGATCAGCTGACCGACACCTTGGTTATAAGCACAAGGCCTGCATCCGCAAAGGAATTCTCTTGGTGGCCACTGAAAGCAGTTGTTCGTTTAGCTGGGGTCGGACTGATCGCCATTGCAATTCCGAGTTTCTTAAAAGTCGTGGCCACTGCGGCCGGCACAGTGGATATGAGCGCCATAATCTTTCCAAATGAGAACAATTCGACTTTGAACTGCGGGCCCGCAGAAAGCTTGCATGAAGCCATGTCCCTTGTGGCGTCTGGTTATATGGAGACGTCGTGTTTAAAAGAATACGCAGACCTTGAATTTGTCGATGGCGCAAGTCCCTCGGGTTTAGGGTATCTTGCGAAATCATTTCTCTATGTCGAAAACCAGGCTCTTTCAGATCGGTATTTGGAAAAAGTCTGTGAAGTGGAGCCGAGCTCAGCCTCTTGCACATTGGCTGAGTTCATTTCTTATTGGTCCGATGGTGATCTTGAATCTTTAGAGCGGATTTTAGAGCGTGGCAAAGAGCTTAATGAACCTTATTTGAGTCTTTGGGCGATTCGTTATTTTCAGCAAGCCGGGAATTTTCAAAAGGCATTAGAATATTCAAAAGGCTTAGATGAAAACCCCAAATATGGGATCTATGTCAAAACTCAAAATCTCAAAGCCAATTACTTCTTAGGGTTCACTGAAAAGTCCGATCATGAACTTTTAGAAATGACCAGAGATTCAAACTCTCCCGTGGTATTGGACACGATGGCGTGGGCCTGCTTGAAAAAGATCTCTCAAGGCTGTGAGGAAAGTGCTCATTTATTCTGTGATAAAACGGTTACACGATCAAAATCCGTTTTTTCGCATCAACCTCGTGTGGCATTGGCGAATTTAAGGGTCAAAGAGTGTCGGGGAGAGCCAGTGGATAGTGGGGATTATCTGACAAGTTCATCTTCAGAGGCTTGGAAGGAATTTCTATATGCTTATCGAAAAGAATTGAAAGAGGATCTAAAAAGCGCGTGGTCTCTTTATGCACAGCTTGCAAAATCAGAAGATGCTCCAAACTATTTAAAGGCCGAGGCCATTCGTAGAATGTCTTTGAATCCAGAGCTTGCCAAAGTGGAAGATCTTGAGAACCTGATTGAAAAAATTGATTCATTTGAAGAGCGAAGAGAAGCGGCCAAATACGTCGCTGAAATTTATTTTAAACTGGATTTCGTCGCAGAAGCGGATTCACTTCTCAAAGAGTATAAGCTTGAAATGCCGCTTAAAGATCACAGCCGTCTTCCTGCAAGTGAGGTGGAAGAATGATTTTTCCAATTCTAAAGGGACTTTTGCCTTTTCAAAATGCGCCGGTGACCTGGTGTTTGGTTTTTTTAAATATTTTTATGATGACTTTATCCAGTGCATTTGATGCGACACCGCTGAATGGTCTAAGCACTCTTGTCAAAGACAAATCCTTTATTGAAATTCAAGGCTCGATTTATCAAAGCTATCTGCGTGAAAAGGAAGGTCATAGGATTCATCGCGAGCTTTCATCGCTTGTCGATGAAGAAAGCCGCAGAAACTTTCAAGTCTTAGGTGTTCTTGCTTTCAAAGATAAAGGATTTTTGGAATCTGATATTTTAGACACTCAGTATGTGGATGAAGTTGCATACTCTTACTGGAAGGAAAAAATTAAAAATTTTCAGGAGAACCAAGCCTTTTCATATAGCCGAATTTTAGGTGTGAGCAGTTATAATAACTCGGTGTCTTCGTGGCTTTCTTATATGTTTGCGCATGGAAGCTGGACTCATTTATTTAGCAACATGATTTTTTTAATTATTGTTGGCGGAAGTCTTGAGCTTTTACTCGGCGGTCTTGGTGTCTTAACAATTTATATTCTTTCAGGTCTGATTGCTTGTGCGGTTTATATATTGTCTTCTGGATTGAGTGCAGCGCCATTGATTGGTGCCAGTGGAGCCGTTTCAGGGCTGATTACACTTTATTCCGTTCTTTACTGGCGCGTTCCAAGCCGCTTTTTCTATTGGCTGATCATTCCCACGCGAAACACGATTGGTTTTGTTTACCTGCCAGGCTTTTTTATTTTCTTTATGTGGATGGTGGCTGACCTTGCTGGCTACTTTGCCAGTTCTACGTTTAGTGGAGGCGTGGCCCATTCCGCACATCTTGGGGGGCATTTGGCTGGATTTGTAGCGGGGCTGACCGTTCTTTTTATTTTAAAAAAGAGGGTGGAGTCTGAAACCCCACCTGAAATGATGTTCAAATTGTTTCCGCTGATGACGCCACTCATTTCCCGTTTTCTTCCACGTGGAAATTCACTTCTTCCCTAAGGATTGAATCAAATCCCTTTGGGCACTTCTTCTTGTGGAGCGAAGCCTCGTCTCATGGTGTTTTCCGTCACCACCTTCGGCTCCATAAACTGAATCAAGTAATCAGGACCTCCGGTTTTATAACCAAAACCAGATAATTTAAATCCACCGAACGGATGACGATCCACCATCGCACCTGTGCAGCTTCGATTGATATAAAGGTTTCCGCATTCAAAGAACTCCTTCACCTTTTCGATATTGGCAGGGCTTCGTGAATAAAGTCCCCCGGTTAATCCAAACTCCGTGGAGTTGGCCATTTCAATGGCTGCTTCTAAATCTTTCGCGCGTAAAATCGCTAAGACCGGTCCAAAGATTTCTTTTTGTGCAAGCTCTGAATCCGCTAGGACATCATCAAAAATCGTTGGCGGGACAAAGTATCCAGCTTTTGAAGCTTCGCCTTGAAATAAAACTGTGTGCTTTTGTTTGGCTTCATCAATGCTTCTTAGAATTCGATTGTAAGCTTCTTCATCAATCACTGGCCCCATAAAATGATGAGGGTTTTTTGGATCTCCTACAAGTAAGCTTTTTGTGGCTTCAATGAGACGCTCTTTGAAGCGATCATAAATCTCTTCCAAAACAATCACTCGACTGCAAGCCGAGCATTTTTGTCCTTGAAAGCCAAAGGCCGAATAAACAACACCAGCCACCGCTTCATCAAGGTCCGCATCGCTATCCACAATGATGGCGTTTTTTCCACCAAGCTCTGCTAAAACCTTTTTGAAATGGGTTTGTCCAGGATGAACAAGTGATGCTTCTTTCAAAATATGAAGACCAACGGCTTTTGATCCAGTAAAGGCAATGAGGCTTACGTCTTTATGTTTCACCAAATAATCACCCACTTCCTCACCAGGACCCGGTAAGAAATGAACCACATCCTGAGGAACTCCAGCCTCTTGAAGAAGCTTCATAAGCTCAAATGCAACAATGGGGGATTGCTCGGCTGGCTTCATAACAACCGTGTTTCCCGTGACAAGAGCCGCTGAAACCATTCCGCAAAGGATGGCCAAGGGAAAGTTCCACGGTGCAATCACTGCAGCCACACCTTTTCCTTTATAATGATAAAGGCTCACTTCGCCTGGTGCATGTCCCACACGTTTTGGAACACTTAAGCGTCTCATATCCATGGCGTAGTACCGGCAAAAATCAATGGCCTCAGTGATGTCGCCATCGGCTTCACGCCATGGCTTTCCCACTTCCAAGACTTCAAGGGCTGCAAGCTTAAAACGATCACGATTCATCAGATCTGCTAACTTATCTAAGTAATCCGCACGAACAGATGCTTCTGTATGACTCCAGGACTTAAAAGCTTTCTTTGCACTTTGAATGGCAAGTTCGGCATCTTCGATGCTTGCAAGACTCATCTCACTTAAGATTTTATCACTTTGTGCGGGACGAGGACGTGTTACGGTCCTTGATGACATGGCAGCTTTGCCATTGATGCAGACAGGGATTTTTTGCACTCCCTTTTTCTCCCACTCTTCAATGGCTCTTTCCATTTCGATGCGATGGCTTTGAATTGCAAAGTCTTTTAGTGGCTCATTTTCAAATTCATTTTTCTTTGCTTCTGTGAACCTCATCTCCTTTAAAGCAAAAGAAGGATCTTGAAGGAGCTTCTCAATCGATGTGTTTTCCGCAAACTTAGAGCGTAAGAAGGATTCATTGGATGTGTTCTCAAGAAGTCTTCGAACAAGATAAGCCATTCCTGGAATCAACTCGCCAATGGTGGCGTATTCACGAACTCGCATATTCTTCTTAACCATCGCGGTTTTGATTGGATCAGCCATTCCATAAAGCATTTGAACTTCAACAGCACGCTGATCCAAATTTTTAAATCGAGCATAGGAAAGTGCTGAAGCAATAGATCTCACGTTATGAGAGCCAATGGCCAAGCGAATATGAGGGTAGTTATCAATCAAGGTCCTTGCGCAAGCTTCAAAATTCGCATCCGTTTCCATTTTGTTTTGATAAACGGGAACCGGCCAGCCGTTTTGAGCGGCGTGAATGGTTTCGTAATCCCAATACGCACCTTTCACTAAACGGATTGTAAATTCACATCCGCGCTCTTTGGCATACTGACAAAGGGATTTCACGTCTTCCAGTGAATCTTTTAAGTAGGCTTGAATCACAATTCCAAAATGAGGATAGGATTTATACGCATCTTCCATAAGGAGTTCTTTGAAGATTTCAATGACTAAATCCTTATAGGCGTATTGCTCCATATCCAGATTCACAAAAACGTTTCGTTCCATCGCCAGCGAAAATATTTTTCTTAAGCGCTCTTTGATCGGGGCTTTTGAGCTCTCCCAGGCGGCTTCTTCAATTTGTGAATAAAGGGATGTGACCTTAACAGAAATATTCACTTTCGGAAGAGGACCTCGCTCATCCTCATCAATCAGTGGATTGTGCGGCCAGCTGGCACTGTCTTGTGAGAGGTCATTGATCAGTGCAATGTAGCGCTCAAGGTACTCCATGGATTCTTTTTCAGAAAGAGCGGCTTCGCCCAAAAGATCAGCAGTGAAGGTGAGATTTTTTTTGCGTGCTTTTTTAATATTTGGCAAAGCCTCTTCCGGTGTTGCACCAGTGATAAACATTTTTGCCATTTGCACGACGTTTTTTCGAATCGCTCCGGCCATAATTCCAGGTGCTAGGGATCCAAGGCCAAGACCAAAATTAAATACCGAAGGGAGCTCTTCACCAGATTCACTAAAATACTCTTTTAAATGTCTTGCGACTTCAGAGCTCGAGTTGAG
>CAZWVK010000092.1:1727-10576 GCA_964636785.1 uncultured Pseudobdellovibrionaceae bacterium | reverse complement strand
GCCGGCAGCCAAAACGGCTGGTCCTATCGCAGCAAAGATGCCCGAACCAATCATGGACGCAAGGCCAATAATCACAGCATCTTTCGTATGTATTTTTCTCGCCAGCCGAGTTGATGAATCACTCACTTAAACATCCTTTTTTTTTAAAAAGTTCTTCAATACCCATATTAAAGCAAATCTAAATCAACCAGCTCCTCTCATCTATTATGCCAGTTCAAGTCTGGCCCGGGGCACCAAATGTCAAGCTCTGCGAACCAACATTACTTTTAAAATTAAGCACTGCCCCCTTGGGGGAGGAGCCAGCCCTTTTTAGGGCCAGCTCACGTTCAAAATGCTCATCGTCCACAATCCAGTGGATTTTCACCGTTTCAGTTCCCACTTCCACCTTGTAGATGAACTTCTTAACCATTTGCCTCAATTCATTCGACGCAATTTCTTGGGTCATATATTTTCGGTAGTGTCTTGCAAAATCATCAAACTTACTCAAATCCACTACACGGTCTAAACTGGTTTTGCCCGTGGCTTTCAATGCTTCCAGCTCCTTTTCATAACCTTCCTTTATGTTCTCTAAACGCTCCATCTGTTTATAGATAGGAGCCGCCGAAACCGTTTTAGGAAGCTCAGATAGACGCTCTGCAAGTCCATCAAGTTGACTGGTAATGCCGTAGATTTTTGCCTTTAGACGTTCCTCATCTTTTCGGTGCGGATTTTCCTCGTGTTTTTCTCGGACTCGTTTAAGCATTTCCTTCATCATGTTTTGATCACAGATTAAGGATTTGAATTTATCCATTACAAGCGGTTCCAACTTCCTCGCTGGAACTCGGTGCGGTTCACATTTGAACAGTTTTTTACTCAACGTAGAATCTCGTTTCGTCGCCCATGCGTGTTCATAGTAAGGGACCTTGCCACTATTTCCCGTCGCGGATTTCCCCGGCATAAAGCTCGCACAAGTTTGGCAATGGATAATTCCCGACAACAAATAAGGTCGCCGTTTTCCCTTGGTGGGTTTGTAGCGGCTTTTATTCTTTGCCAAGATTTCACCAACTCTAGTAAACGTGCTTTCGTCAATAATAACGGGCCACACGGCTTTTGCCTCCCGTTTCTCGCCGCGAACGGTGTACGTTTTTACTCCGATATAGGCTTTGTTCCTCAAAATGTTTTGCAGATTATCCACCGTAAAGTGTCCAACGCGCTTAAAGCTCCCACCACCTTCGCGGTGTCGCTTGATCCGGCAGCCATTATCATTGAGCCACAAGGCCGCTCTCGACAAAGACCCTTCTCTCAGGAAAGCGGCGAACGCAACGCGCACCATTTCTGCCATCTCCTTGTCAATCTCAAGGAATCCGGGCCTATCAGGAATGGTCTTGTAACCAAGTGGCACACAGCCGCCGTTATAAAGGCCACGGGCAGCACGGGCCGCGATGTTGGCCTCCACACGCTCCGAAGTTTGTCTTCGCTCAAATTGCGCAAGATTCATTAGTTGTAAGATCACCATTTCCCCTGCGGCGGTTGTGGTGTCAAAGTCCTCTCTCAAGCTTGAAAACCCGCAGCCATGTAGTTTCATCAAATCCCACATTTCAATAAAGTCTCTTGTGTTGCGTGAAAGCCTTGAAAGCTCCGTCACCATAACAAGATCAATCTCGCCACTTCTTATCGCCCGAAGCAACTCTTGGAGCTTCGGACGCTTCATGTCTTTGGCGGAGATTCCTGCATCGACAAAAACACCCTTGATCTCGCCAAAGTTGCCGTTGTGGTTTTTGTAAGTCACAGCTTGGCGTAAGCGATCTTCTTGGTTACGAATAGACCCTTCGGGGTTTTCCGCTTGTTCTTCGGTTGAAACTCTAATGTAGAGCGCAATTTTAAAATTTTGATTCTTGAGTTTGTAACTAGCCATCGGTTCCTGTCCTTCCTGCGGGTTCTTTCGCAATCGTTTCAGGAGCCAAGACTTGCAACAGTCGCTCGTGGTCTTGTCGCTGTTTCTCAATTTGTTCGGGCGACAAAACGATCGGCGCAAGCGGCACGTTTTCTACTGGCGCGACTGTTTTGGACTTTCTATCGGCAATCATTGCAGCTATGAACAGCGCCACAAGTAGTGCAAGCGCGCAGAGCGCCGCCCCAACGCCGTACACGATAAGATCATGCAGGCCGCTTATAAAGCCCCATACAGGGCTATTTAGACGGGCACTGCCGTTGAATTTCATGCCGTAGTAGATGAGCTGAGTTCCCAATAGGAAAATCAACCCGCCACCGATAAAGCGGTGTTGGATAGGAATAAAACCTCCCTTTTTAAAATTTGGATTTGCTCAAATAGATAGACGACTGCTTTAATTCGCTAAATTAGCGAATTTCCGGCATCGCAAAACGTAGATTTTCTCGAAAATAAAATTGCAAGTGGATGGTGGGCCATTTTGCAAAAAGCCCCCTCACTAATGGGAAAATGGCACCCCCATGAGGTAACCTGTTGAAATTTCTCACATTCAGTATTGAGAGCCAAAAATAGAGGCTTATTTTATTGATTAAGCTATAGCTTATTTACTGCACATAGTCTATAAAGCAAAACGATGTTTAAAGTAGAGCCCTCAGACATTACGAAATTGCGACGGGATTTAAAGCTGACGCAGCTTGAGTTTGCGCAGCTTTTTGGTGTTCACCACATGACTGCGAGTAAGTGGGAACGTGGGGAATTAAAGCCTACTGGCTATCAACTCGCGCTGATGACAGATTTTCGGCAGGGGCTAAAAAATGATCCGAACGTAGCTAGTCTGCTCTCTGCAATGCTCGTTGGCTCCAGTATCACAAATGCGCTATTTATGCTTTTGCATCGAGCCCGAATAACAACCAAATTATTGCCTCCGAAAGGGAAACGGTAACACGGATTGTTCCAGCCGATGGTCGTAATCAAACGACAGATCGTTCCCCCTCTTTACTTGCCTCAGATTGAGAAGATGAATTCCTTACTTATTTAGCTCTAGCAGTAAGTGTTTGAAATGTATAACTATTGATAAGTATTGACAAAAATCGCAAAATGTCCGATACTTATCGCATGAAAGAAACTATATCCGACTCCCTATTGAAGGATTTAAATTTAGATGCGGAAACTGTCGAAGGCTTGGCGTTGGCCAGAGAAGTTCTCAAACTATCTCGACAACCTGAGATCAAATCGCAGTCTAAAACTAACACAAGCGAGCAATCAGCCCTCGAACTCGCAAAAAATGTTAATCCGTTTTTGTCGGAAACAGCCTATGGTTTCGTGACGTATCTTGGATAGAAACACACATATCTGATGACTACACCGAAGGCGCCCAACAAACCTGAAAAATTAGATCTGCCAGAGCCTCCTAAAGCAGGCTCCAATTCGCCTGGGGCGCAGCCTCCGGTTGCACCACCCAAGATTCCCTTTAGTATTGAGCTAGAAAACTTAAAAGGAAACGCATTCGCTCAGATCAACCAAACTTTAGAAGGTATTCGTAAGGGCAATATCAAAAAAATTGAAGAGCTGAGGCAGTCGAAAGTTATAACTTATTATTCGATTCACCTTTTGGATCATCAGGATTACAGCCAATTTTATGATTTGCTGTCTGGAGTTGGAAAAACTCCAAAAATTGATTTGTTTATCCTAAGTCCGGGTGGTTTTGCGGCTCCTGCATACAAAATTGCAAGACTTTGCCAAGAATTTGCGACCGAAAAATTTTCCGTTCTGGTTCCATATTATGCCAAGAGTGCTGCAACCATTTTATCTCTTGGTGCTGATGAGGTTGTCATGGGGCCTTCTTCTGAACTGGGGCCGATTGACCCCCAAATTCAAGCCCCCGGCTCAAATGGTAGCGTTCCTGCTTTAGCGCTTCGAGAAGCTTTGGACTACATTACTGGGCAGATCAATATCAATCCACGACTGGCTTCTCTATTCATTCCGTTGCTCGACAAAGTTGATTTGATGACTTTAGGTCATTTTGATCGTGAAATTGAAAGCGCGAAGCAATATGCGATTGAACTGATGGACTCTCGCAAAGCGAACAAGTGTTCTGGCCAGTCGGCACTTGATATGGCTGACAAGTTGGTGAAGCAATACAAAACACATGGCTTCGTTATTGATGCAAAAGTGGCTAAACAGCTTCTTGGCAACTGTGTCACCGTCCTCGATGCCGACCAAGAGGTATGGCAGTGTATGTGGCGTTTGCACAATGCCTACGATTCTTATTTGAAACACAAGAAATATACTGTGAAAATTATTGAGACTGCAGATGTTGCTCTTGAGAGAGGGGTTGGGAAGCAATGAGCGAAACCCAAGCCCCAATACTTCAGTTCACAATTCTTTGCGACGCCCTTGGTAAAGATCAATTCGGAAAACCTGCCTATCTTGGAGTTTTTGACCAGTTTCTTCGCCCCGGCGTGATTCCTCAATTTTTTGTCGCATTTAAATGGATATATGGTCTTGGAGAACACAAGTTCTCATTTAGACTTCTTGATCCGGACCTTGGTGTTATCCAAAGCTTTGACGAGATTAAGATGAAATTTGAAAAAAAGACTGATAACGCTCAAGTGCAAATTCAACTAGTAAATATCAACCTAAAAAAAGCTGGCGTTCATTGGATTGAAGTTTTTTTGAACGGCGAGACTTATTACTCGATTCCGTTGCCCGTTCACGGCCTGAAATCTTAAGCTTTAAATTCGTTCTACGCGCACTTCGGTCGTTTATTCCATTGTTCTTTTCTCATCTTTCTTAGCTCTCAACAACATGGCTCGGCCCCACTTGGACGATTGCGAGTCTTTGAGGAGCTTGAGTTGAGCTATCTGCACCTCTCGTACCAATTTGGGGAGTTGTCCTGTTGCTGCGGCGATCATCACCGCCGCTACTGCCGCTTGTGCGAGTTTTTCGATGCCCATAGGATTTGCTTCCTTTCTTTTTCGGAAAGGCCGGAGGCGTGGAAGCTCAATCGCCGTAGCTCCTGAAAGTAGTTCTGAATCGCCACGGTCGTTTTTCCGTATTTCTCGGCCAGTTGTTTGCGGGAATAGCCTTCGACCCACCGCAGTCGCGCCAGCTCCGCGAGATCAAGTCTTGGCTCCCGCCACTGAATCGGGTAAGTTTCTACCTTAACCAGTGGTTCTCCTATCCTCGGATGGCGGGCGCCACATAAACTTTCAAATCAAATAAAATGATCACTGTTGAGAAGAAACATGCAGTTTATTCAAATTGAGAGGATCTGTTGATCCTTGAGATCGGTCTCAATAAAGTCCGTCAAACCTAAAAAACAAGGAGCATTCAATGTCTTCTTTTATGACTTTGTCGATGATTCTTTTTATCGCACTCTCTCCTTCAGCCCACTCGGCCCCTGGTTTTACCGACCAGATTCTTTGCACAGGTTTGGCTGCAGCCACCTCATCAGAACAGGCTACTCGATTTGTTTTCGAATTGAACTCCGTTTATGAAGAATCCGAAAATTCAGTCTTTAATCTTCATAAGGTGACCATTGAAAAGCCGGGCCTATTTTCTTCCGCCAAAAGGTACAATCACGTTCATCTACACAAAGACTGTTGGATTCAAGACAAGGCCATTCATTGCACTGGAATCGGGATCGGCATAGGAACACATGAGTTTAAACTCTCCATCGATATGGATACAAAGATGGCCACCGGATATTATGAATACTATGGCGTCATTTACACCTTCAGTGAGAATAACTCACTCATCTGTAATTTCTAAAAGAACTGCAGACGCCCGAAGAACATCAACATGGTTTGAGTATCCTTTACTGCGCAACTCTTTGAATAGATCGGCAAGCTTTACGATCACATCTTCGACGGAAGACCTCTCACTTTTGCAAGCCAAAATCGCGATTGTTAAGGCATGCTCACTCTTGTTGGTAAAACCTTTTGACAGAAAGATACGAACGGTTTCACCGTAACGCTCAATCTTCTGCTCAACACTCCATGATTTAAGACATTCCCTTTCAGACAATTTCGCCACGGCCGAAGCTAGAGTCGAACGGTCCCCGTATCCTGCCTTTAAAAAAGCCTGGTAAAGCGTATTGAAGTCTTCGGCCGGTCCGGCGACAGCCACCGATGAAATAACAACAGCAATCGTGAGAATAAACGTTTTCATTGCCCCTCCCTTTAATGGAAACGCACTGTAGCTGCAGCACAGTTTTTTTTCAATATCCCGACGACGGTTGAGAAAAATATTCAGATTATGATGCCGGTAGGTCGCAAGCTAAGGGTTGCTCCGACTCCATCAAATATAAAAATAGTCTCCTTATCAAGGCCAAGGATATACTGATTCTTTTCAGGTAACTTTGAGAGTTGTATTCTAATTTTACAGCTTCTTAAAAATGTCATTTGAGGTCCTGGATCCATTGTATGTATGTAAATTTAGGATCAAGATCACACTAAAATGACTTACCTATTTGATTTTTAATGATATGTTTTGAAAAAGCTACCGCCCTAGGAAAATGCTGTGCCCAAGGAGGCGAGGTCTGAGCCGGCTTGCTTAAGGGGGGGCCAAACGATGATGCTAGGTCTATTGATGAAAAATAAGTTCATAAGCCAAAAACAAGATAGAACCGAAATTATTAAGAACATTTGCTACGCAGATGCAGTGTACGGAAGAATAAATAAAAAACTAAATGTGAATTGGACTGATTTTAAAATCCGCAAAAAATTACTGAGGGCTCTACATCAATAAAGGGGGCATCCAGGACTTTTGTTAGGATGGGTTTACCACAACTCAGACCAGACAAAAGGAGTTCCCAGTGCCCCCAGAACATGACCCTATCATTGGATTACCCAATTTCAAGATCCTGAGCGCCGAAGGCACAAAGGCGATTGAGCTCAAAGTTCAGTACACGGGTAAAAATGAGTGCCCCCACTGCCAAGGCCAGGATCTCCGCCTGAAAGACACGTTTACGCGGCGGCTCCGGCACCATAGTCTCGGGCTTAATCTAACTTCGATCACGATCCGCACCCACAAGTTTTACTGCCGGACCTGCACACGATACTTCGCGCAGAGATTACCAGGAGTTTTGCCGCGAAAGCGCTCAACCGAGCCTTTCCGGGAAGAAGTCGCAACGAAACACCATCTCGGGCATACGCAGAAAGACCTTGCTGGCTTTCTGCATATTGGGCAGGCAACGGTTGAGCGGTGGTACAAAGATTTTGTTCATCGGTGGACACGCGAATCAAGCGGTGCTCATTGCCCGAGAATCTTAGGAATTGATGAGCATTTTTTCGCCAAGAAGCAGGGCTACGCAACGACGTTTGCGGATCTTAAGCGTGGAAAGGTCTACGATGTGCAGCTTGGCCGTACGGAGTCGACGTTAAAGTCTTATCTGATGCGGCTTCCAGGACGATCCAATGTTCGGGTGGTCGTCATGGATTTATCCGAAACATATCGTTCGCTCGTGAAAAAATACTTTGCTGAGGCCCTCATCGTTGCGGATCGGTTCCACGTTGTTCGTCTTATCAATCATCATTTTCTAAAGACCTGGTCGGATCTTGATCCTGTCGGGCGCAGGAACCGGGGGCTTTTATCACTGATGCGGAGGCACCCGGAAAACCTGCGACCGGATCAAGCGGCACGCCTTCGGGAGTATTTACGACAAGTCCCGGCTCTAGAGGCAGTTTACGATTTTAAGCAGTATATAATGTCGTTTATGAAACTAAAGGCACTCAACCAAGATCAGTGTCGCCAGAAAATCCCAGGCTTCCTTGACGCCATCGAGGCTCTTCGCGTGTGCGGATTTACTCATTTGGAAACACTTGGAAGAACCTTGGATGATTGAAAAGAGGAGGTCGCACGGATGTGGCGATTTACGAAAACGAATTCGATTACGGAGGGACTGCATACGAAGATGGAGATGATCTCACGAAGAGCTTTTGGTTTTAGAAACTTTGAAAATTACCGATTAAGAGTGAAAGCCCATTGTGGCTGACAAAAGTCCGATTGCCCCCGTTGCTGGGGAAGAGCCAATTTTTTGTTGTCCATTCTAAGGCAGGAATTTGGTGCACCAAATGTCAAGCTCTGCGAACCAGCATAGCTAAAAAAAATCAGAAAATTTTAAAACTCTTGAAACGCTCCCCTTTGGGGGGATTAGCGTTAGGGCCTTCTATTGCCTTTTTAACGCCACGGCTGGCCCCTGCTAGGGCCAGCTCTCGTTCAAAGTGCTCGTTGTCTACGATCCAGTGGATTTTTATATCTTCAGTTCCTACTTCTACTTTATGAATAAACTTTTTAATTATCTGCCTTAAATCGTTAGGTTCAATCTCTTTTGTCATAAATTTTTTGCAGTGGTTTGAAAACTCCTCAAACTTATTTAAATTTACAATTCGGTCTAAGCTTGTTTTTCCCGATCCCTTTAATGCGTTGAGTTCCTTTTCATAACCTTGTTTGATGTCTTCTAAGCGTTCCATCTGTTTATAGATGGGAGCTGCTGACACTGCTTTAGGAAGCTCACTTAATCTTTCTGCAAGTCCATCAATTTGACTGGTAACGCCGTAGATTTTTGCTTTTAGACGTTCTTCATCTTTTCGGTGTGGGTTTTCTTCGTGGAGTTTACGAACCCGATTCAGTATGTCTTTCATCATATTGGGGCTGCAAATAAGAGTCTTAAATTTTTCCATCACCAAGGGTTCAAGTTTTTTAGCTGGAACTCTATGCGGTTCACACTTAAATATTTTTTTACTCAATGTAGAATCGCGCTTCGTTGCCCAAGCGTGTTCATAATAAGGAACCTTACCACTGTTTCCAGTGGCTGACTTTCCTGGCATAAAGCTTTTACAAGTTTGGCAATGGGTGATCCCAGAGAGTAAATAAGGTCTTCGATTTTCCTTTGTGGGTTTAAATCGACTTTTATTTT